>JANXAU010000011.1 GCA_025061735.1 Candidatus Bipolaricaulota bacterium
TCTCCAACGCTGGCGCTCGCTGGCGTGGTGCCGGTCAAAGCTACGACCGAGAGCGGCCCCATCCGCCCCGGCGATCTCTTGACGACGTCATCGCTTATAGGACACGCTATGCGCTGCGCTCGCCCCAGCGAATGCGAAGGGACACTCATCGGAAAAGCTCTTGGATCATTAGAATCTGGTACGGGCGTTGTGCTCATGCTCGTCATGCGTTAAGATCAAAGAGCGGTCATAAGAGTAGGAGGGTTGAGGATGCGCATCGTCGTGCTCGCGATGAGTTTAGTTCTCTTGGTATCGTTCACGGCTGTAGTACAGCCGGTAGACATCTCTGGGGTCTGGGCGCAGTTGGTCGTCAGCTCGCAGCTGAGTGAGGTGCCCTTCGCGGGGCGCGTGCGCCAGCAGACGATCTCAATTCAGCGCGTCATCATCAAGCAGAATGGCGAAGCGGTGACGCTGGAAGCCCAGACGTGTGCACTGGAATTCGACAGCGGAACCCCGCTGGTGCAGCTTAAATTTCCCGAAAAGTTCGTCAACGCGCTGGGAGTGGATATCAAGTCAGCGCAGTTTGATCTCAGAACGCTGAACTTTGTGCAGCCGCGCACGACGTACTTACGGGGCGTGCGCCTGCAAGACCCCGTCAGAGACTCTTTGCCCACCGATCCCAAAGACCCGCGCATCTTCGATCAAGACGGCGATGGCAACCCCGGCATGACCCTGCAGATCACGGTCGTCGGCATTCTCAGCGGCGAGATCTACGTCATCCAGCGCGATTGGAACGTCCTGCGCGGACGGCTTACGTCCAGCACCACATTAGACGGCTTGGTCGAGTGGGGATCGGAACAGGTGATCATCGGGGCGACCAACTCGATCTTTCTCAACCCTAACCCCACGTTCCCCGATCCCAATCCCAATAACAGCTTCTTCCGCTCGACGCGAGTGAGCAACGCAACGTCCTGCGAGCAGATCCGCGCGCAGCGCGATCGGCTCTTCGCGCGCTAGAGGCGCAATCAGCCAGAGAGGACGGCGCTCTTCAGAAGAATACGCCGGCCCTGCAGCTCGATCACGCCGCGCTCGGCCAACTGATGGAGCACCCGGCTGACGGTCTCCGGCGCGATGCCCACCAAGGCCGCCCACTCGTCGCGCGACAGATCTAAATCGATCAGACACCCGTGCTCGGTCACCGTCCCAAACTCCTGAGCCACGCGCCGCAGCGCCTCGGTCAGGCGCACCGCGCTCTCGGTGTAAGCACGCTGCGCCAGCGCGGTGCGCAAGCGACAGAGCTGCTGCGCCATATGCCTAGCCACCCAGAGCGCCACCTCGGCGTGCTCGCGAGCCATCGCTCTGAAGTCTTCTTGAGAGAGCCAGAAGAGCTGGCTCCGTCGAAGCGCAATCGCCGTGTGGGACTGCGGCACCGCGCACAGGACCTCCCCACTGCCCAGAAGCTCCCCCGCCCCCAGCAGCCTCAGCCAACGCAGATGCCCTCGACCATCGAGCGAGATCTCTTTCACCACCCCTTGCCATAGGCCATAGAGCCCCTCGGCCGAGTCCCCCTGCGCATAGATCCGGCTCCCCTCCGGATACTCCAGCAGGTGAGCCGCCGATCGAATCACTTCGATCTTCTCTGGGGGCAAGCCCACAAAGAGCTGAGCGCTTCTCTCCTCCATAGATTTTCAGTCTAATCGAGAGCGCGCTCGGGGATTATGAGCATCCTCAAATTCGGGAATGCACTCTATCAACAAAAAGCCTGATGAGCATCAGATCTCCACGCGCGAGCGATCGGTCGAGGGCAAGAAGCTCTTAAGCACCTTGCCCAGGCGCCGAATCCCCTCTTCGATCTTCTCGGGGGTGGCGTTGGAGAAGTTCAGGCGCAGCGTGTTCTGGCCGGAGCCATCGGGGTAGAAAGAAGCACCGGGAACGAACGCAACGCGCTCCTTGATGGCCTCTTGCAAGACTTGGACAGCGCTCACGGACTCCGGCAGCACTACCCATAAGAAGAGCCCCCCTTGAGGGCGGGTCCAGCGCACCTCGTCGGGGAAATAGCGCGCCATAGCGCTTAGCATGGCGTCGCGCCGCGCGCGATAGACCTCGCGGATCACGCGCACATGCCTATCCAAGAATCCCCCTCGCGCGACTTCATAGGCGACCATCTGGTTGAACGTGCTGGTGTGCAGATCCGCGCCTTGCTTGGCTTGCACCAGCTTGTGAATGATCTCCTTGGGAGCGATCACCCATCCCAAGCGCAACCCCGGCGCCAGGATCTTGGAGAAGGTGCTCAGATAGATCACGTTCCCGCTGTAGGGCGCGCCGTCGTGAGCGTGATATTGATGGTCCAGCACCACCAGGGGAGGCAGATGCTCGCCCTCGTAACGCAACTGTCCGTAAGGGTCGTCCTCGACGATAGGCACCCCGTAATGAGCGGCCAACTCGATCAGATGCCGCCGACGCTCCAGGGCGAGCGTCACGCCGGCGGGATTGTGAAAGTTGGGCAACACGTAGATAAACTTCGGCCCGCTGCGCAGGGCCTCTTCCAGTTCTTCGGTCTTCATGCCCTCGTCGTCCAATCCCACGGTGACGTACTCCACTTGATAGGCGTTCCACGCTTGCAGCGCCCCCACGTAAGTCGGCCTCTCCACCACGACGTGATCGCCGGGATTGAGCAAGATCTGGCCAATCAGATCGAGGGCCTGTTGAGAGCCACTGGTGATCAGAATATGATCGGCATCGACGACGATGCCGTAGCGCGCCGTGTGCCGCGCGATCATCTCGCGCAAGGGACGGTAGCCCTCGGTGGTGCTGTACTGGAGGGCTTTAGGACCGTGCTCGTCCAAGACCCTCTGACAGGCCGCCCGGAACTCCTCAACCGGGAAGACCTCCGGAGCGGGCAGCCCCCCGGCAAACGAGATCACATCGGGCTGCTCCGTGAGCTTCAACAGCTCACGCACCGCAGAACTCTGCATCCTTTGAGTGCGCTGGGCATAGCGCGTTGTCCAGAGCGTTCTCATAAGGCTCCTTTCTTCGGATTATTATGCCGTAGGCCCTCGCAAGCCGCCATGACCCAGATCAGACTTGCTTGGCTCGCTTCTCGACCGTTATAATAGGGCGCGTTCGCGGTCTTTGACAGAAGAGGCTTTGATTCACCTTTCACAGGAGGATTTTATATGATGAATGGACAACCCGAAACTGCTGTCTTTGTGGACTTGGAGAACATCTACATTGGCTTTCGCCATCAATACGGACGCGACTTGACCGCCGACGAACTCGTCGAAAAGGCTCGCTCCTTCGGGAGCGTCAAGCTGATCAGCGTCTACGCGGACTTCAGCGAGCCGACCTATCCCGAACACTTCAAACTCGATCTGGACAACGAAGGCGTGCAGGCGATCAACGTCCCCAAGGATCGCGACCGCGAGGGACGCCCCACCAAGAACAAGATAGATATGCGCATGGCCGTAGATGTTCTGCGCACGCTCGCCTTCCGCAAAGAATTTGAGCGCTACGTGCTCATGACCGGGGACAAGATCTTCTTAGACGTCTTGAATCTAGCGCGCCACGACTTCGGCAAGGAGGTCATCGTTTGCGGGCTGGAGGGCACCGTCGCCCAGGTGCTCAAGGACATCGCGATCTACGTGCCGTTCAGCGCCGATGCCAAAATTGACGAGCGCCTGGAGCGCTTCATCAAGATCTTTGATCGTCTGGAGCGCGAGCTGCTGGACGGGACGTATCACTACATCGGCTGGAAATTGGTGATCGAGCAGCTCTGCGCCGATCCCGAGATGCGCTTTGCTACGTGGAACGAGGCCCGCGATTTCTTCGAGCGCCTCAAGCGCGACGGAAGGCTCATCCTCAAATACTATCCCGGTGAGAGCCGCGAGATCGAGGCCTATCGTCTGGACCGCCGCAACCCGCTGGTGCGCAAGGTGCTGGGCCTGGAGCCAAAAGCCCTAGAGCCTTCCCCTCGCGTCGAGCCTGCGAGCTTCGATCCCGTTCGCTCGCTGGGGGGGAGCTAGGCGATCACGCCCTCGGCGCGCCACCGCGCGATCGCGTCGGGCGCAATTCCCAGCTCACGAAGGACCTCCTCGGTCTGCTGCCCTAACGCCGGGGCCAGCCGATCTCCTTCTATCCGCACTTCTGCCAATCGGGCTGGAGCGGCCAGCTGCTCCAGCCCCTCGACCCAGAGCCTGCGCCGTCGCAGATGCGGGTCGTTCCAGATCTCGCGCAGCTCTTCGTAGACGGGCGTGATGGGAACTTGCTTAGGATCCAAGACCGAGAGCCATTCCTCCAGCGAACGCGTCTCTATCAGCCGTTGGACCTCGGCCTTCAACGAGGGATCGAACGGTCGGCCCACCCACTCGGGCCGCTGAACCCGCTCGCAGAAGGCCTGCCAAAATTTGGGCTCTAGACACGCAAGGCTCAAAAAGCGCCCGTCTTTTGTCTTGTAGACGGCATAACAAGCATAATAGCCGCCCAGAGGGAGCTGGCCGCGCTTGAGATCCCGGTGCGCCCCCACATAATCGGCCCAGTGCAGCGTCATCAGCGACAGGGCGGCATCCGTCAGCGAGAGATCTATATACGCGCCCGCGCCGGTGCGCGCCCGCCGCTGCAGCGCGGCTACGATGTAGAACGCCGCCAGGGCACCGCCGATCAGATCGGCGATGGGCACTCCGGGGATGACCGGTTCCTCCCGCCCCGTCAGTCCCAATATCCCCGCCAGAGAGATATAATTCAGATCGTGGCCGACGTGCTCGCTGTACGGCCCGTCTTGTCCGTAGCCCGTCACGGAACAATAGATAATATCGGGCTTGACGGCGCGTACCGCCGCGTACTCGATCCCCAGCCGCGCCGTCACCCCGGGGCGGAAGCCCTCTATCAGCACGTCGGCCGTTTGAGCCAACTTCAACAAGATCTCTCTGCCGATCTGGCTCTTCAAGTTGAGCGCTACGCTGGCCTTGTTGCGATGGAGCAGATGGAAGAGATAGCTGGTGCCATCGCGGTAGCGCGGCGAGAGAGCACGCACGGGATCACCCTCTTTGGGGTCTTCGATCTTGATGACGTGAGCGCCTAGGTCGGCTAGGAGCAGGGTGGCGTAGGGGCCGGGGAGGAGCCTTGTCAGATCGAGAATTCGGACTTCGTCGAGGAGCTTGTACATGGTGTGGGCTGGCTCCTCGGGCAGGATTCGAACCTGCGACCCACCGGTTAACAGCCGGTTGCTCTACCGCTGAGCTACCGAGGAATTGCAGTTGATTATAGCACACAAGAGCCGAATCGGTCAAATCGCCCTACTCCGTAGGGGGCACGCGAGACGAGCCGAGCGCCTTCTCGATCAACTGTTCGAAGATCGCCCAGACGCGCGAGTAGCCCGTCGCCGGGTCGTGCTCGCTGATGTTGCGCCGCGCGTTGGCGCGCGCCATCTCTTTGGCTTTGCTCATGAACGCCGCGGCTTCGACGCTCTGCCCCGCGGCTTCTAACCCCATCCCTCGTTGCATCAGCTTGGTGTACTCGCTCCCCGGCCCGTGACAGGCTTCGCACGTCACGTCAAAGCGCCTCATCGTGTCGATCAGATCAGCGACTTTCGTCCGGTCGAGTTCGCCCCCTTCGCGCTCCCACTTGCGCAGGTACTCGTCTAGCTCTTGACGTCGCTTGGGGTCTTGAATCAGCAGCGTGATCGCCGGGTGCTTCAGATAAGCTTCAGGGTTGGTGCTTGTCATAAATTCCTTGCGGAACCAGCGCTCGACGTGCTGCTTGCTCGATTCGGGAATATAGACGTCGCTGATCTCTGGATAGCCGTGACACGCAACACACGTAGCCGAGCCGACAAAGCTCAACGGCTCCCCGATGGGGGAGATATCCGTCCGTTGCGCCAGAAATTCTTTGCGCTGAAGATTCTCTGTTCGGAACGGCGAGCTGCGTTCGCCGTAGTCCATCGTAATAAAAGTATCTTTATTGATCTCCCACCATTGGACGATGCGCGCGATTGCTGCATCGCGCTGCTCCTTGGGTGCGCTGAAGCTGAACCCAAAGTCATTCGCGGTCATCCAACGGATTCGTTCGATCCCCTTCTGGCGCTCGGCCCAGCGGTCTGAGCTGAGCTTGGCTAGGCTCTCTTCGAAGATCTGGGCAAAGCGCGTGCGCATCTCGTGGTGCGCAACTTCGGAGCGCAACGCCAACGGATCGCCGCCATGACAAGACGTGCAGCCGATCTGATCGAACGGAAGCTCGTTGAGCACCCTGATCGCCGCGTGGGTCTCTAGAAGGTCTTTGAGAGGTTCTTGAGTGAAGCCCGCCACGCCCATATTGGTATGGCACGTCATGCAGAGATCGGCACTGCGCCCGACCTCGGTGACGACTTTTTTGATGCCCAAGCTCATCTCAGCGTTGACAGCGATCATCAATTGATCCAAGAGCGAGAGTTCGCCCTTCTCGGCCTTGGCCTTCTCGGTGAAGACGTGCACCAGAAACGCACGCTGATAGCGCTTCCATTCTTGATTGTACGTGTCCAACGCGATGACAAAGATCAGCAGCAGCAATAGGACCGCAGAGACGGCAAACCATTTGCGCAGGTTGCTCATATTCTACTCCTCGGTGTTATCTTACTCGATTGGGGGAGAGTTTTCCAGCGCGCTCTCTGGCCCAGCGATCGGCCTCCCAGATCTCTTCTAAAGATGGGTTCTGCACCGGCTGATGCTCGGCTAAGATCGTCTCTAAGCCCTGGGCAATCTGAGTGAAAGCGATCTCGTTATTTAAGAATCTCTGCACCAAGACTTCGTCGGCGGCGTTGGCCACGGCGGGGTACGTCCCGCCCCGTCTTCCCGCTTCTAGCACCGTCCAGAACGCGGGATAGCGCTCCCGTCCTACGGGCGCAAATTCTAGTCTCTGCTTCACCAAGTCCAAGCGCTCCACAGAAGACGGCACCCGCTCAGGATAGGTGAGCGCATACTGAATAGGCAGCTTCATATCGGTCGTGCTCAGGTGAGCCAAGAGGCTCCCATCGGTCAGCTCGACCAAGCCGTGTATAGCGCTCTGCGGGTGGATCAACACAGAGATCTTCTCATACGGCAGATCAAATAACCAATGGGCTTCGATCACTTCGAACGCTTTGTTCACCAGCGTGGCGGAATCTATCGTGATGCGCTTGCCCATCCGCCACGTGGGATGCTGCAAGGCTTCGTCTATGGTGATCTGGGCAAACGAGTCGAGCGGGCGGGTGCGAAACGGCCCTCCCGACGCCGTCAAGATGACCCGTTCGATCTCGCTCGGCCGCAGAGAGCGCACGAGCTGAAAGAGCGCGCTGTGCTCGCTGTCTATAGGGATAATCGAAACTCGCGAACTTTTGATCAAATGCCCGCCGATGACCAACGACTCTTTGTTGGCCAACGCGACAATTTTATTTGCTCTCAGCGCTTCGAGCGTGGGGATCAAGCCCGCTGCCCCGACGAGCGCGTTGACGACGAGATCTACGTCGGGATGGGTCACGGCGGCGTGCAGGCCCTCGCCGCCCGCTAGGAGCTCGCCGCTCCAGTAGGGGCGCAGCAGGCGCCCCAGTCGGTTGAGATCTCTCGTCTGCTCTATCACTACGAGCTTGGGCTGAAAGCGCTGAACTTGGGCGGCTAAGAGCTCCAAGTTCTTGCCCGCAGCCAGCGCGATCACCGAAAAGCGATGCCCGGCTCGGTGGAGATCTTCGATCACCGCAAGCGTCTGCGTGCCAATCGAGCCGGTCGATCCCAAAAGCGCGATCCTGCGGGTGATCACGTCAGGCCATCTGCGGAGCTGGCTCTGGTCGGACCAGAGAGTCTTTTAACAGCGCGTCGAGTTGCTCGCCCTCCAGCACCTCGACTTCTAGCAAGCGCTTAGCGAGCTTCTGCAACGCACTGAGGTTCTTCTGAAGCAGCTCTTTGGCACGCCGATAGCACGACTCTATAATCGTCTTGATCTCCTCGTCGGCCAGCGCCAGCATCCGCTCGCTGTGCTCGCGATTGAGCACCAAGTCCACCCCTAGAAAGACGTTGCCGTTCTCACGCCCCAGATTGATCGGCCCGACGCGCTCGCTCATGCCGTAGCTGACGACCATGCGCTTGGCGATCTCGGTCGCTTTCTTTAAGTCATCGTAAGCGCCCGTCGAGATCTCGTGAAAGACGATCTCTTCGGCGGCGCGTCCCCCCAAGATCCCCGTGATGCGATCCAGCAGCTCTTCTTTGGTGAAGAGATATTTATCGTTCAAGGGGAGCTGGAGGGTATAGCCGAGGGCTTCGCCGCGCGGGACGATCGAGATCCTATGGACGGGATCGGCCTTGGGCAGGAGCTTCCCCAACAGCGCGTGTCCCGCCTCGTGATAGGCGATCTTCACTTTCTCTTCTTCGCTCAGGAGTCTGCCCTTGCGCTCGATCCCCGCGATCACGCGATCGATCGCGTCTTCGAAGTCCTTCATCTCGATGAACGACTTGTTGCGGCGCGCGGCCAGGAGCGCCGCTTCGTTGCAGAGATTCTCCAAATCTGCCCCGACGAAGCCGGGGGTGCGGCGCGCCAGCACGCTGAGCGAGACATCGGGAGCGAGCTTCTTGTTGCGCACGTGGACCTTCAGAATCGCTTCGCGGCCCTTGGCATCGGGCGGCGGCACCGTGATCTTGCGATCAAAGCGCCCCGGCCGCAGCAGGGCCGGATCTAAGATATCGGGGCGATTGGTGGCCGCTACAATAATCACATGCTCGTTCTTGTCGAAGCCGTCCATCTCGGCGAGGAGCTGGTTGAGCGTCTGTTCGCGCTCGTCGTGGCCCCCGCCGATCCCTGCGCCGCGCTTGCGGCCTACGGCGTCTATCTCGTCAATGAAGATGATGACGCCGCGCTTGCCCTTGCCCTCTTCTTTGGCTTTTCTGAAGAGATCGCGCACGCGCGCGGCCCCCACCCCGACAAACATCTCGACGAAGTCCGATCCCGAAATCGAGAAGAAGGGCACGTCGGCCTCGCCGGCGATCGCTCGCGCCAAGAGCGTCTTGCCCGTGCCCGGCGGGCCAACCAAGAGCACGCCCTTGGGGATCTGCGCGCCGATTTCGGTGAACTTCTGTGGGTCCTTGAGATAGTCTACGATCTCTTGGACTTCTTCTTTGACTTCGTCAATCCCAGCCACGTCGTTGAACGTGATTTGAGAGTACTCTTTGGTCACTAATTTGGCCTGGCTGCGCCCAAAGTTCAGCGCGCTGGAGCTTTCCCCCTGCATACGGCGCATCATCCCCAACCACAACAAGATTAAGACCAACGGCAGCCCCAGCGAGAAGAGCAGCGAGAAGAACCACGAGGGATCGCTGGGGGTTTCGACGCTGACGCGGACGTTATGCTGTTGCAAGAGCGCGTGGAGGCGCTCGCCGCCGAAGGGGGGGATCTCGGTGCGGAAGCGCCGCGCGTCTTTGAGGAGTTTGGCTTGCTCCTCAAGCTCGCGACGCTTGGCGAGGCGCTGCGCGGTCAGCTCGGCCAGCGCGCGATCTACGTTGCCGTATCGGATCTGCAAGCCGCGCAGGTGCCGGCGCGCTAGCTCCAGGCGTTGCGCTACAGGCGCTTCGGATTGCAAAGCCTCTAGCCATGCGATCTTACGGGCGAACAGCTCCAGCTGACGGCGCTGCTGAGCGAGCTTTGTGATCTGTTGCTCGATCTCTAGCAGAGCCGGGTTGGCGTCTATCGGCCGCACCGTGCCCCGAATCACAGAGCCAGAGATCGTCGCCGTTGGGACTTGACCAGCTTCGACAAGCGCTAGAAAATCCGAGTAGGCGATGCGCTCCTCGCCCGTGTCGGGACTCCCAAAGAACGATTGCAGCAAGATCACGGCGAAGATGACCACGATGATCACCAACGCGATGTTGCGAAAATTCCGATTTCTCCGCTGAATCTCCTGATCATTCAAATTCAAACCAACATCCTCCTCAACCTGTTCTCAGGTATTCTAGCACCTAGAAGCTTCTGCTTCAAATCTGGCTTCTATCCTCGGAGCAAGTTCTTCACCAAAAAGAGCAGATTGGCCGGCCTCTCTGCCAGCCTCCTCATAAAGTACGGATACCAATGGGTCCCGTAAGACACATAAACCCGCACGCGATAGCCCTCTTGAGCAAGCCGGAGCTGCAAGTCCCTGCGAATCCCGTAGAGCATCTGAAACTCAAAGCGATCTTTAGGAATCTTATGCTCGCGCACATAGTCTATCGCCCAGCGAATGATCTTCTCGTCATGAGTAGCAATAGCGGGGTAGACGCCCCGCTCTTGAGCACGCGGGCTGAAGAGCATCTCTAGAAGTTTTATATAGTTTGCGTCCACGTCGCGCTTGCGCGCAAAAGCAATGCTTGGCGGCTCTTGATATGCCCCCTTGCAGAGTCGCACTCTCACACCCCACTCGATGAGCCTTTCAAGATCGCGCTCGCTCCGCCTCAGATAGGCTTGGATCGCCGGACCGACGTTGTCAAAGCCCTCGCGCCTCAGAGCCTCATAGAGATCGAGCGTTCGGTCTGTATACGCCGAGCTTTCCATGTCTACACAGACGAAATTCTGATGCGCGCGCGCCCTTTCTAAAATCCGACGCAGGTTCTGCAAACAGAGTTCATAACGGATGTCCAGCCCCATCTGGGTGAGCTTGAGCGAGACCTCGGACTGAACTTTGGTGCGGGCAATCGCGTCGAGAATCGCCAGATACTCATCGGCCGCGGCGATCGCTTCGCGCTCGTTGGTCGTATTCTCCCCCAAGTGATCAAGCGTCGCTAAGATCTTCTGGCGGTTCAGCTCGTGCACGACGGCAATCGCGTCGCTTAATCTTTCACCGGCGATAAAGCGCCGCGCCGCGCGCTGCGCAAACCGATACCTAGAGAACGCCTCGCGCAGCGAGCTGTTCTGCGAGAGCTTCAGCAACATCGTTCGCATCATAGAGACCTCCGCTCTCATTCTAACGTAACTCTTTGGTATCGCGCAATTTTGCAGAAGACAGACGTCTGTTGGGGATGTCGCCAAAGTCGAACGGTCAGGGTTTCATCAGTAACAGTTCGGCCAGAATACGAACGCTAGAATGCCTAGCGATGGGAGTGCTTATGAAGCGCGCGGCATTGTGGATCGTAGCGTTGGTGTTGGCTTGTTTTTCGGTCTTCCGTCGTCGCTGGCAGGTGCGACGGGGCCGCCGCTTCGATTATATACAGTTATCTTAGCTCAGACTCTGCAACCCCTCGCGCAGGCGCTTCAGCCCCTCGCGCAACTGCTCCAGCGAAGTCGCATAAGAGATCCGAATGCACTCATCGGCCCCAAACCCCGCCCCTGGCACGACCGCCACGTGAGCATTCTCTAGCAAATAACGCGCTAGCTCCGAAGAGTTGCTGATCTCCCCGTTGAAGAAGCGCGAGACATCCGGGAAGAGATAAAAAGCCCCTTGAGGGGGAGCGCACTCTAGTCCCCTAATTTGGGCCAGCTCCTTCAGCACAAACTCCCGCCGACGACGATACTCCGAGAGCATCTCGGCCACGCAGCGCTGGTCCCCGGTGAGTGCAGCCAACGCCGCATACTGGGAGATCGAGGTCGGATGCGACGTCGAATGGCTCTGGAGCTTGGCCATCGCTTGGATCAGCTCTTTAGGAGCGACGGCCCAGCCCAAGCGCCAGCCGGTCATCGCATAGGTCTTGGAGACCGAGCTTACGATGACCACTCGTTGGGTGTTGAACTCACAAGCGCTGACGTGCACGCCTTCGTAGAGAAATTTTTCGTAACACTCGTCGTAGATGAGCCAGAGCTGGTGCTTGACAGCAAGCTCGACGATCTTCTCCAGCTCGGCGCTCTCGACCGTCGCGCCGCTGGGGTTGTTAGGAGAGTTGACGATGATTGCCTTAGTGCGTTTGGTGATTCGATCGGCTATAGCGTGAGCGCGCAATCGGAACCCGTCGCGCGCGTGGGTCGGCACCAAGACAGGGGTCGCGCCCATGAGCTTGATCTGTTCGGGATAGCTCACCCAATAGGGCACCGGGAGCAAGACCTCGTCTCCGTCTTCCAAGAGCGCTTCGGCGATGTGATAGAGGGCTTGTTTGGCCCCGCTGGTCACCAAGACGTTCTCCGCGGTGTACGCTGTGCCATAGTCGCGATTGTAGCGCTGCGCGATGGCCTCGCGCAATTCGAAGATGCCGCTGTCGGCGGTGTATTTGGTGAAGTTCCGAGCGAGCGCTTGGCAGGCTGCTTCTTTGATATGCTCTGGCGTGGGGAAGTCCGGCTCGCCGGGGCCAAGATCAATCACGTCCACGCCGCGACGCCGTAGCTCCTCGGCCGCACGCTTGACGGCCATCGTCGCCGATGGCGCAATAGCACTCACTCTCGCCGCAAAAGACATAAGCTCTCCCTCTCCTTATCGTAGAGCGCCATTGTAAACGATAGAGAGACAAGTAGCAAACGTTACATATCTGGGTTGTGATCTGAGCAACCGACAAGGACGCCCGTCTGCGTTATGCTCAGAACTTGAGGCACAAAAGGAGGTCCGATATGAGAACGATCATCGCTCTGAGTCTAGTCTTTTTGGTGGGGATCACTGCTTCGGCACAGACGTTCGACGTGACGATTTCCGCGAGCTTACCGTTTACGGCGGCCGGGCCTTCGCCTGAAGGGCTGACCGCCGCGGTAGAAGTTCGCACAGAATCGGAAGGCTGGAAGATCACCGCCAGGGCCGATCTGGGGCTGATGCCCTTCAAATTTTCGACGCTGACCCTCATGTCTAGCACGACCTTCTACGGCATCTCCTTCTCGGATGTCTCGGTCATAGACTTTCAAAACCCCGTGAAAGAGACAACAACCCTGAGCACCAAACTCGATCAGTTCAATCTCTCGCTGACGATCAATTACAGCTACCCCCTGATGGAGTTTTGGAAGATCGCGATCAGCGACGTAACCCTTGGTGTGCAGACCACCAGCGCCGAAGGCGTTCAACTCTCCAGCGCTACGACCCTGACCCTAGAAGGCGTTGCCAAGCAAGCCTTCAGTGTTGGTCTGTCGGTGCAAGGGGTTTCGATCACCCGCACGACCGAGCTGACCAAAACAGGACTCTCCGCCGAGACGTGGGTGATGTCGCTCAACGTAGCGGGCTTCTCCGTGAGGCGCACGACCGTCTATACGGCCGAGGGCTTCGCTTCAGACACTCTAACCATAGGCAAGCAATTCGGCGATTATGCGTTTGTAGGCAGAGCGGTCTTTGACAAGACGGGCTGGGCCAGCAAGACGATCACGCTGAGCACGGCTTACCAACAGCTAGACCTCTCGGCTACGTTGGTGCTCACGCCCGCGGGCTTTCAGGGCGGCTCGCTGAGCGCAAGTACGACCCTCGCGGGGATCAGGCCGTAGTCTCTTCTCTGTGAAGTTTGACCGTAGGGGCGAGACCCCCTCTCGCCCCTACAGAATTTCTGCACTGGCGCGCAACGCCGAGCGCGCCGCGTCAATGTCTCTCTCGATCTGGCTCTTGAGCGCCTCCAAAGAGTCAAAACGCTCGTCGCCGCGCAGACGCTTCAGCAGCGCGACTTCCAGCTCCATCCCATAGAGATCTTCTTCGGTGTCAAACAGATGGACTTCGACGCTGGGGCTGGCGTCGGCAAACGTAGAACGGCTGCCAATA
>JANXAU010000037.1 GCA_025061735.1 Candidatus Bipolaricaulota bacterium
CGTCATCATCAACGCGGCGGGCGAGCCGCTCTCGCTAGCGCTGAGCACTCAGCCGTGGCTGGTCAAGCCCGACATGCGCTACGCCTCCCAGCTCGACGGATACGACCTGACCGATGTGGACGAGATCGCGCGCACCGGGCGAGATTTCGTGTGCGCACGCGGGATCGGCGCGCTCCTCGTCTCGCACCAGATCACCCACGACATCTTGGTCACTTCCGAAGGGATCTGGGATTTAGAAGCTCATGACGTCTGTTTTAAGAATCTCTTAGGGGCCGAGGACGCGCTCCTGGCGGGCCTGCTGAGCGCGTTGGTGGGCGGGGCGTCGCTCTTGGAGGCGACGCGCTTTGGCATGGCCGCCGCAACGGCCAGCGCCGAGAGCGAAGAGCTGATCGTCGCCGATCGCGCCCAGATCGAAGCCGTAATGAGTCGCATCACGGTGGAGAGGCTCTCATGAAAGTTAAAGAGATCATGACGCGGGATCTGACGGCGGTCGAGCCGAGCATGACCGTCAAGGAGCTGATCCTGCTCTTTGAGCGGAGCGGGCTGACCAGCGTGCCCGTGGTAGACGAAGAGGGTCGCATTTTGGGGATCGTCTCCGAGCGTGATATCATCGAAGGGGCGATGCCCGGGTATTTTGAGCTGCTCTACGGCACGACGTTCTTCGCTGATATGGACAGATTCTCGCAGAAGCTGCGCGAGATCGAGAACGATCGGATTGAGTTCTACATGACCCCAGAGGTCATCAAGATCGAGGAGGACGAGGACGACCTCACCGCGGCCGATCTCATGATCCGCAAAAACGTCAAGTCGCTGCCGGTCGTCAACAAAGAGGGCATCCTCGTGGGGATGCTGCGGCGCATTGATTTGCTCAAAGATCTGCTATGATTCCTCCTATTCAGCGCAGAATTTCGAAAGAAGTACGCATCGGCTCGCTCAAGATGGGCGGAGACAACCCGATCGTGGTACAGTCCATGACTACCACCGACACGCGCGACGTCGAAGCGACCGTGAGGCAGATTCACCGACTGGAGCAGGCGGGCTGCGAGCTTGTGCGCGTGGCGGTCTTGAACATGGACGCGGCCAATCAGCTCGCGGAGATCAAGAAGCGCATCCATATTCCGTTGGTCGCCGATATCCACTTTGATCATCGGTTGGCGCTGAAGGCCATCGAGCAAGGGGTAGACAAACTGCGGCTCAACCCGGGGAATATCACAGAGCGTTCCAAGATCGAGCAAGTCGTCAAAGCTGCTAAAGATCGGGGGATTCCCATCCGAATTGGGGTCAATTCGGGGTCGCTGCCCAAAGATCTCTTAATTAAGCACGAAGGCGCGACCCCCGAAGCAATGGTCGAGGCCGCGCTGCGTGAGATCGAGATCTTAGAAGACAACAACTTTTTCGATATTGTAGTCTCATTGAAGTCTACCGACGTGCGCGTGATGATCGAATCGTACAGACTCATAGCGAAGCTTGTGAAGTATCCGTTGCACTTGGGGGTCACCGAAGCGGGGCTGGGGGACACGGGAATCGTGCGTTCGGCGCTGGGGATCGGGACTCTCTTAGAAGAGGGGATTGGCGACACGCTGCGCTGCTCGCTCACGGGGGATCCGGTGCGTGAAGTCAAGGTAGCGTATGATATCTTGGCAGCGTTGCACATTCGTTGGAAGGGGATTCAATACACGTCGTGTCCGACGTGCGGGCGGATTGGGATAGATTTGGAGAAGATCGTCGCGGAAGTCCAGAAGCGTCTGGAAAACGTAGACAAGCCCATAAAGATCTCGCTGATCGGCTGTGTCGTGAACGGGCCGGGGGAGGCGTTGCATTCGCATATTGGGCTAGTAGGGCATGAGAAGTCCGGGACGATCTATATTGATGGCAAGCCTTACAAGCGCGTGCCGGAGGAGCAGCTCGTTGATGAGCTTGTGCGTGTAGCTCTAGAATACAACGAGCGAAAGAGATGAGACCTCAGAATCAAGATTTAGAAGAGTCTCAGGGCTTTGGACGTGATCTTTGGCTGGCCATCCGTTTGACAGTGTTGGGATGGTTTCTCTATATATTTGCAATTCCCTTGGTCGTAGGTCGTTGGCTGGGGCGCGCATGTTGGAGTGCTTGCGAGCAATTCATACGAGCAGCGCTGTGGGTTTATTGGCGGATGAAATCGCTGTTTTTGCGCACTTAACATAATATGCAATTTCTCTGGACGCTCTTCAACGCGCTGATCGGGACGCTCTCATTTCTCGCGTCGGTGCTGATGCTCAAGCACTTATGGGCGATGGTCCCGGTGCCGATGCGCAGCGTTGTGCGCAACGGGCTTGCTCTGGTGTTTTTTGTCTTGGGGGTGCTTGGCTCGGTGCTGCCCGTGATGCCGGGGTTTGTCTTCTTTCTGCTGGCGTTGCTCGTGATGGACGTGCCTCAAAAGCGCGTCGCGTTGAGACGCTTGCAGCATAGCTGGATCGTGCAGCGGTGCTTGCGCTCTCCGTCGTTTGCGCGCTCGTGGCGACGCCTGCGGCGCTATGCCCGCGACCCGCACGAGTTCATCAAGGAATCTGATCAGAGTCGCGCGCTCTAGCCGCAAGCGATTTTCTGCTTTATAATAAGCACTATATATGGCTCTGAAGATTCGCGTATATCCCGATGCCGTCTTGCGCCGGCGCGCGCAGCCTGTGACTCAGATCACCGACGAATTGAGAAAGTTCGCGGACGCGCTCGTCGAGACGATGGTCTTAGCGAAAGGCTACGGCTTGGCCGCTCCACAAGTCGGCGTGCTCCAGCGCATCATTGCTATGGATGTCGAGCAAGACTTCTATGTGCTGATCAACCCCGAGATCCTCTGGGCCAGCGACGAGCGCATCATCGGAATCGAAGGGTGCTTGAGCATCCCCGGCGTTGAGGCCGAAGTCGAACGACCGTGCCAGATTCGAGTGCGTGCGCTCAATCTCGATGGACAAGAGATCGTGCTCGAGAGAGACGATCTCGTCGCCCGCGTGCTCCAGCACGAAATAGACCACCTGAACGGCATCTTGTTCATTGACCATCTCAGTCAGGCCAAGCGCTTGACGCTACTGAAAGAGTACGAGCGCCTCAAGAAGGCGCCGAAGAAGAGCAAAGCGAAAGTCTCTCTATGAGGGTGATCTTCGTTGGGACAGCGCCGTTGGGGATTCCTACGCTCTACGCGCTGGCTCAAAAGCACGAGATCCTCGCGGTCTTCACCCAACCGGATCGCCCAGCGGGACGGGGCCTCAAGCTCAGACCGCCGCCCGTCAAGGTCGCTGCCCAAGCGTTGAAGCTCCCCGTCTATCAGCCCGATAAGATCAACCGCGAGATTGAGTTTATAAAGACACTCAATCCCGAGGTGATCGTCGTGATCGCGTTTGGGCAGTTTCTCTCCAAAAAACTCCTAGGGATTCCCAGATATGGGTGCATCAATCTGCACGCGTCGCTCCTGCCCAAGTATCGTGGAGCCGCGCCCATTCCGTGGGCGATCCTCAACGACGAGCGCGAGACGGGACTGACAACGTTTCTCTTGAACGAAGAGATGGACGCGGGGGATATCTTGCTCCAAGAGAAAGTCCCTATCAGCGATGACGACACCGCCGGGACGCTGCACGACAGATTGGCGCAACGCGGGCCGGAGCTGATGCTGCGCACTCTCGAAGGGCTAGAGAAGGGGACGCTCACGCCGCGCCCGCAAGACCACGCGCAAGCGACGTTTGCGCCGAAGATCGAAGACGCGCTGGGGCAGATCGATTGGACCCAGCCCGCCCGCAAGATTTTCAATCTCATTCGCGGGCTGAATCCCTCTCCAGGAGCGTACACGTTCTGGGAGGGGCAGCGCGTGAAGATCTATGCGAGCCGGACGGTGCCCAGCGACTCGATCTTTGAGCCGGGGCGGGTGATAGATCCAGAGCGTCTTCTTGTGCGCTGTGGGGAAGATGCTCTAGAGCTGACAGAAGTGCAGCCGGCGGGGAAGCGTCGCATGAGCGGGCGCGATTTCGTGAATGGGTATAAGATCAAATTCGGGGTGAAGCTCGGATAACTGCTTGCACCGGGTTGTCAAATTCTATAAATTTTTAGATATGCGCACTACGGTTACTCTCGATGACGACGTAGCGGTTCTTCTCAAGCGTCTCCGGGCGTCCTCTAAAAAATCTCTGAGAGAGTTGATCAACACGGCGCTCCGCAGAGGGCTTAGCGAATTAGAAAAGCTCTCCTCTCGATCACGATGTACCTATACCGTGCGCCCTCTGCCTGTGGGGCGCTGTCTGATCGATTCTCTTGATGACGTGGCTGAAGCTCTCGCTGTTGCCGAAGGCGAGGCGTTTCGATGATCCTCGTTGACGCGAATATCTTGATCTACGCGCATGTATCAAGCTCACCATACCACAAGGCCGCACGACGCTGGCTGGAAGACCAACTCAACAGCACATCGCAAGTGGGGTTACCGTGGCCATCACTTTTGGCGTTTGTGCGTTTGGTGACTAACCCTCGAATTTTTGAGTATCCTGTATCGCTGGATGAAGCCTGGAACCGTGTCGAGGAATGGTTGGCGCTCCCCTCGGTCTGGATTCCCCAACCCACAGAGCGCCATGCTCAGATTTTGGGGGATTTCCTCAAACGTGTAGTAGATCGCTCTTCTCTCGTTCCTGATGCACATATCGCAGCACTCGCTATTGAGCACGGTTTGACCCTGTACAGCACAGACAGAGATTTCGCTCGCTTCCCTGGGCTGAAGTGGTCAAACCCACTTCAACATAGCATATAGCGCGCAGCTATGAAGAAAGTGATCGTTCTTGGCGCAGGCATGGTGGGGCGAGCTATCGCGCTCGATTTGGCCCAGCGATACGACGTGACGGCGGCCGACATAGACGAACAGAAGCTCGCGCAACTACGCGCAGACGCCCCTATACGCACCGTCACGGCCGATCTCTCGCGCGCGGAGACGATCAAAAATCTCGTAAAAGAACAAGATCTAGCGATCGGCGCCCTCCCCGGATTCTTGGGCTTTCAGACGCTCAAAACCGTCATCGAGTGCGAGAAGAATATTATAGATATTTCGTTCTTCGCCGAAGACCCGTTTGAGCTTGACGCGCTCGCCACGCAGAAGGGCGTCACCGCCGTGGTTGACTGCGGCGTCGCCCCCGGCATGTGCAATCTTCTGCTGGGCTATCACAACGCCAGAATGACAGTCGAGCGTTATGAGTGTCTGGTGGGGGGTCTGCCGGTCAAGCGGAGCTGGCCCTATCAGTACAAAGCGCCCTTCTCGCCCATAGACGTCATCGAAGAGTATACGCGCCCGGCGCGTCTGGTCATAGACGGAAAAATGATTGAGCGCGAGGCGCTCTCCGACCCCGAGTATGTCGAATTCGACGAGATCGGCACGCTCGAAGCGTTTAATACCGACGGGTTGAGAACGCTCTTAAAAACCATGAGAATCCCCCACATGCGCGAGAAGACCCTGCGCTACCCAGGGCACATCGAGTATATCAGAGTGCTGCGCGAGACGGGCTTTTTGGGCAAAGAGCCTATCGAGATCAACGGCACCCAGATTCGTCCTCTCGACGTGACGGCGAAGCTGCTCTTCCCCCAGTGGCGGCTCGATCCCGATGAGCCAGAGTTCACGATTATGCGCGTAACGATTGAGGGCATCGAGAACGGCCGGCGCAAAGAGTACGTCTATGAGCTTCTAGATCGCTTCGACTCTAAGACAAAGACTTCTTCGATGGCGCGGACGACAGGCTACACGTGCACGGCCGTCGCGACGCTCGTGCTTGAGGGAATCTTTACGCAGAAGGGGATCATTCCGCCGGAGTATATCGGGGCTGATGAGCGATGCTTTCAGGCTGTGATGGAGTATCAGAGAGCAAGAAATGTGCACTACAAGATCGCGGAGAGAGTCGTGGAGAGAGTCGTGAAAGAATAGCGCTCTACTATCACTGACATCCGCAGATTGTCTCTAATGATGGTATTGTATATAATACCATCATAGATGGCTAAGGCCAAGATCGTCCTGGACACGAGCGTGCTTGTTGCTGGGTTTCGATCGCGGCGAGGAGCTGCGTTCAGATTATTGTCCTTAGTTGGAACAAGACGATTCGATATCGCTCTATCAGTACCGGGGGTGCTAGAGTATGAAGAGGCATTACGACGAATCCCTTGGCTTACAGAGTCTGACATTCAAGATATTCTCGATTATTTGTGCTCTATTGCTATACATCAAGAGATCTTCTTTCTCTGGCGACCCTATCTGCGCGATCCGAAGGATGACATGGTCTTAGAACTGGCCGTCGCGGCAGGCTGTACAGCAATTATTACGTATAATCAACGCGATTTCGCAGGTGCGGAGGACTTCGGCCTGCGCGTGTTGACTCCAGCGGCATTTCTCGATGAGCTAGCCAGACGAGAGAGAGGAGGAATACGATGAGCGCTTTGAGCATTCGGTTACCACATTCTCTCCACAAGCAACTTCGTGAACTCGCAAAGCGCGAAGGGGCTTCAATCAATCAACTGGTGACTTCGGCGGTGGCCGAGAAGTTGGCTGCTCTCATGACTGTGGAGTATCTGAAGGAGCGAGCGCAACGAGGCAGTCGAGAGCGATTTGAGCGCGTCCTCGCTAAAGTACCCGACGTGGAACCGGAGGATTGGGACCGGCTGCCCTCTCGGCGGCGTTCGCGGTCCTCACGTCGCTAAAATTTACTGCTCTACAATCAAAGCGAGCACGGATGAAGAGTTTAAACGATCTTAAGCCCCCGGCGGTGGCCGTCGTCGGCGAGAGCGGCGTGGGGAAGACTACGCTGATTCTAGAATTGATCAGAACTCTTAGCGCGCGCGGCTATCGGGTTGGCGCGATCAAACACACCCATCACACCGAGATAGAGTTCGACACGCCGGGCAAAGACTCTTATAAGATGAAAGCCGCCGGTGCGGTGACCGTCGCGCTCGCAACGCCCCAAAGGCTGATGCTCGTGCGCGACGGACCCCCAAAACTCGAAGAGCTTCTGCAACGCGATTTCTCCGAGCTTGACGTGGTGCTGGTCGAGGGCTTCAAAGAATCCGATCTCCCCAAGATTCTCGTCGAACGCGATGGCTCTAGAGAGACACAGCACGCTAATCTTATCGCTCGCTTGCGTTCCCCCTTCGGAGCTGCCGAAGTCGCGCAGATAGCCGATCTTTTGGAGAGACGCGTTCTGTCATGAACCGATGGGAGAAGGCTCAGCCGCTATCGTCAGCGCTCTCGCAGGCGCTCGCGCGCGTCACGCCCGTGAGCGAGAGCGAAGAGATCCCCGTCTCTGACGCCTACGGGCGCGTCCTCGCCGAAGAGATCTTCTCTCCGTGGGATCTGCCGGGTTTTGTGCGCGCGACGATGGACGGCTACGCCGTGCGCGCCCAAGACACCCTCAACGCGAGCCGCGAGCAGCCCGCTATTCTCAAGGTGATCGGCTCCGTCGAGATGGGCCAAGACCCCCAGACACTTCCGGCCCTTCAAGAGTTCGAAGCGATGGAGATCACGACGGGAGGGCCGCTGCCCCCAAACGCCGACGCGGTCGTCATGCTGGAAGAGACCGAGAGACTCTCAGATTCGGTAAAGGTCTTCGTGCCCGTGAAGCCGGGGGAGCATCTGCTCGCAGCCGACTCGGACTTTCAGCGGGGGGAAAGAGTCTTCTATGCGGGGCATCGGTTGCGGGCTGTTGACATCGGTGCGCTCATCGCGCTGGGGCGAGAGTCAGTGAGGGTCTTTCAGCGCGTGCGCGTTGGGGTGTTGAGCACGGGGTCGGAGCTGGTCTCTGAGGGAGAACCGCCACCGGGGAAGATCCGCGAGACGAATTCTTACGTGCTGCGCGGCCTGATCGAAGCGCAGAGCGCCCAAGCGCGGTGCTATCCCATCGTCCCCGACGAGAAACGCTCGCTGCGCATCGCCATCGAACGAGCCGTGCACGAGAACGATTTCGTCTTGCTCTCGGGAGGTTCTTCGGTAGGGGCGCGCGACTGGACGCTCGAGATCCTTCAAGAGCTGGGAGAGGTCGTGGTGCACGGCTTGCAGATCCGTCCGGGGAAACCGACGCTCTTCGCGCTGGTCGCTCACAAGCCCGTGGTGGGGCTGCCGGGGAATCCCGTCTCGTGCGCGCTCGTCTTCGAGAAGTTCGCGCGCCCGCTGATAGCCAAGCGCAGCGGCGTGAGAGTCTTGTTGCCCTCGCATCGTCTGGTGCCAGCCCGTCTGCTCTCCCGCATCGAGTCTGTCAAGGGCCGCGAAGACTTCGTAGCTGTAAGACTCAAGCTCGACGAGGAGACCGGCGCGCTCTTCGCCGAGCCGATCTACGGACACACGAACAACATCTCGACGCTGGTGCGCGCCGACGGCATCGTCTCGGTGCCCGCAGATTTAGAAAAAATCGAAGCAGGATTGCCCGTCTGGGTGGAGCTGCTATGAAGCGTGCTCACTTGCAACTGACTCCCTTGGAAGAGGCTCGTCGTCGCTTCTTCGATGCGTTGGAGAAGGCTGGTTTTTTTGTGGCTTCGGAAGAAGAGATCGAGACACCGCAGGCGCTCTGGCGCGTGACAAGCCGTGAGGTTCTGGCGCGCCGAGCGGTGCCGCACTTCGCCAGCGCCGCGATGGACGGGATCGCTGTGCGAGCTGCCCAAACTCAGCAAGCGAGCTTGCAGCGCCCGTTGAGATTGGTGCGCGGGCGTGACTTTGAGTTCATAGACACGGGTCAGCCCATCCCCCCGCCGTTCGACGCGGTCATCAAGATCGAAGACGTTCAAGAGTTCGATAGCCAGACGGTGGTCATCACGAGGCCCACGAGCGCCGGCAAGCATGTTCGCGCGGTGGGCGAAGATTTCGCGCTGGGCGCTCAAGTTGTGCCCGCTGGCTTTCAGCTCACGCCCGAAGCAATTGCGGCCCTGCTGAGCGCGGGCCATCTTTCTGTCTGGGTCAAGCGTCAGCTCAAAGCGATCTTCATCCCAACGGGATCGGAGTTGGTCTCGTGGCGAGCAGAGCCACAGATCGGGCAATTCTGCGAGACGAACTCTCAGATCGTTGCGGGTTTACTAGAAGAGTGGGGCGCTCTCGTCACCGTGCACGAGATCGTGCCCAACGAAGCTGAGCGTATTCGCGCAGCGCTGCACCAAGCGCTGGGGAGCTACGATTTGGTCTTAGTGGGATCGGGGACGAGTCAGGGTCGAGGGGATTTGGTGCCCCAGATCGTGCAAGAGCTTGGGAAGGTGCTCGTGCACGGGGTAGCGTATCATCCGGGGCATCCGGTGCTGTTGGGGCTGGGGAGGGGGGCTATCGTCGGGTTGCCGGGCTATCCGGTGGCTGCTTGGTTGGCGCTCCATCTCTTCGTGAAGCCCGTGTTGGAGCGCTATTATTTTGGGCGCGAGCGCGAGCGCTTCAAACTGCGGGCGAAGCTCGCCCAGCCCGTGAAGTCGGCGAGGGGCTATCGGGAGTTTGTGCGGGCGCGCCTGGAGCGCGCTGCCGACGGCTCGTATTGGGTCTATCCGTTGCAAGGGGGCGCGAGCAAACTCTCGACGATCGTGAACGCCGACGGCTGGATCGAAGTGCCCGAAGAGATCGAAGCTTACGAGCAGAATACTTTCGTAGAAGTCACGCTGGTGCGCGGGAGGCCCTAGCGGGCGAGCGCGTCAGCCACCCGTTCCCACTCTTCCACTGCCATCTCCAGCTCCGCGCGCTTCTGATGGTAGAGCGCGGTGAGCGCGCGCAGACCCTCAAGATCGCCGGCGTAGCTCAGGTCTTCCATCTGGCGCTCCAGTTGGGCGATCTCCTCTTCTAGCCGAGAGACCTGAGCAACCAACTCGCTCTCGCGGGCCGCGAGCTTGGCCCGCTGACGCTCGCGCTGGCGCTGCTCCCTTCCCGGAGAGAACGGACGCCCCCGGCTTCTCTTAGCAGAAGTCTCATGCGCCGACTGTTGCTCCTCGCGCGCCCGCTGCGCTCGATAGCTCTCATAATCCCCATCGTAGACGCGAAGCCGGCCGTCGCGAATCTCCCAGATCTGGGTGGCCAACGCTTGGATCAGATAGCGATCGTGCGAGACGAGCAGAACCGTGCCGGGATACTCTTTGAGGGCCTCTTGCAAGACCTCGCGCGCGTCCATGTCGAGGTGATTGGTCGGCTCGTCGAGAAGGAGAAAATTCCCCTTGAGCTGGGCCAATCGCGCCAAGGCCACCCGACTGCGCTCTCCTCCCGATAGCTCCCCGATCTTCTTGAAGACTTCGTCTCCGGAGAAGAGAAACTGCCCCAGATAATCGCGCGCGGCCGCGACCGTTTGGTCTTTGCCCGCCAGGATCACCTCTAGGACGGTCTGGTCGGCCTCGGCGCTTTCGAGCTGGCTCTGTTGGAAATAGCCGATCTGGACGTTGTGTCCTAGCTCGATCGTGCCGTGTACGGGAGGGATCTGCCCCAAGATGGTCTTGAGCAGGGTGCTCTTGCCGGAGCCGTTTGGCCCGATGAGCGCCGCGCGCTCGCCGCGCTGGAGCCGCAGATCCCCGCAGTAGACCAGCACGCGATTCTCATACCCGATCGCCAGGTCGCGCGCGCGCAGCACCCGCTGGCCGCTCTGGTGCTGGGCATCCAGATAGAGATGGATCTTCTTGGGAGTGCGGGGGCGCTCGATGCGCTCGAGCTTCTCCAGGAGCTTCTGACGCGCTTGGGCCTGCCCGGCGCGAAAGTCACCACCGGCGAGATTGCGCCGGATAAACTCTTCGGATTTTCTGATAAACTCTTGCTGCTCTTCGTAGAGCTTCCATTGGCGTTCGATCCGCGCCAGGCGCAAGACGCTGTAGTGCGAGTAGTTTCCGGGGTATTCGTGCAGGCGCCCAAACTCCAATTCCCAGACCTTGTTGGCCAACTTGTCCAGAAAATAGCGATCGTGCGAGACGAGGACAAACGCGCCCTTCCAGCGCGACAGATACTCCTCGAGCCACTCTAGGCCCTCGATATCGAGGTGGTTGGTCGGCTCGTCGAGCAGGAGGACGTCGGGAGATTCTAGGAGCAGGCGCGCCAGGGCGGCTCGCGTGCGCTCGCCGCCGCTGAGCTGGGACACGGGTTTTTGGACATCTTCGTCTCTGAACCCCAAGCCCGAGAGAACTTGTGCGATCCGGCTCTTGTACTCATACCCACCGGCGTGCCGAAAGCTCTCTAGCACCCGATCGTAACGATCCAACACTTCGGGAGAGGCTTCGCCGTGCGCCAGCTTCGCTTCTAGGTCGTGCAGCTCTTGTTCTTGTTTTAAGAGCGGGGCAAAAGCGCAGAGCATCTCGTCGTAGAGGGAGCGGTCGCTGCGCAGGTCGGGCTCTTGAGGAAGGTAGCCGACGCGCAGGTCCTTGGCATAGGTGACGCGACCGGAGCTAGGTTCCAAGCGGCGGGCCAAGATGCGCAACAGCGTAGACTTTCCGCTGCCGTTGAGGCCCACCAGCGCTACACGGTCGTCCCGGTGCAGCGCCACCGAGACCCGCTCCAAGACGACCTCCCCGCCATAGCGGTGCATCACGTTCTCGGTAGCGATGAGAGCCATACTCTCATAATAGTTCAGAGAGGGCGCTACTTCCAGAATCCTTGCGCGGCGAGCAGTTCGGCATCCAGCAGCGCGGCCCCGGCGGCGCCGCGCAGCGTGTTGTGCCCCAGAATCACAAACTTATAGTCCAAGACCGAACAGGCGCGCACCCGGCCCACGACCGTTGCCATTCCCTTCTCGAGCGTAGCATCCAAGCGGGGTTGCGGACGGTCGGGTTCTTCTCGCAAGACGATAGGGCGCGTGGGGGCGCTGGGGAGCTTCAGCTCTTGGGGGAGCGCCGCGTAGCGTCGTAACGACTCTTTTATATCGTTGAGAGAGGCTTTTCGACGCAGCTTCACGGAGACGGACTCGCTGTGCCCATCGAGCACGGCAACACGAGTCGTCGTGGCGCTCACGGTCATCGGGTGCGGCTCGATCTTCTGATCGCGCAGCGTGCCGAAGACCTTCTTCGTCTCGCGCTCGATCTTCTCTTCTTCGCCGTCAATGTAGGGAATGAGATTGCCCAAGATATCCAACGAGGGCACCCCCGGATAGCCCGCTCCAGAGACCGCTTGCATCGTCGTCACGAGCACGCTTTCTATGCCAAAGTCTCGCTCTAACGGCGCCAGCGCCAAACAGAGCGTGATCGTCGAGCAGTTGCCGTTGGTGACGATAAAGCCCTTCCACCGGCGCTGCGCCCTCTGAAGCTCGATCAGCTTGAGATGCTCGGGATTGATTTCGGGGATGAGAATGGGGACGTCGTCGTCCATGCGGTGGTTTTTGGCGTTGCTGAAGACGGCATATCCCGCGCGGGCAAACTCTTCTTCGATGGGGCCGGCGACCGACGAATCGAGCGCCGAGAAGACAATCGAACAGTCTAGATCGGGCTTGGGTTCTAAGACGGGCAGCTGGGCGATCTTGTCGGGAATGGGGGAGTCTAGCTTCCAGCGGACGGCCTCTTTGTAGGTTCTCCCCGCCGAGCGCTCCGAGGCTGCTAGAGCCGTCACCTCAAACCAGGGGTGCTCAGCCAGGAGCTGGACGAAGCGCTGGCCGACCGTCCCCGTCGCGCCGAGAATCCCGACCTTGAGCTTGTGCATCTTCAGCTTCTCCTCGACTCTTAAGAAATTAGGGCGAGAGAGTCTCTCCGAAGAAGAGGGCGATCTCGCGCTTGGCCGATTCTGGAGAATCCGAGCCGTGAATCAAGTTCTTCGTGAGGTCAAGCCCGAAGTCTCCCCGGATCGTCCCCGGCGCGGCGTTGAAGGGGTTGGTCGCGCCCATCATGGCGCGCACGACGCTGATCGCGTTGGGGCCTTCGACGATCATAGCAACAATAGGGCCGCTCGTGACAAAATCGACCAATTCTCTGAAGAACGGCTTCTCGCGGTGCTCGCCGTAGTGGGTCTCGGCGAGCTTGCGCTCGATGCGCATCATCTTCAGGGCTATGATATTGAGATTCTTCTGCTCGATGCGCCGGATCAGCTCCCCCATCAGACGACGCTCAACGGCGTCGGGCTTGAGCATGACGAACGTGCGTTCCGTAGCCATGACACTCCCTCTCGAATGAGTTCTGTGAATTAGCCAAGATTGTAGCGCTTGAAAAAGAGTTTGCAAGTCAGGCCAAGCGCAAGTATCTCTTGCCCTCGATCTCCTGCGCCAGTCCGTGCAGCGCGAGCGTCAATAACCCCTCGGAGACCTCGCCCACCGACAGCCCCGTCTTAGAGACGATCTCATCGAAGTGTATCGGCTCGAACTCTAAGACCGAAAAGATCTTCTCTTCGAGCGGGGAGAGCGCGGGCTTCTGCGTCGGGACGGGTTTCTCTTTGCGCACTTGAAAGAGCGCTCGTAAGTCTTTGAACTCTTCTAAAATATCTACCACGCTCTCGACGAGTTTAGCACCTTCTTTAAGCAGTTTATGACAACCGCGATGCGATTGGCCGGTGATGGGACCGGGGACTGCAAAGACTTCGCGACTTTGCTCGAGGGCGCAACGTGCAGTGATCAGCGCGCCGCTGTCTATGGGGGCCTCGACGACGAGCACGCCCCGGCTCAGCCCACTGATGATGCGGTTGCGTTGGGGAAAGGTCCATTGGTCGGGACTCACTTCTGGGGCGAACTCGGTGATCGCGCAGCCGTTGGCGACGATCTCTTCTAGCAGTTTTTGATTGCTCTGGGGATAGGGTCTGGCGAAGCCGCTGCCGATCACGGCGATCGTGCGGGCATTCGCTTTGAGCGCGCCTTTGTGCGCCATGGTGTCAATCCCCTCGGCGAGGCCGCTCACAATCGTAAACCCCAAGCGCCCTAGCTCTTGGGCAAACTGCTGCGCAACGCGCTTTCCGTAAGATGTCGCTTTGCGCGTGCCCACAATCGCAATCGCCAATCTGTCTTTTTCTAGGTACTCTCCGCGCATGTACAGCACGGGAGGGGGCGCCGAGAGCGCGCGCAGTGGCTCTGGGTAGTGCTCATCGGCCAGCGTCACGACGCTGAGTCCCAATTGCGCGATCTGTTCTAAAGCCCGGTCGAGATCGACTCGCTCGCGGTGGGCGCAGAACGTCTGCGCAGATTCAGCGAAGCCGGGGATCTCTTTGAGTCTTTCTAAGGGCGCTTCCCAGATCTCCTGCGGGCTAGCGAAGTGATCGAGCAGAATCTGAAATTTTCTGGGGCTTAAGTTGGGGATGAGCGTGAGCGCGATCCAGTAGCGTTTGTGGTGTAAGCTTTCGTTGGGCATTTTCAGTGCGCCCGGTGCGACTCGAACGCACGACCTGCGGTTTAGGAAACCGCTGCTCTGTCCAACTGAGCTACGGGCGCAAGTTCGATCTTAAGTTTAACAGAGTGAGAAGAATTTGCCAAGGGCAGATGTCCCCCAAATTTTAATCGGTCTCACGCTGAAAGAGCTGTTTCGAGCGCCTCCGGCTCCGTGAGCGGCGCCTGACACGCATACCCTCGACAGAGAAAGACCGTCGGTCGGCCCTCACGCGATCTCTTCCCCCTAAAGAGCGGGCTGAGCGCATCCCATTCTAAAAGCTGATCGTCGCTGGCCACCGCTACGATCTTATTGGGCAGAAAGCGCTCGCGCACGACGCGCAGCAGTTCTATAGTGCGTTGGTCTTCTCGCTCTCCCACCAGAGCGATCTGGTCAATCGGCCCCAGATAAAAATCCAGAGCGCAGAGCCAGTGGGCAAAGCTCTGAGGAGAGCGCTCTAGATAGATTTGATGACTCCGCAGGGCTTGCTCGGCTAGGGCGCGCAGATCGGCTCGTCCCGTGAACTCGGCCAGCCGCAAGAGCGCCAAAACCGCCGCAGAAGCCCCCGAGGGCGTCGCCCCATCGTAGAAGCTTTTTGGACGCACCAGAAGTCTCTCGTGATCGTGCGCCGTGAAGAAGAACCCACCAGAAGCTTCATCCCAGAAGAGCTGGCGCATCGTCTCGCTGAGCGCTAGGGCTTCTTTGAGATAAACCAAATCAAAGTTGGCTTCGTAGAGATCGAGCAGCGCTGTGATCAAGAACGCATAGTCTTCGAGATAGCCGTTAAGTTTGGCTTGGCCGTCTTTGTACGTTCGCAAGAGTTTTTCATTTTGTTTGAGGTGCTCAAGACAGAAGCGAGCGGCGTTCGTCGCGGCGCGAAGATACTCTTCGGTTCCCAAGACTTGATACGCCCGCGCGAACGCCGAGATCATCAGCCCGTTCCACGCCGTGAGAATTTTCTCGTCGCGCGCGGGCTTGGCGCGTCGCTCGCGCTCTGCAAAGAGAGCGCGCTTGACCCGCGCTAACCATAAGAGAAATTCCGACTCGGTCATCTGCGCTTTCGCTAAAAACTCTTCGGTCATGTAGGGCACGTGCAGGACGCTCGTGTGGTGCTCAAAGTTCCCCGTCTCGGTCACGCCAAAATACTCGCACGCGAGCGCCCCGTCGCGCTCCCCTAAGACTCTCTTAATCTCTTCGGGCCTCCAGACGAAGAACGCGCCCTCGCCGTCGGCGCTGTCGGCGTCTTGGCTAGAATAAAAGCCCCCATCGGGGCTGGTCATCTCGCGCCGCACGTACTCCAACGTCTCTTCGACGATCCGACGATAGAGAGACTTTTTCGTCGCTTGATAGGCTTCAAGATAGCTCCAAACCAAGAGCGCGTTATCGTAGAGCATCTTCTCAAAGTGCGGGACTCGCCATTGGGCATCTACCGAATACCGATGAAAACCACCGCCTAACTGATCGTAGATGCCGCCGCGGGCCATCCGCTCTAGGCTGAACTCAACGATCTGCAGCGCATCGCGGTCGCCGGTGCGCCGAAAATAACGCAGCAACAAGCTCAGCTCCATGCTGTGCGGAAATTTAGGCGCACCTCCAAAGCCCCCGTGCACGCGATCGAAGCTCTCTAGAGAGACCAGATAAGCCCGCTGAAGCAAGTGCGGAGTGAGCAAGTTTGTTTCGGAGTTCGCTGAGCGTTGCTGGAGCTGTTGCAGGTGCTGCGTGAGCGCCGCAGCGTGCTCGACGATCCTGGCTCGCTCTTTCCCATAGAGTTCGACGATCGCTTTGAGCACGGTGAGAAATCCAGGACGCCCCCAGCGGTCTTCGGGGGGAAAGTAGGTCCCGCCGTAGAAGGGCTTCAGATCGGGCGTGAGAAAGACCGTCAGGGGCCAGCCGCCCTGACCGGTCATCAGTTGGACAGCCGTCATGTAGATCTCGTCGAGATCGGGACGCTCTTCACGATCTACTTTGATATTCACAAAGTGCTCGTTCATGAAGCGCGCGATCTCTTCGTTCTCAAACGACTCGTGCTCCATCACGTGGCACCAATGACAGGCCGAGTAGCCGATAGACAAGAGAATCGGCTTGTCTTCACGACGAGCGCGCTCTAGGGCCTCAGCTCCCCACGGGTACCAATCTACGGGGTTATAGGCGTGCTGTTGCAGATACGGACTGGTCTCGTGAATCAGCCGATTGGGTTTCACGGGATTCACCAACGATGGTACGCGGGGTGTCCGGGCTTGACGGCGACGAAGACCCCGCGACACGTGGCGCAGAGCTTTTCGTCGTGCGAGAAGAGCTGGCCCTCGACGACGGCGCGGTCTTCGCTCAGCTCGACGGCCTTGGCGCGCAGGCGCACCGGACCGTCCGTTGGCGTAGGGCGCAAGAATTTCACCGAGTACTCGGCCGTGACGGTGCACGGCGGGCTGCTTAAGTTCTTCTGTTGCATCAGAGAGTAAGCGGCCGTCCAGTTGCAATGGCAGTCGAGCAGCGTTCCAATAATTCCCCCGTTGAGCGCGCCGCTGAACGCTTGATGATGGGGTTGTGGCCTCCATTCGGCGACGACCTCGTCGCCGCGCGCGAAGCTGCGAATCTGCAGCCCTTTGGGATTTGCCGGGCCGCAGCCATAGCAGATGCTCTGGGGAGCGTAGGTCTCTTGCAGACTCTTCTCGCTCATGAATCAAATTATAGCACAGAGCGCGCTTGGGTTGCACTCACGCTTCCCTAGCGTTACAATCACGCTTTGTGATGCTCATGCGCACACTCTTAGCACTAATAGGTCTAACGATAGCGGTCTTGGTGGTGCCGCGTCTTTCGGAGACAGAAGCGTCTTGGAAGACGTCTAAAGCTTTAGAGAGTCTCTTGCTGCGCGAAGGGCGCGCGGATATTCTGGTGGTTCTCCACGAGCAAGCCGATCTGCGCGCAGCCAAGAACTTCTCTACGCAGCACGAGCGCGGACGCTTTGTCTATGAGCGGCTGACCGAAATCGCCCAAAGATCGCAGCGCGAGCTGCGAGCGTACTTGGACGCTAAAAAAGTCTCATATCGCGCGCACTACTTGATCAATATGATCGCGATCTCTGGGGCCGATCTGGGCCTGGTGCGCGCGCTCGCTCAGCGCGCGGACGTTGCGCGCATCGAACTCAACCCCAAGGTACGCAATCAGCTTCTTCAGATCGAAAGAGACTCTCCGGCTCAAACAGACGTCTTGTGGAATCTCAAGATTATCAATGCTGATCAAGTCTGGGCGCTGGGAATCACGGGCAAGGGCGTCGTCGTGGCCGGCGCTGACACCGGCGTGGACTGGCAGCATATAGCTCTGATGAAGACGTATCGCGGCTTTGACGGAGAGAGAGCCGATCATAATTATAACTGGCACGACGCGGTCGAGGGCTTGCCGGAGCCCCTAGACCCCGGCGGGCACGGGACGATCACCTTGGGGGTCGTTGTGGGCGACGACGGCCAGCGCGCGCGCACCGGCGTCGCCTATGAAGCCCAATGGATCGCTTGTCGCAACATGGAACCCAATGGGTTTGGTACCCCTGAGCGTTATATTGGCTGCATGGAGTTTTTTATGGCGCCCTATCCCCTTGGGGGAGACCCTTTTAAAGATGGGGACCCCAGCAAAGCACCGTCGGTGATCAACAACTCGTGGGGCTGTCCTCCCAACGAGGGCTGCTCCCCGGAGACCCTCAAAGAGGCCGTCGAGCGCGTGCGCGCCGCGGGGATTCTCTTTGTGGCCGCAGCGGGCAACGATGGCCCCAACTGCCGCTCGATAGATACGCCGCCAGCGATCTACAGCGCGGCGTTCACCGTCGGTGCGACCAATCGCAATGACGAGATCGCGCGGTTCAGCAGTCGCGGTCCGGTGGGCTTCTTTGGTCTGGATCGTATCAGCCCCGACGTGAGCGCGCCGGGGGTGGGGGTGCGTGGCCCCCTGCCGGGGGATCGCTATGCCAGTGCCAGTGGGACGTCTCTGGCGGCTCCGCACGTGGCCGGCGTCGCCGCGTTGATCTTCCAAGCGGCGCCGCGGTTGAAGGGGCGGGTCGAGATCGTAGAAGATTTATTACGTCAGACATCTCTAGATCGTCCAGGGACGGACTGTGGGGGAGATCGTCCCGATAATACGTACGGCTGGGGGCGGATTGACGCTCTAGCCGCGGTGAAAGCCGCGTTGGAGAGACAAGAGTGAGTTTTCGCGCTCGAGATGCCTGGGCGACTTTTAAAAACACCGTAGCTGTCCGTCTTCTAGCACCCATAGGCGCTCCGCCCACTCTTCAAATCCCGAGGAGACGACTAAGAGAATCGTCTTTCCCTGAGAGCGTCGTTGTTGCAGCATCGTTAGAATCTGCCGTTGGCCGTCGGGGTCGAGCGCGTAGAGCGTCTCGTCGAGAATGAGCATCTGGGGATCGAGAGCCAGGATCGCTGCGATGGCCAGTCGCGCCTGCTCGCCCCCGCTCAGCGTCTGCGCCGAACGCGCTCGCAACTCCTCCCAATCCAATCCCACCGATTCACAGGCCCACCGCGCGCGCGCCTCTCGCTCGGATGCGCTCAGATTCTGCGCTTCTAACCCTAACTCTATCTCTGCCGCAACACTCTCCCCCAAGAGCTGCTGAGAGGGTTCCTGAAAGACCAAGCCCACCAAACGCACGCGCTCTGACGCCCGCAGCGCCCGGATCGGCCGACCGTTCACTACGACTTCTCCCTGAGTTGGCTCCTCTAAGCCCGCCAACAACTGCACGAACGTTGATTTCCCCGCCCCCGCCCTCCCTTGCAGCACGATGAACTCCCCCGCGCCCACCGAACACGAAAGATCACGCAGCACAAACCCCGAAGACCCTTCATAAGCAAAGCTCAAATTCCGCGCTTCGAGCACAAAAGAGCGCTCGCGGGTTTTATCGGTATTGGGGGGACGCGGAACCCGCGAACCCACGAACTCGTGAACTCCCGAACGCTCGACAATGCTCAGTCGTCCCTCCTCTAGTCGAAGCGCCCGATCGTAAAAGCGCTCTGGGAACTCCCGATGCGAGATGAGCAAAATCCCGTGCCCTTCAGATCGCAGCTCTTTGAATAACAGAATCAGTTCGCGCAAGAGCCGATCATCGGCGGCGATGTCGGGTTCATCAAAGATAAAATAGCGCGGCTTGAGCGCTAACAGTCCCGCGAGAGCCAAGCGCTGGCGCTCCGCGGGGATGAGGGCCTCTACGGTATGCGCGGCGTAGCTCCCCAGCCCCACACGCTCTAACGCCGCCCGCGCGCGCCGCTCGATCTCGTCAGGCGGGAACGCTAGATTCTCTAGCCCAAACGCAACTTCTTCTAGAGGCGTCTGTGCTACCAGATGCGCATGGCTCTCCTGAAAGAGCAAGCCCACCCGACGACGCACCTCGCGCAGATGGGCTAAATCGCGAGTATCGAAGCCATCTACGGTGACGGAGCCTTCGGTGGGGATGAGCAGCCCGGCCAGATAGCGCGCCAGCGTCGTCTTGCCTGCGCCGTTGCGCCCCGAGAGCCAGACGATCTCCCCCGGCGCCAGCGTTAGGTCTAAGCGCTCAAAGAGCTTAGGGCGAGAACCAGACGAGATAGGGCGATGGCTGAGCCCGCGCACTTCGATCATGAGAGGGCATGACGCAGGGGCAGGTCTTCCCCGCTTGGCTCAAGACCCAACTGAGCGCACGCGGCAGGACATCGGCCTCACGCTCCAGTGTCACATCGGGGGTCAGGCCGTTCTCTTGGACCCTTCTCCCCTTGGGGGTGAAATACTCCGCCGTAGTGATCAGAAGAGCGCCGCCGTCTCGGAGTTCATACGACGTCTGGATGACGCCCTTGCCGAAGGTCCGGCGCCCAAAGAGCGCCCCCATCTGATGATCTCGAATCGCCCCAGCGACGATCTCCGAGGCGCTGGCCGTGCCGCGATTGATCAGCACGGCGAGAGGCAGATTGGGGTAGCGATTCCCTTTGGAGTGATAGACTTCAGACCCCGTGCGGCTCTGTACTTTCAAGACGGCTCCTTCGTCAATGAAGAGGCTTGCTAACTCGATTGCTTCTTGGAGCAAGCCGCCGGGATTGTTGCGCAGATCTAAGATCAGCCCGTCGAGGGGCTGAGTCAAGAGATCTTGCAGGGCTTTCTCGACCTCCTCGGCGGTCATCGTGTTGAACGTGTAGACTTGGATATAGCCGACGCGCCCGTTAGAGATGCGACTGTGGCTGACGATCTTGATCTTGATAATGTCGCGCACGATCTCGAAGACTTTTTCGGTGCCGTCCTCGCGGCGGACTTTGAGGGTTACTAGGGTTCCCTTGGGGCCGCGCAGCTTGCGCACGGCTTGTTCTTGCGTGATGCCCTTCGTAGATTCCCCATTGATCTCGATGATCCAATCGCCGGCTTCGATGCCCGCGCGAAACGCCGGGGTGTCGTAGAGCGGCGCAACGACCAAGAGCCTCCCGTCGCGCACCTCGATCTGCATCCCCAATCCACCAAACTCCTCCAAGACCTCGCGTTCAAAGCCCTCGTTGAACTGGCGCACCTCCTCGGGGGAGAGATAACGACTGTAGGGATCGTTAAGCGTCTCAATCATCCCCTGGATGGCGCCCTTCAGCAAGCGGGCGTCGGGAGTGTTCTCGGGTCTATAGAAGTGCGTCTTGATGCGTTGATAGACTTCAAAGAGCGGAGAAAAGAGCGTGTGATTCGTCTGGGCCGGGACGGTGAAGAGGCTCCAGACCATTCCTAACACGACCAACAAGACGACAAGAACTCCCAAGGCTCGCAGCGGCCATCGCTTCACGGGCGTCATAGCATCACACATCTTAACAGACGGCTTTTGGCGACGCAAGGGGGGCGTTTGTCAAAAGCCCCAAATTCTGCTATACAATTCTCTGTAAAACTCTGGATTCTAACAGTTATGTTTTCCAAAGCGATCAGCGGCGCGGTTGTAGGGATTGACGCGGAGCTTGTCGAAGTCCAGTGCGATATAGCTCTGGGGCTTCCGAGCTTTACGATCGTGGGGCTGCCCCAAAAAGAGGTCCAAGAGAGCCGCGAGCGGATTCGCAGCGCGCTCAAGAACGCGGGCTTTGAGTTCCCCGCCAAAAGAATTACGGTTAACTTAGCGCCGGCGGACCTCCCTAAAGAAGGCGCCGGCTTGGATCTGCCCTTGGCGCTGGCGATCGCCGTAGCGACCGAGCAAGCCAAGGGGGAGCGCCTGTCGCAGTTGTTGGTCTTGGGCGAACTCTCTCTTGATGGGGAGGTGCGCCCGGTGAAGGGGGTGCTGCCCATCGCGCTGGCGGCTCGTAAAGCGGGCTTAGAAGGGATGCTTCTCCCCGCCCAAAACGCCCCCGAAGCCGCGCTGGTCTCCGGTCTGAATGCCTATCCGGTCGCGCACCTCAGCGAAGCGCTCGCGTTTCTCAACGGCGATCGCCCGATCGCCCCTGTGGCTATAGATATAGAGAGCTATTTTCAAGAGCACGCGCTCTACGACAGCGATCTGAAGGACATCAAGGGGCAAGAACAAGCCAAGCGCGCTCTGGAGGTAGCCGCCGCTGGGGGGCACAATCTCTTGTTGATCGGGCCGCCCGGCTCGGGCAAGAGCATGCTCGCCAAGCGCTTGCCCACCATCTTGCCCGCCCTCTCGTTTGAAGAAGCCCTCGAGGTCACCAAGATCTACAGCATCGTGGGGCTGCTCGACCGCCCGCTGATGACGACCCGTCCGTTTCGTGCGCCCCATCACACGATTTCGTACGCGGGGATGGTCGGAGGGGGGCATCATGTTCCCCGGCCCGGCGAGATCAGTCTGGCCCATCACGGCGTGCTCTTTCTCGACGAGCTACCGGAGTTTGAGCGCGACGTCTTGGAGACGCTGCGCCAGCCTCTCGAAGAGCGCCAGATCACGCTCTCCCGCGCCGCGGCGGCGTTGACCTTCCCCGCGAACTTCATGCTGATCGCAGCGATGAACCCCTGTCCGTGTGGGCATCGCGGCGACGCCCAAAAGCCCTGCCGTTGCAGCCCTTTGGAGATTCAGCGCTACCGCAAGCGGATTTCCGGGCCGTTTCTTGATAGAATAGATATATTCGTGGAGGTGCCACGCTTGACCCGTGAAGAACTGATGGGCCGCCCTAGCGGCGAAGACTCTGCGACGATCCGCGCGCGCGTCGCGCGGGCGCGCCAGCGCCAGCACGAGCGCTTTCGCCACCAGAAGATCTTCACCAACGCCCAGATGGGCATCCGCGAGATTCGCTCTTACTGCCTGCCCGCGCTGGAGCCCGCCGCCCATCGCTTGCTCGAACGCGCGATTGACCACCTTCACTTGAGTGCCCGCGCGTATCATCGCGTCTTAAAGGTCGCGCGCACGATCGCCGATCTAGAAGCGTCAGAGGCGATCCGCGCCGCGCACATCGCCGAAGCCGTGCAATATCGCAGTTCCGAAGATAGCGTTCTTGAAGGAGGTATCACGCCGTGAAGAGAGCCGTTTGGGTGACTCTCGCTGTGACATGGCTCATGGGGAGTTTGGTCGGTTTCGCTCAAGAGACCGAGAAGAGATACGTCGTGCGCAACGTGGTCATCACCGGGACGAAGGCGCTGACGCGCTCTGAACTCTACGAGGCCCTGCCCTTTCGCTTGGGCGATGCCATCACGCTCGCCGATGTTGAAAGGGGCGCTCAGGTCCTGCGCGATCTGGGGCCGCTGGAGAGCGTGCAGAGCGACTACAAAGAGCTGGGCAATGGGATTCGCGTCATCTATAACGTCGTGGAGAACCCCACGGTGAAGAAGATCGAGTTTGAGGGCAACGAGACGTATCAGTTCTATCTGATTGATATCTTTGGGATCCGGTGGATTCCGTACAAGCTGAAGCTGGCGCGGCGCGACGAGCTGATCGACGCGCTGCGCGAGGCCAAACCCTCCGTCGAAGAGGGCCGCCCTCTGAATATCCGGTGGTTCGACGACAAGGTCATCGAGAACACGATCGTGCAGTTCTACCAGAAGAAGGGCTATGCGTTCATCGGCGTGGACGCGCGGTTCAACCGCGATAAGCAGATCCTCACGATCCAGATCGTCGAGGGCAAGCTCGACAGCGTAGAAGTACGCGGCTTGCAAGAAGTCCCAGAATCGTACGTGAAGCCCGTCATCGAGATGCCGGTGGGAGAGCCGATCAAGATCGAGCGCATCCAAAACGCCCTCAGATTCTTCAACCGCTCGATCTATTTTGAATCCCCTACAGAGAAGACCCTCCAAATCGAACAGGGCAGCAAACCCAATACGGTCAAGATCATTTGGAACCTCCAAGAGCGCCGATTGCTCGAAAGCCCCACCGAGATTAGACAGATCCAGCTCAAGGGGATGACCGTCTACCCCAAAGAGCGACTCCAAAGCATGATCGGCAAGTTGCCCAACGGCCCGGTCAACAACTATCAGCTCAACACGGCTCTTAAGCGCATCTTCGATCTCTATCGCGTTGAGGGCTATCTGCTCGTCGATTTTGTCAGAGAATCTCTGAGCGACGGCGTGCTCACCCTGCGCATCAACGAGGGGCGCATCGTCAAGGTCACGATCTCCAACCCCTGCCCTAAGAACTTAAAGTCCACGATCATCCCCAAGGTCATCGAGTTTGAGCGCCAGTGCACCCCGGAGATCGTCATTCGTAAGGCGCTTCGGCTCAAAGAGGGCGATCTGGTCAACGAGAACCCGTTGCGCGATAGCTATCGTAATATCGTGCAACTGGGGTATTTTCAGCAGAACAAAGTCCAGATCGAACCGAAGGTGCTCGACCGCGCTACCGGAGAGGTCGAGCTGTTTGTCGGGGTCGCCGAAGAAGATCAGCTGGGCAATCTCAAGGGCGGCGTGAGCTATAATCCCCAGGTGGGGATCGTCGGGCAGGTCAGCTTGGGCTGGAAGAATATTCTGGGCACGGCCCAAGATATTGATCTCTCGTTCGACCGCGGCTTGATCGGTCGCCCTGTAACGAATTATAAGATCAGCTACACGACGCGCGCCTATTTCCGGGAGTTCTCGTTCTTTGAGATCTCGGTCTTTGATACGACAGAAGAGAAGACCGATCCCCAGAAGCACTTCATGACCAAGCGAGGGGCTACGTTCGGGGTCGGCTATCCCTTGGGCGCCAACTGGGAGCTGACGCTGCGCTTCCGGCACGAGAACGTCTACCTCTCCGAGCCTTTCGATAAGCAGAGCCTGATCGTCTCGCTCTCGCTCGATCTGATGCACGACACGCGCAATAACCCGATCTTTCCGACGTCGGGGGGACAGCTCGCGCTGATGGCCGAGCAGGCGGGGAAGTTTGCCGTCGGGGACGAGTTCACCAAGACGCAGGTCTTCTGGACGCATCACTGGCGAACGCTTGATCGCCAGACGATCTCGGTGCGCTTGCAGGCTGCGATGGGGTGGACGCTCCCCAGCCAAGAGCGCTTCGGCTTTGGAGGCGTGAACACCGTGCGCGGCTTTGGCATGAGCCTGACGAACTCCTTCGCTCTGGCCAATCTAGAGTACCGCTTTGAGCTGATCGAGAACGTCTGGGGCGTCTTCTTCTACGATCTGGGCGTTGGAGAGGGGGTGGGCTGGAGATACTCGTTTGGATTTGAGTTGCGGCCCGTAGCACCGGTCATCGGGAATGTACGACTGGTCATTGTCTGGCCGGCGTTGGAGGGAGGGATTCCCTTGGCGCCGGTCTTTCAATTTGGCTTAGGCACGTTATTCTAAATCTGAACTCAAAGGAGGAACGATCATGAAGCAGACATGGATCTGGGCGGTCTTGGTGGCGGTGGCGTTGGCGGCGGGGTTTTTCGGGGGGCAGATGACGCGCGGCGGCGTGGCCGCCTCGGAGGAGCTGCAGACGCGCGTCGCCAAGCTCGAAGAGAAGATCAGCGCGCTGGAGAAGCAATTGGCTGCCCGTCCCGGCGGCGGAGCGGGCCTGAAGATCGCCTATATTCACGCCGAAAAGGTCTTTCAAGACTACAAGAAGACCACAGAAGCGGTGCAGAAGTTCCGCACCGAGGCCGAGAAGAAGCAGCAGGAGCTGAAGGCCATCCAAGACCGCTTCAAGAAGGGACAGCTCAGCGAGGACGACTTCCAGCGCGAATACGCGCGCATCCAGCAGGAACTGCAGCGGCTCGATCTGGAGCTGACCATGCAGATCCAAACCGAGATGCTCAAGGTGATCGAGCAGATTGCCGTGGAGCGCGGGTTTGATTGGGTCACGCAGCGCAAGGACGTCGTACTCTACGCCAAGCCCGGCGTCCTCGAAGATATCACCTACGATGTGCTGAAAAAGCTCAACGAGTAAAGCTCTATGGACGAGATCTTGGGCATCCTGCCCCATCGGTATCCGTTCTTGATGGTAGATCGGGTATTGGAGTGGGGCGAGGGGCGCGTGCGCGCGCTCAAGAACGTCACGGCCAACGAGCCGTTCTTCGTGGGGCACTTTCCCCAGCGCCCGGTGATGCCGGGGGTGCTCATCTTGGAGGGGATGGCGCAGACGGTGGGGCTGTTGGTGGGCCGGGACCGTCGGCGCTTGGGATATTTAGTGGGCGTAGACCGGGCGCGCTTTCGGCGCCCGGTCACTCCCGGAGATCAGCTCATCTACGAGGCCGAGCTGGAGCGCGCGCGCCAGGGGTTCTATCGCGCGCGGGTCTCCGCTCGGGTCAATGAGACCATCGTCGCCGAAGCGGTGCTTTCGATCGCCGAAGAGCAACAAGAGCCATGAAGACTCTCGTGGAGTGCGTGCCCAACATCAGCGAAGGGCGTGACCACGCCAAGATCGAGCGCGTCGTCGAGGCCGTGCGTCAGACGCCGGGAGCCGTTCTGTTAGACGTCGACCCCGATGCTGACCATCATCGCACGGTCATCACGTTTGTGGGGGAGCCGGCCGCCGTGGAGGCGGCCGTCTTGCGGCTGGTCGAGCGCGCCGTGGAACTGATAGACCTGACCAAGCATCAGGGGGAGCACCCGCGCATGGGCGCGGTAGACGTGATCCCGTTTGTGCCGTTGAAGAACGTCACGGTGGCGGAGTGCGTGGAGATGGCGCGGCGGGTGGGACAGGCGATCTGGGAGAGATTTCGCGTGCCCGTCTATTTTTATGAAGAGGCCGCGACGCGCCCGGAGCGCCGCGATCTGGCCAACATCCGCAAGGGCCAGTTTGAAAATTACCCCAAAAAGATCCAAGAGCCAGACTGGGCGCCCGACGTAGGGGAGCGCGTGGTGCATCCCACGGCAGGGGTGACGGCAGTAGGCGTGCGCCCGCCGCTGATCGCGTTCAACGTCAATCTGGGGACGAGCAACCTCGAGATCGCCAAGAAGATCGCCAAGGCCGTGCGCGGGTCCGATGGAGGGCTGCGCTATGTGAAAGCCCTAGGGCTGGCGCTGGAAGGGCGAGGGCTGACGCAGGTCTCGATGAACCTCACGAATTTCGAGAAGACCCCGATCTATCAAGCGTACGAGCTGGTCAAACGCGAGGCGCAGCGGTGGGGCGTGCCGGTCGTGGGGAGCGAGATCGTGGGGCTAGTCCCCCAAGCGGCATTGCTGCAAGTGGCCGAGTACTTCTTGCAGCTCGAAGACTTCAAGGTCCATCAAGTCCTGGAGAACCGCCTGGCCGAGAAGCTGGGCGAGTAGTCCTCTGCGTCGGTCACCGATTTCCTCTTCAAGAGCGAGAGGGCGACCTTGTAAAAACGAGCAAGATCGCTTACTGTCGCTCTTGTGAGAGCGCATCGTCGCGTGGTTGTGCTGGGAGCGGGGCGCAGCGGCCTCGCCGCGGCTCGCTTGCTGCGCCATGCGGGAGCAGATGTCTTCGTCAGCGACAGTGCTCCTCTTGGCGAAGCCGCCCGCGCGACCCTGCAGAAGCTCCAGATCCCCTACGAAGAGGGCGGACATACTTCACAAGCGCTTGACTCGGCCGAGCTGGTCGTCTTATCGCCGGGGATCTCTCTTGATACCCCCATCGTGCAGGCGGCTCGCGCCCGAGGGATTCCCGTCTGGGGCGAATTAGAATTAGCCTATCGCTTCTGCCCAAGTTCCAAGATCATCGCGGTCACCGGAACGAATGGGAAATCTACGACGACGCTGCTCATCGAAAAGCTCCTGAAGACAGCCGATCTGGACGTCATCAGCGCTGGGAATTTGGGCGTCCCCTTGAGCGAAAGAATCCACGAGATCACTCCAGAGACCATCGTCGTTTTAGAAACCAGCAGCTTTCAGTTGGAATCTATCGAGCGATTTCGCCCGCACGTTGCAGTCTTTCTGAACATCGCGCCCAATCACCTGGATCGTCACGGCAGCTTTGAAGAGTATCTAAAAGCCAAGTGTCGCATCTTCGAGAACCAGACCGAAGACGATCTTCTCGTGCTTCCACGCGATCTGAGCCTGCCCCAGCGCCCACGCTCTCGCATGATCTTCTATGACGCTCTCTTGCCCGGCTTGAACGCGCTTGCGGAGCATTGGCAGCTCAACGCCGCTGCGGCGTGGGCGGCGGCTCGCCTCTTCGCTCCCGATCTCCCAATGCCCCAACGCGAAGATCTCCCCCGCCTGCCCCATCGCCAAGAGTTCATCGCCGAGATCTCGGGGGTCAAGTTCTACAACGATTCCAAAGCGACGACGGTACACGCCACGCTTGCCGCTCTAGCGGCCATTCCCGGCCCACTGGTGCTGATCTTAGGAGGACGCGCCAAGGGCCAAGACTTCTCTCTGCTGGCCGAAGCCCTCTCGCGCTACGAGATCTGCGAGGTCTGTCTGATGGGGGAGAGCGCTCTTCAAATCGCCCACGCTTTAGAGCGAGCCAACTTTAGAAGATTTGTCTTCATCGAGAGTTTTGACGAAGCCGTCGAACGTGCTCTGCGTTACCCCGGCGCGAGCTGCCTGCTCTCGCCGGCGTGCGCCAGCTTTGATCGCTTTTCCAGTTACGAAGAGCGCGGCGAAGCATTTCGCCAAGCGGTCTGGCGCCGATCTGTCGAGGACATTCGTCCCGCCTCACCTAGACAAAGCCCAGCCTCCCTCTCGACCCGCGGGCCTTCAGCTCAGAGCCACGTGGTGCTAGGGTAGACCATAAGACAGTCCAGGGGCTTGCCCCTAAAGGGAGGCGCACCACCGTGTCGGACGTCACACCGCGGCTCTTGCTCGTCGTCGGTCTGCTCACCACGCTGGGCACGGTCATGATCGCCAGCGCGAGCCTCCCGGCTTCGGCCATTCGCTACGATAACCCCACGCACTTTCTTGCCAAGCATCTGCTGGCGTTGGCCCTCGGGGTTTTGGTCTTCTGGGTCTGCGCCCGAATCTCGTATCGTCGTCTGATGGACTGGGACGACAAGATACTCTTAGTAGCGTTCGGCTTGATGGCCTTGACGCTCATCCCCGGCTTGACGGTGCGCGGCAGTTGGTTGCGCCTGCCCGGGCCGTTTCAGATCCAGCCCACAGAATTCTTCAAACTCGCTCTGATCATCTCTCTCGCGGCGATGGTCACGCGCAAGGGCGAGCGCGTCCGAGATTTTACCGACGGCCCGCTAGCGGCTCTTGCCATCGCTGGAGTGGGGGCGCTGATCGCGCTCAAGCAGTCCGACTTTGCGATGGCGTTCATCTTCTTGGTGATCGCAAGTTATATGCTCTTTCTTGGGGGAGGGCGGCTGCTTCATCTGGTGCTGGTGGCGCTGGCGGCCCTGCCCGTCTTGACGTGGCTGATCGTCCAAGCGCCCTATCGTTTTGCGCGCTTCTTGGCGTTTCTCGATCCCTTTCGTTACAGCACCACCGAAGGCTATCAGCTCATTCAGTCTCTCACGGCGATCGGCTCTGGAGGGCTCTTGGGGCGTGGGCTGGGGGAGAGCCGCGAGAAGCTGCTCTATCTCCCCGAACCCTATAACGACTTCATCTTCGCGATCATCGGCGAAGAGCTGGGATTGGTCGGGGCGCTCGTGGTGATCGGGCTCTTTCTCTCTTTGGGCTATCTGGGCTATTCGATCGCGCTGAGAGCGTCGGATCGCTTTGGGGCGCTCTTGGCGTCGGGGATCACGTTCACGCTCTTGACGCAAGCGGCGATCAATCTTGGGGTTGCCACGGGGCTGTTGCCCGTCACCGGGCTGACGTTGCCCTTCATCAGTTATGGGGGATCTTCGCTGATCGTCTCGTTGGCGATGGTGGGGATCCTCGTGAATATCGCACAAGGAGCTTCTGGCAATGAAGACGGTGCTCGTCTGTGGGGGCGGGACGGGAGGGCATCTCTATCCCGCCTTAGCGATCTTGGAAGGGTTGAGTGAGGGCCTGCGGCGCGTCTATGTGGGCAGCCGCTACGGCCTAGAAAGAGAGATCGTTCCGCGCTCGTATGCCAACTCGATGAGCGTCTATCTGCTGCCGGTGAGGCCCTTGACCCGCCCCGGTCAGCGCCCTCTGTGGGGGGTCTGGGCGCTCTGGGCGCTGCTCTTGCTGCCCGTAGCGCTGCTACACGCGCTCTGGGTGCTTCTTCGGACGCGCCCCTCCGTGATCGTGGGCACCGGCGGTTACGCGGCCTTTCCCCCACTCGTCTGGGGAATCTTCCTGAGAATCCCAACGCTCATCCATGAGCAGAATCTCTCTCCCGGCTTGGTCAATAGACTGCTCGCGCCGTGGGTCTCTACGGTGTGCGTTACGTATCCTGAATCGGCTTGGCATCTGCGGGCGCGCCGGCTCGTCGTCACGGGGCTGCCCATCCGCCCGCAGATTCTCTCGGCGCGCCCCGACCAGAGGCGCTTTCGGCTCTATCCAGATCGCAAGACCGTTTTGGTCTTCGGCGGCAGCCGGGGGTCGCCTCTGCTCACCCAGGCGGCTCTAGCGCTCCGAGAAAGCTTAAGAGATCTGCAATTTCTGATCGTTACAGGGGATGGCCATTCGCCCCGGTTCTTGAATGGCCAAGGGGCCTATACGGTGCTGGTGCCCTATATTGCCGAGATGGGCAGCGCGCTCGCGACCGCCGACGTCGTCGTCGCCCGCGCGGGCGCTTCGACGCTCTCCGAGCTAGAGGCCCTGCGCAAGCCCGCGGTCATCGTCCCGTGGGCGGGTGCCGCCAACGACCATCAAAGAACCAACGCCCAACGCCTGCGCGCTGCGGCCCCGTGGTGCTCGGTGCTTCTCGAACGCGAATTAACCTCCCAGCGCTTGGCTCAAGAGATCCGAGCGCTCCTAGAACGTCCATCCCCCACACAGCCAGAGGGCCAAAGAGAGAACAACGCTTTGCGGTCTATGGTACGCGAGATCGAGGTGCTGCTCTATGAACAGACAGAAAAAGCCTAAGACGGCTCTGCACTTTGTTGGGATCGGCGGCGACGGCATGAGTGCCTTAGCAAAAGTCTGCCACGAGATGGGATTCGCTGTCAGCGGCTCCAATATTTGCGAGAACCAGCGAACGCGCGAGCTGCGCGCCCTGGGCCTCCCCATCGCTCTAGGGCATGACGCTTCTCATCTTCAAGATGCCGACGCGGTCGTCTTCTCCTCGGCCATTCCTACCGACAACGTCGAGCTGCGCGCCGCGCGCCGTCGTGGGTTGCCCATCGTCCATCGCCTAGAACTTCTGCGGACGCTGATGAGCGACCGATACAGCATCGGCGTCACGGGGACCCACGGCAAGACGACCACCGCTGCGATGATCGCTACGCTCTTGATGCGCGCCCAGCTCGACCCGACATTTATCGTGGGAGCCGCTTCGCCGACGCTGGGCACTCACGCCCGCTTCGGTCGCGGACGGCACCTGGTCGCCGAAGTCTGCGAGAGCGATGGGTATTTCTTGCAGCTCCATCCTCAGATCGCCGTCGTCACCAGCATCGGGCGGGATCATCTCTCCACCTACGGCAGCGAGCACGCCCTGCGCCAGAGCTTTCGGCAGTTCGTCCAGCAGAGCGAACGCGCCGTCGTCTGTGCCGACGATCCGGGCATCCAAGAAGCGATTCTCCAAGAGTCTCACGCGGCGCTCACGTACCGCATCGAGCGCCCGGCCGATCTGGTGGCCTACGACCTGGAGCTTGAGGGAGAACAGACGCGCTTTGCGATCGCGTGGCGGGGGCGCCCGGTAGGGGCCATCGAGCTGAACGTTCCAGGAAAGCACAATATCTATAACGCGCTGGCCGCGCTGAGCGTAGGACGCTTGCTGGGACTAACGTTTCAACAGATGGCGGCCTACCTGCGCGAGTTTCAACTGCCCGAACGGCGCTTTGAATTTCTCTTGCGCTCGCCTATGGTGCTGATAGACGACTACGCCCACTTGCCTGAACAGATCCAGACCAATCTGGAGACGATTCGCACGGCGTGGCGGCCCGCGCGCGTGATCGCGCTCTTCCAGCCCCATCGCTACAGCCGCTTAAGCTATCTCGGCGAGGAATTCGGACGGGCGTTTGCGCTGGCCGATGAAGTCATCGTGACCGATATTTACGCCGCCTTTGAGTCACCGATAGAGGACGTGAATATCGGGCGTCTTCTAGAGGCTTTGCGGCGTCATCACGCGCGGGTGCGCTATCTCTCCCCTGGAGAAGACCTGAGCCGATGCTTGCAGGAGAGCTGTCGGCCGGGGGACTGGGTGATCGCGTTCAACGCGGGCGATCTGAGCCACCGGCTGCGCCAAGCCGCTATGTCGTTTGGGAAGGGGGTGAGCGACGATGGCATCTTCTGAGCGGTTGCGCGCTCGGCTCCAGGAGCGCCTCCACGGGAAAGTCAAGCTAGGCGAGCCGCTCTCCCGGCACACGTCGTTGCGTATCGGGGGCCAGGCGGATTATTTTGTCTTACCGCGCTCGGTAGAAGATATCTGCGAGACGATCTCGTTTGCCCAGGAGCACGGGCTTGCGTGGAGGGTCATTGGAAACGGCACCAACATTCTCTTCCCCGATGAGGGCGTGCGCGGGATTGTCATCAAGCTGGGGCCAGACTTTGGGCGGATCGAGATCAAAGAGAATAGGATGAAGGCCGAAGCTGGGGCGAGCTTGGCGGGGGTCATCTCGGCGGTGCGCGCGCAAGGATCACGCGAGCTGGATTTTCTTGTGGGCATTCCGGCCAGCGTCGGCGGCGCTCTCGTGATGAACGCGGGAATCCCTGAATGCTCGATCTCCGAGGTCGTCGCCCGGGTGCGGGCATTGACTTTTGACGGGAAATTGATTACCCTAGAGAGAGACGATTGCCGGTTCGGCTATCGTCGGAGCCGGTTTCAAGAGGAGAAGCTCATCGTGATTGAGGGGGAATTTCGCATAGGAAGCGGGAGATCGTGGGATGGGGCGGCGCTGTTAGCGCGGCGGCGCGAGCGCCAGCCCCTGGGGGTGCCCAGCCCCGGGTGCGTCTTTAAGAACCCCCCCGCAGCTCCCCCAGCCGGCCAACTCATCGACCAAGCGGGGCTGAAGGGGTATCGCGTGGGGGGAGCGGTAATCTCCGCAAAGCATGCGAACTTTATCATCAACGAGGGGGGGGCGACCAGCCGCGACGTCCTCCAACTAATTGACATCGCCCGGTCTTATGTGCTTAAATATTTTGGTGTCGAGTTGCAGTTAGAGTTGGCCGTCGTGGCGTGAGGTGCGGTGCGACGGTGGATACTCGTACTGGCGCTGGTAGGGATCTTCTTCCTACCGTGGCGCGAGTACATAGCAATACGAGAGATTGTCGTTGAGGGTGGTGAGAGGATACAAACCGATAGAGTCTTACAGAGGCTCCCTTTTCAGAGAGGGGCCCCATGGTGGACCGCGGACCTGGCGGCCGCTGAGCGCTTGTTGTTGGAGTGGCCCGAGGTGAAAGCGGTGCGCGTGCAGCGAGTCTGGTGGGGGGGTATCCGGGTTCTCCTCCAGGAGCGTGAGCCATGGGCCATGGTGCGCTTGCCCGATGGGACGCTCCACTGGAGCGATGATGAAGGATTTCTCTTTGCGCGCGCGCCAGCCATGCTCTTTGGTCCGGTCTTCTCCGGTGTAGAAGCCACTCCCACAGAGCGCGGCTTGCGCCTGGCCGATCCCTTCTATCTGGTTCCCATGCGCGCGATCCTGCAGGCTCCCGGGCGCTTTCTCCATCGGATCTCCAGCGTGCGCTTTGCGGGGCGCGAAGCGGTTATCTCGCTGCGCGATGGCCCCGAGCTGTGGGTCTCTGTCTATGATCTGTATCGGGCTTGGGAGCGCTGGGAAGCGATCATGGCCGCGCTGCCCCACGCGCGCGCGCTCGACTTGCGCTGGTCAGGAATAGCTATCGTGCGTAGTGGGCGAACGAACGAGTAAGGGTGGTGATGGGAATGGGGGAGATTGTTGTTGGATTGGACATTGGCACGACCAAGGTCGTGGCGTTGGTCTGTAACGTCGAAGACGGAAATATCGAGATCATCGGGATGGGCAAGGCCCCCTCGCGCGGCCTAGAGAAGGGTGTGGTCGTAGACATCGGCGAGACGACGGCTAGCATCAAGCGGGCCATCGAGGAGGCCGAGAACATGGCCGATGTCAAGATCGAGCGCGTCTTCGCCGGCATCGCCGGACGGCATATCAATAGCATCAACAACTCCGGGACCGTCTCGATCTCGCGCGATAGTCGCATCATCACCCTCGAAGACGTTCAGCGCGTCATTGACAACGCCCAAGCGATCCAGATCAGCCCAGACAGCCAGCTCATTCACGTCATTCCTAGACAGTATATCGTGGACGGCCAAGAGGGGATCACCGATCCGGTAGGGATGACCGGCACGCGCCTTGAGGTGGACGTGCACATCGTTACCGGGTCTATTACGGCCGTTCATAATATCATTCGCTGCGTCAACAACGTAGGCATCGAAGTCGAGCAGATCGTCCTGCAGCCTTTAGCCAGTAGTTACGCCGTGCTCAATGAGGCCGAAAAAGAGCTGGGCGTGGCGCTGATGGACATCGGCGGCGGCACCACCGATATTGCGATCTTCCGCGACGGCGATATCTGGTTCAGCAAGATCCTGCCCATCGCGGGGGAGCACATCACCAACGACATCGCCGTGGGCTTGAAAGTCTCGTACGAAGAAGCCGACCGTATTAAGATTCAAGAGGGCTTGCCCCGCCTGACCGACGAGAGCGCCGAAGAGGAACGCATCGAGATCACCACGCTGGCGGAAGAGAAGAAGCTCATCTCCAAGCGCAAGCTCGCCAAGATTATCGAGCCGAGACTTGAAGAGCTGTTCGATCTAGCGATGGGCGAGATCGAAGATGTAGGCTATCGGGATCTCATCCCTGCGGGGATCGTGCTCACGGGGGGGACGTCGCTGCTGAAGGGGTTGCCGGAGTTCGTCTCGGAGCGCTACGATATCGCGGTGCGGCGGGGGAAGAACCCCACCGGGATTCACGGGTTGCGCGACATCGTCGAGAGTCCGATCTACTCAACCGTGATCGGTTTGGTGAAGTACTCGGTCGTCTCGAAAGAATATATTCATCGGTTTGGGAAGCAGCGGGGGGTGCGCCAGTGGGGCGGGACTCGTCTCCGCGGGGATGGCTGGAGGGGCCTCTTTGGCAGGCTGATGCGGTGGCTCAACCGTTTCCTACGAGGATGAAGAAGCCGTCGTCGGCGGGAGGAACTATGAGCCGCAACGGTGTGGCACGGATCAAGGTGATCGGTGTGGGCGGTGGCGGGGGCAACGCCATAGACCGCATGAAGAAGGCCAAGGTCAAGGACGTCGAGCTGATCGCCGTCAACACCGATGCGCAGGTGCTCTCGATCTTAGAAGCCGACCGAACCGTCCAGATCGGAGTCAAGCTCACGCAGGGCTTGGGAGCCGGGGGCGATCCCGAGGTGGGGCGCAAGGCCGCCGAGGAATCCGAAGCCGAGTTGATCGAGATGCTCGATGGGGCCGATATGGTCTTCATCACCGCGGGAATGGGGGGCGGGACGGGCACAGGGGCTGCTCCCGTGATTGCGCGTCTGGCGCGCGAAGCCCAGATCCTCACCGTGGCGGTGGTCACCAAGCCCTTCTCGTTTGAGGGGCGGGTGCGGGCCGAGCGCGCCAGGAAGGGGATCGAAGAGCTGCGCCAGTACGTGGACACGCTCATCGCCATCCCCAACGACCGCTTGCTGAAAGTGGCTCCCCCGGAGATGCCCCTGATCAAAGCCTTCGAGTTGGCCGACGATATCCTGCGCCAGGGGATTCAAGGGATCTCGGATTTGATCACCGTTCCGGGGATGATCAATCTCGATTTTGCCGACATTAAAGCGACGATGCGCAACGCCGGCACGGCGCTGATGGGGATCGGCGAGGGGGAGGGGCAGAATCGGATGCGCGACGCGGCGCGCAACGCGATCACCAGCCCGCTTCTAGAAGGCTCCATCGAAGGGGCGCAACGGCTGATCTTGAACATCACCGGCGGTCCCGATCTCTCGCTCGAAGAGGTCACCGAAGCCGCTTCTCTCGTGCGCGATACGCTCTCCGAGCAGGCCGAGATCTTCTTTGGCGCGGTCGTGAAGGAGGGCTGCGAGCGCGTGCGGGTCACCGTGATTGCTACGGGCTTCCAGCAGCACGAAGAGCTAAGCAAAGAAGAGTTGGCCAAGCGCGGGCAGCTCGAAGAAGACGACGATGAAGAAGAACAGCTGATCGAGCAAGTCGAGCGCAGCCTCCGTCGCGACCGCAGCCGCGCCGACGACTGGGACGTGCCTACCTTCCTGCGCCGGCGCAAGGACGAAAAGCCGTAAGAGATTCTCGCTTCTCTCCCCCTTCTCCCCCTTTCAGGGGGAGCGTTTGCATCTTCGCGCGCGTCTGTTAGACTTACAGCGCCATGCTGCTTGTGGATCGCTATCTGCTCCGAGAGATGGTCTTCCCGTTCTTTTTGGCGGTGGCGGGCTTTGTGCTCTTTGTCTTTTTGAATCTCTTTCAGCAGCTTTCGGACTTCATGCTCGACCGCGATCTCTCGTTTTGGGTCTTGGTGCAGATCTTGCTCTATCGGCTGCCGGAGCTGTTGGTCTATGGGTTGCCCGTCGGGGTGCTCTTTGCGATCTTCTGGGCGTTGGGGCGCCTAAGCCACGATCGCGAGCTGATCGCGCTCCAAGCCGCGGGCTACTCGCTCAGAAGACTGATGTGGCCGGTCTTCTTGATGGGCGCGCTCACCGCGCTGATCGCGTTTGGCGTGGGCGACTTCGTCGTGCCCTGGGCGAACCATCAGCACTTCAATCTCTTGCGCCAGATCTTCTTGATACGCTCCGCGCCGCAGATCCGCGAAGACACGTTCTTCAAGTTGACCGAGTCGGCCTCGGCTTATGTCCAGCGCTACGATCCCCAGACCCAGACGCTCAAGACGATCTTGATCTTCGACCAACGCGGCGAACACGAGCTGGCCGAGCTGGGCGGCAAGTTCCCCAAGATCATCGCAGCCGACGAAGGCTTTTGGGATGGGGACTATTGGCGGCTGAGACGCGGGCAGGTCCATAAACTGAACGACGATGGGACGTTTGCGTACTCCGTCACGTTTGAGCAGCTCTCGCTCTACGCCGGCCCTTATCTGCAAAAGCTCTTTTTAGAGCAGCGCACGCCGCACGAGATGAGCCTCTCTGAGATTGGCGAGCAGATCGCGCTGCTGCGCAAGAATGGGCTAGAGGCGCAGAGCTTGATCGTCGAGTATCACACTAAAATTGCTGTGCCCCTCTCGGCGATGATCTTCGCGCTCTTTGGTGCGCCGTTGAGCCTGATCTTTGCGCAAGGGGGCGCGCCACGGGGGCGCGCCGCGGGCGTGATCCTCAGCGTCGTGCTCGTCGCGTGCTATCAGGGGCTCTTGCTGTGGACGTCTACGCTGGGCAAGCGCGATCTGCTCCTGCCCAGCCTCGCCCCGTGGATCCCCAATCTGCTCTTTGGGCTGCTCGGTGCTCTGTTGCTCTTGGTCGTAGACAGATGGAGCCGACTTGATCTGTGGGCGCGCTGGCGCGGTTGGCTGCGCTTGGGCGTAGCGATAGCCGCGATCGCTTCTGCAGAGACAACGGCACTGGCCGTTCAAAGTACAAATTCTCAAGCTCTCTTGCTGGATTTGCGCGCCGACCGGTTGACCGTCGCGCGCGATTGGAACACCGTGATCGCCGAAGGACGAGTGCGTTTTGCCTACAACGACGGGCATCTGAGCGCGGGACAGTTACAGGCCGAGCGCCGATGTCGCAACGACGAAGCCTGCTCCGGCCCTCAATCTCCGGCGCTCTGGCGCTTGGTCGCCTCGGGCAACGTCCGCTGGCAGAGCGACGAGCTCGACCTCCAGAGCGCGCGTATGGAATTGGAGATCGAGTGGGACGGGCAGCGCTGGGTTCCCCAGACGGCTCGGCTGCACGACGCGACGCTCTCCTACGAGCGAGGGCGCCTGCAAGCGCGGGAGATTCGGGCGCAAATCGCCGAAGATCGTTGGCGGGTCGTGGCCCAAGGCGCGGTGCGATTACACCAAGAAGACGAGCTGAAGGTGGCGCACGTGGGGGAGCTTTCGTTTGATCTGGAGCGGCGCAGAGCTTCTGAGGACGCGCCATCGAGATGGCAGATCCAACGCGCCCATCTGCGGGAGTTTTCGGGAGAGACGCGCTTTCAGAGCGCCGCCAAAAGAGAAGAGACGCTGCGCTTTGTGGGGGAGAGAGCCGAAGCGGTCTTCGGGCAAGAGGGCCGCTTGGCGCGCTTGGAGATCACCAACGGAGAGATCACGACGTGTGCGTGCGGCGAGCCGGTCGCTCGTGCGGCCTACTCGATCCGCGCGGCGTATCTGCGCCTAGAGAGAGACGAATCTGTCTGGGCCACCAACATCTGGCTCAAAGCCTTCGGCGTGCCCGTCTTCTGGGCGCCTGTCTATTACTCTTCTCTCAAAGAAGAGTCAAGAAACCCGCTCCTGCCCGACTTTGGCCAATCGCCAGAGCGAGGCTGGTACCTGCGCTGGCGCTTCCCGTTTGTGATAGACCCTCAGAACACAGGGGCGCTTCTGGTAGATTACTACACCAAGCTTCCCGAAGTTGGCACGGGGATCGAGTACAATTATCGGCTCTCGATTCTTGGCGCAGAGCAGCGCGGGCAGATGACGCTCTATCGGTTGGTCGGTCGGGGGGAGTCGTGGGCCACGGATTGGGCGCATCAAGGGGAACTCTTCTTGGGGATGCGCCTGAGCGCGGCTATCGCTACCCGCACGGGGTTATTGCAGCAAGAGCTAGAACGTCTCTTCACGCGGCTGTCGCTGGGGGCGACGTGGGGGTCGTGGCGCTGGAATCTGCACTGGAGCCGCGATCAATATCTTCAGATCCCTCAAGACTCAGACAGTGAAGTCTTATATCGCTTTCTGGAGCGTACTCCAGAGTTCTCTTTGAGCGTGGTGCCGTTGCGCTTGGGGAGGCTGCCGGCGTCGCTGATGCTGAGCGTCATGTGGGGCAGCTATCGCGAGAAGAAGCTCGACAAAGACGAGATAGACGCCAGCGCGCGCTGGGAGTTCTCCGTCGGATTGCAATCGCTCGCTCTGGGGTCCCCATTGCTGACCGTGCAGGCCGGCGCTTATTATCGCTTCTGGCTCTACCAGCCGAAAGAGTATCGCCGCGAGGCGTATGATCTCACCGTCACGGTGCTCTCCCGCCCTTGGCCCTTCTTCAGTGCCGATGCCAATTACACCTATCGCTTGGTCTTTGGCCAAAGCCCGTTCAGCTTTGATCAGATTCACGTGCAAAATCATATAGCCCTGCGGGCCACTCTCCACACGTTCGGGCGTCCTCATGTGAGCACCGGATACGATCTCTCCAAGAGGCTCTTCGATCTGTTACGCATCGCGCTGAGCGAGAGATTGATCATTGGAGAGCTGAGCCTGACGCTAGAGTACGATCTCAATCAGCACCGTTGGCAGCGGCTAGGGGGGCAACTGTCGGGGGCCGTAGGAGATCATTTGCCCTTGCAGTATCAGGTCTCGACGGCTTATCTGGTCTCGCAGCGCTCCTTTGAAGATTTGATCTTCAAGCTCAGTTGGAGGGAGCATCGTCTGAGCGGGAGCGTGGACGTGAACAGACTCAGCTTGAAGCGTCTCAATGCGGAGACGAGCTGGGCGTGGGGGGACTGGGAGTTCTCATTAAAGGGCGAGTATGATCTGTGGAGTCGGCGCTTTACGGCCCTGCAAGTCGGCGTGATCAAAAAATTTTGCAAGGCGTGTTGGCAGATGGGGCTGTATGGGGACGGGCAACGCTGGTGGGTGCAGGCGCAGATCAACGCGTTCCCCACCGCTCAAGTGCGCTACTCCCCCACCGATCAGCGCCTGTCGTTTGGGCGCTGATTGTCCGGGTGTGGCTCTCTTCTGTATACTAGGGGGAACTCTGACGTAAAGATCGGGTGATCAAAAAACCTATGGAAGTGCGGACGATCTGCTTGGTGGGACATGCGAGTTCCGGGAAGACGGCGCTGGCCGAGGCATTGCTGAAGCGCTTCGGGCGCGACGCGAAGTTCGACTTCACCCCCGAAGCCAAAAGCCGAGGACACTCGGTCGATCTGGGAGTGGGCAGCGCGGTCAAATCCGACAAAGTGCTTCAGATCTTGGATACCCCGGGATTTGGAGAGTTCGTCGAAGACGTTTACAAAGGGCTCTTTGTCGCCGATCTGGCCGTCTTGGTGGTGAACGCCGAGAAGGGCGTTGAAGTCCACACAGAAAAGACATGGGACTTGACAAGAAAGTTCAAAAAGCCCACGCTGATCTTGATCAACAAGATGGACTTACCCAACGCGGATTTCGCCAAGGCGCTCGATTCTCTCAAGACGACCCTAGAGGGGAAGCTCGCGTGTCTGGAGTGGCCCATTCGGGAGGGGAATGCGTTTGTGGGCTATGTGGACTTGGTGCAGAACAGAGCGATCTATTTTGACAAGCGCAAGGGAGAGATCCCGGGGGCTTTGAAGGAGCTGATCGCCGCGGAGCGCGAGAGATTATTAGAATTCTTGGCCGAGGCCAACGACGACCTGATGGTGCACTTCTTAGAGGGCCAAGAGATCCCCGAAGCGGAGATTCGAGCCGCACTCAAGACGGCTTTAGAGAAGAGAATCTTCACGCCCGTTCTGGCTTCGGCGGTGCCCATCGCCGCGAGCTTGGAGACGTTTGTCGAGCTGATCGAGACGACCGCTCCGGCCTTTGTCCCTCAGCACTCCGATGGCTTCTCTGGGATTGTCTTTAATCTCCACTCGGATCAGTACTTGGGGCGCTTGGCGTTCGTCAAGATCGAGAGCGGTGCGCTCTCTGAAGGCGATACGCTCATCAATCTGCAGACGGGCGCCCAAGAGCGCGTCAAAGAGATCCTGCGCTTTGTTGGCGACAAGGCCGAGAAGATCCCCCAAGCCGGCCCCGGCGAGATCGTCGCGCTGCCGAAGCTCAACGCGGCCAATCTGGGCGATACGTTTGCGCATCACGCTAACGCCGCGAAGCTGGCTTGGATTGAATTCCCCAAGCCGGTCTTCGCCCGCGCCGTGACCCCCGAAACCCAAGCCGACGACGAGAAGATGAGCACGGCCCTCAAAGAGATCGCCAGCCTCAAAGCGACGCTCGCGTTCTATCGCGATCACGTGACCCACGAGGCGATCCTCGCGGGCCTAGGAGACACGCATCTGCAAGTCTTTGTCGAGCGCCTCAAGAATCGCTATGGGGTCTCGGTCAAGCTCGCCCGCCCGCATGTGCCCTATCAAGAGACGGTACTCAAAGTCGCGCAAGGTCAGTACAAGCACAAGAAGCAGAGCGGCGGGCGCGGCCAATACGGCGAGGCTCATCTGCGCGTGGAGCCCTTCCCCGGCAGGGGCTATGAATTTGTAGATGAAATCAAGGGCGGGGTCATCCCCAAGGAGTTCATCCCGGCCGTCGAGAAGGGCGTCTTAGAGGCGATGAGCCAAGGGGTGCTCGCCGGGTATCCCATGACCGACGTGCGCGTCGCCGTCTTTTACGGGAGCTATCACGAGGTGGACTCCAACGAGATCTCCTTCAAGATCGCGGGATGGAACGCTTTTCGATTGGCGGCTCAAGCGGCGCAACCCGTCTTGCTTGAACCCATCTACAAGGTGACCGTCTGGACGCCCTCGGAGTACACGGGGGACATCATTAGCAGCCTGAACGGGAAGCGCGGGAAGATCTTGGGGATGGGGATCGAAGAGGAGCACGAGAGCGGCGCCAAGAGAATCGAGAAGATCGAAGCGGAGGTCCCGCTCGCGGAGATGCTCGACTACGCGCTTGAGCTGAAGTCTATCACCCAAGGGCGCGCGACCTTCCAGATGGACTTTGCGCGCTATCAGATGGTCACCAGCGAGAAGCTGACCGAAGAGCTGCTCAAGCGTGAGGGGCGGTCGGTGAACAAGGCTCCCGCCGAGACAAAGTGAAGCACCGGGAGCCGACGGCCGGAGTCGAACCGGCAACCCACCGCTTACAAAGCGGTTGCTCTGCCGATTGAGCTACGTCGGCGCTTGCACGCTATTCTAGCGATTTCTCATCTCTCTAGCAAGAGGATCGCTCGATCTGTTACTATAGCGCGTATGGACTCCGGGTTTGCTGAGATCGCTCTCCAAGTGATCGTCATTCTGGGATGCTCGAAGCTCTTGGCGGTGCTGCTGGAGCGCCTTGGGCAAGAGGCCGTCGTCGGGGAGCTGCTGCTGGGAGTGCTCTTGGGGCCGTATCTATTGGGGTTTGTCAACCCCAAGGGGGAAGCTGTTCTTGCGTTTCTTTCGGAGCTGGGCATCATCGTGCTCGCTTTTTATATTGGTCTTGTGGCCGAGCTCGACCCGCTCTTGAAGGCGCGGCGCGCCGCGCTGCGCGTGGCTCTGCTGGGCATGGGGCTTTCGGTGAGCTTGGGGACGCTCTTTACGGTCTTGACCGGCCAATCGTGGCTGGTGGCGTTCTTCATGGGCGCGGCCCTCATGGCCACGAGCTTGGGCAAAGTCGGACGATTGCTCTGCACGTCGGGGCAGTTGCAGACCGTCACCGGCGGGATCATCTTGGGTGCAGCGCTCATTGACGATCTCTTGGCGCTCTGGGGCTTAGCGGGCTTTCACGCATGGCTTGCCCCTCGTCCCTTCCGCTGGGAACTCTTTCTCTTTGAAGGGCTGCTCTCATTGATGATTTTAGGAGTAGGGCTGGCGCTGGGCGTCCGCTGGGCACCGCGGATCTTTCTGCTCTTAGATCGCCTAGAGACGCGCGGCATGATGATCGTCTCGGCGTTGATCTTCTGTCTGGCGCTGGCGCTGCTGGCGCAGAGTCTGGGCTTGGCCGTAGTCGTGGGGGCGTTTGCCGCTGGGCTGATGCTCGAATACGTCCATCGCGAGGGGCAGATCACCCGCCAAGTCGAGACGCTCTGCGATCTCTTCGTGCCCTTCTATTTTGTGAAAGCCGGGGCGTTGCTCGACCCAACGGCTCTGCTCAAACCGTCGGTGCTCTTGTTGGCTCTGGGGCTTTTGGCCATCGCTCTGATGGCAAAGCTTTTGGGGGGATTGGCCGTGGGGCAGCTCTCGCGCAGGGCCAGATGGACCATCGGGATCGCGATGATCCCCCGTGGGGAAGTCTCGCTCATCTTTGCGACGTTTGGCCTAGAGTCCGGGCTGCTCTCCAAAGAACTCTACACGGCGATCCTCTTTGTCGTGATTTTAACGAGTGTGCTCGCGCCCCTCTTGCTGAATCTGTTGCAGCGCCGCCGTTGAAAGCTCTTGCAGCACTGCCGTCAAGACCTGCTGTGCTCTCTGATACTCATCTAAGCTGAGATGCTCATTCGGGGTGTGATCGAGCGCAGAATCTCCGGGGCCGTAGGCAACGATGGGCACGCCCCACGCCGGGCCGAGCACGTTCATATCCGAAGTTCCGGTCTTGAGCTTGAACGACGGCTCGCCCCCTGCAGCGCGAATCGCTTTTAAAAAAGCGCGCACCAGCGCGTTGTTTTTGTCGGCGCGAAAGGCCGGCGTCGGATCTCCCAAGACCACGTTAGCATCGGGAGCAATCGTGGCGATGAACGACTTTAACTCTACAAGATCAAACCCCAGCGGCGTGCGCAGATCGAGCGTCATCTCGACCAAGTCTTCCAAGCCTCGGTCGTAGGTGCGGATCTCGATCAAGCGCACATCTACCGACTCAAACGCGTTCTTCCCCGCGGGATAGCGACTCTTGAGGGCCTGATAGAAGCGAAACGCCTCTTCGCCGACGGTGGGCGTCGCGTGGCCGTGATGGGCCGGAGGGCATTTCAGCTCGTAGAGCACCGAGACGCTTCCGCGATAGCCGAGCGTAACGCTCTCCCAGCCGCTGGGTTCGCCGATCACGACACAGTCGGGCCGATAAGGCTGTTCCAGCAGATGGCGCGCGCCCTCCGAGCAGCACTCCTCGGCAACGCAGCCGATCACCCAGACCGTCAGCGCGCGCGACTCTTTAAAAAGTCGAGCGCTCTCGATAAAGACCGCCAAGCTCCCCTTGGCGTCTACGGCTCCGCGCCCGTAGAGCTTCCCATCCTCGACGCGCACGGGGATCTCCCCCGACACGGTGTCCATGTGCCCGACTAGAAAGACTTTTCTGGGGCCGTGTCCGATCCGCGCGATCAGATTGCCCACGTCATCTAGCTCCGTGTCAAATCCCCACCGGCGCAGCTCGTCGCGCAAGAACTCGGCTAGCTGCTCTTCGCAGTGCGCGGGACTGTAGAGTTCGAGCATCTTCTTGAGCAGTTCCATAAGCCTAAAAGATCTTCTGCAGTGTCTCAATCACGTGATCTATCTCGGCCCGGCTGATCTCCAACGGGGGCAGGAAGCGCATCACCGTCGGCCCGGCTTGTAACGCTAGTATCCCGTGTTCTATTAATTTTGTCAAATAGGGCGCAGACTTCTCTTTGAGTTCCAACCCCAGCATCAGCCCTAACCCGCGCGCTTGGCGCACCGGGCCAAAGCCCTCTAGCTCTTTCAATCTGCTGAGAAAATACGCACCGTGCTCGCGTGCTTGACGCACCAGATCTCTCTCTAAGATATACTCGATCGTCGCGCGCGCCGCGGCGCACGCCAAGGGATTCCCCCCAAACGTCGAGCCGTGCTCAGCCTTCTCTAACTTAATATCTTCGCGCAACAGCACCGCGCCGATAGGCACGCCACCGCCCATAGACTTAGAGAGACAGAGAATATCGGGTTCGATCTGGGCGTGCTCGCACGCAAAGAGGCGCCCCGTGCGCCCAAAACCCGTCTGAATCTCGTCTAAGATCAACAAGATATTCTTCTGAGAGCAGAGCCGGCGCACGGCTTGGAGATATTCGACCGTCGCTACATGGACGCCGCCCTCGCCCTGGACGGGTTCGAGCAGCACGGCGGCGGTCTCGTCCGTGATCGCGCTCTCCAGCTTCTCGATATCCCCAAAGGGCACGAACGAGAACTGCGGGACGAGCGGCTCGAACGGCTCGCGATACTTCGGATTCCACGTGGCGCTGAGCGCCCCCAACGTGCGCCCGTGAAAGCCCCGCATCATCGCAATAATCCCGGGTTTTTTGGTGAACCCCCGCGCGAACTTAATCGCCCCTTCTATCGCTTCGGTGCCGGTGTTGCATAAGAAGACTCTTTTGAGATTTTTGGGGGCGATTTCAAAGAGCTTCTCTATGAGCGCCGCGCGCGCGTCGTTGTAGAAATGCCCATCGGGACAAGTAAGCAACCGCTGAGCTTGCTCGGTGATCGCGCGCACGACGTGCTCGTTGGCGTGACCCACCAAGGCTACCCCCATTCCCGTCGCACAATCTAGATATTCGCGCCCTTCGATGTCCCAGACGCGCGTCCCGCGACCGCGCACCAACACTATGGGCTTCTTGCTGTAGACGCCGCTGGCGTGACGATCTTCGATCTCCAGAATAGCTTGAGCCGTGATGAGCGTGTGCATAAGCTCTTCCCTCTCTTTATTAGTCTAGCAGATACGCGTGCCCATGCCTTGGAGGGTCTTGGTGAGCGGGGCTTCGCCGCGTGCCCCGCCCAATAGAACTTCTTTAACCCCGCCGTCGAGTGCCTCTTGGGCAGCTAAGAGTTTCTTCTTCATGCTGCCGCGCGCGTAAGTCTCTATAAATGCTTCGATCTGATCGCGCGTGACCCTCTCAATCACGCTTTGAGGATCTTGAGGGTCGCGCAGCAGCCCCGGTACGTTCGACAGGATCACCAAGCGCTCGGCTTTGAGAGCAACGGCGATCTGGGCGGCGCAACGATCGCCATCGACGTTGATCGCCACGCCCTCGTAGCTGATCGCTGGCGGGGTGAGGACGGGCGTATAGCCGTGATCTAAAAGAAGCTTTAGAAGCTGGGTGTTGACACGCTCGATGATCCCGCTGAGGTCGCCCCTCAAAATCTTCTTGCGCCCGTTCTCTATGATTTTCAAAGCTTCTTTCTGGCGGCCCTCTAGGATTCTACCGTCAAGACCCGACAACCCAATAGCGTTGACGCCCGCGTGCTGGAGCTTCTCAACCAGCATCTTGTTCATCTTGCCGGCGTAGACCATATTGAAGATCTCCAGCGTCTCGCGGTCGGTGTAACGGCTGGTGAACCCCGAGACCGACGTGACGAAGACGGGGGGCTTGCCCAGCTTGGTAGCGATCTCTTCTAATTGAGAAGAGCCGCCGTGCACGAGCACGTAGTCTCTATACTGAGCCAGATCGCGCACGAACGCGTCGTAGTCTATTCCCTTGCTGCCCCCGATCTTGACGACAAACATAGAGAAGCATTATAAACTACACCGCGATGGTTGACAATCTCCCATCTGTGCTTGGCCTCAGCTTTCTGCTATAATTCTATGATGATCATCATCACGATAGATGAAATTCAACGAGATGTGAAAAGCTACCTGCAACGGGTCAAAGCAGGAGAGACTCTAGTGATTCTCGAAGCGAACAGACCCGTCGCAGAGATCAAGCCGATCATAGCTCACGAAGACTCTTTACGACCATACGCCCTATGCGCGGGAGAGTTTCACGTGCCAGAAGACTTTGATGCCCCCTTGCCCGACGAAGTCATCCAGCAGTTTGAAGGACGATGAGACTGCTACTTGACACGCACATCTTCCTGTGATATATCACCGGAGACGCTCGCCTATCAATCCCAGTGTTGCAGTTGATCCGTGATCCAGCTAATGACGTCTATCTCAGCGTTATCTCGGTCTGGGAAGCGATGGTGAAGTATCAGCTTGGCAGGCTGCCCTTACCTCAAGCGCCAGACCTCTATATCTCCGAACAGCGTCAGCGCCATAAGATCGCAAGCCTGGCCTTGGATGAACTCAGGGTGACTAAGCTCGCTAAGCTTCCTGCTTTGCATAAAGACCCCTTCGACCGCATGATCATCTGCCAAGCGATCCAACACGGCTTAACCCTAGCCTCTGCAGACAGTGCTGTACGAGCTTACTCCGCTCACGTACTAATCGTTCCATGAAGATCACAAACGTCTTTAAGCAGTCACGGATGCAACCCCCAGTGATCTAAGCCTATCTTCTCATCTAAACCGCACATCAGATTGAAACACTGCACGGCTTGGCCCGCTGCGCCCTTCATCAGATTATCTATGGCACAGATCACGACCAAGCGCCCCGTATGCTCGTCCTTCTCAAAGCCGATATCGCAGAAGTTCGTGCCTGCGACGATCTTGGGTTCGGGAAAACGATAGAGCCCCGCACGCTCTTTGACGATCCTCACAAACGGCTCATCTCTGTACGCTTGCAGATACGTCTGCCAAATATCTTTCTCGGTGTACTCGTCTTCAAGAAAGACGTGGAGCGTGCTGAGAATCCCGCGCACCAGCTCGACCGCGTGGGGCGAGAACGAAATTTTCAATCCCAGCTCCTGCTCGATCTCGGCGATGTGACGGTGCCCCGTGGGCTTGAAGCTGCGCACGACCCCGGCGCGCTCGGGATGGTGGCTGTCCGGCCCCGGCTCCGCTCCCCCCGCCGACGAGCCGACTTTCGAGTCAATCACGACCAACTTCACTCTAAATCGCTGCACTAACGGCCACAACGGGATGATCGCGCTCGTCGCCGTGCAGCCGGGCACCGCCACCCATCTGGCTCTTTTAATCTCTTCTCGGTGCAGCTCCGGCAGTCCATAGACAAACTTACCCAACAGCTCCGGGTGCGGATGTTCGTAGCCGTACCACGTGGGATAGTCTTGCGGGTTTTTAAGGCGAAAATCTGCGCTCAGATCAATGACTCTTTCGGCGATCTTCAGATAGCCGGGCATCTCGGCCATCGTCTGGCCGTGGGGCCGCGCGGTGAAGAGCACGTCGCTCTCTTTTAAGTCTTCAGGAGCGCTGAATTTCAGCTCCGTCCTCCCGCGCAGCTGGGGGTGCGCGCGCGTAACGGGCTTGCCCGCGAGGCTGCGCGAGACCACCGTGACGACCTCCACAAACGGGTGACTCAATAACAAGCGCAACAGCTCGCCTCCTACGTATCCCGATCCCCCAACAATCCCCACTCTGATTCTCTCTCGCTCAGGCATGGGCCGACACCTGCTCAACGTAATCTAAAATCTTTTCGGCAATCGCAACGCCCGTCGGTGCCAAGAGATCCCGAAACTCCCCCACGCTGTTGACCTCGTGCACCACCAAGCCCTCCGAAGACTCCATCAGATCGATCGCCAAGACGCCGCCGCCCACGGCGCGCGCGGCTTGCAAGCAGAGCGCGCGCAACTCCGCCGTGACAGGACAGTTCTCGACCTTGGCGCCACGGTCGCTATGCGTAATCCAGTGTCGTCCCGCCCGATACACGGCGCAGATGACTTCGTCCCCCACGACAATCGCTTGAATATCCCGCCCCGGCTTGGGAATGTACTTCTGTATATAAAAGATCGAGTGGTAGTAAGACCCCAAGCTGTCTTTGTGTTCCAAGATCGCTTCGGCCGATTCACGATCGTTGACCTTTGCTAATAGCTTGCCCCACGTGCCAACGGCGGGCTTGAGAATGACAGGATACCCCATACGCTCTATGGCCGCGAGTGCGCTTTCGGGGGTGAAGGCGACCAAGACGTCGGGCGTGGGGATATGATGCTTGCGCAGGAGCTTGGAGATCGAGACTTTGTCGGCGCAGCGCCGGGCTACGTCGTAAGCGTTGATCGTGCGAATGCCCGCCCTTTCTAAGAGAAAGAGCGCGCAGAGATCTCTGGGGTGCAAAAAATCCCGCGCGAGCACCACATCAAACGGAAAATGGTTCTCTAAACCGAATATGAGATTTCTCAGATCGGCTTTGATCACGTTGTGCCCGCGTCGGCTGGCCTCTTGCATCAAGAGTTTCTCTTCTATCCCGACGCGCGTGCAGAGCAACCCCAGATTAAGCATACGTCACGCTCTCTTTCTTCTCTTCTTTCTTTCTCTCTTTGGCAACGCGCACGCAGTAGTCGATCAGCAGATCGGGAATAGGAGCGTCGATCACGGCCATGCTCGCCTTGAACTCCATCGCACAGTTGACTTCATGAACCGTTAAGCCGTTGGGGGTTTCCATCAAATCCACAGCCAGGGCTTGGCCGCCTACGGCGCGCGCGGCCCTCACGCAGAGATCGTTCAGTTCGGGGGTGACCTTGCAGGGCACCGTCCAGCCGCCGCGCGCCGCGTTCGTCAGCCAGTGATTCGAAACTCTGTAAGCCGCTCCAACGGTCTCGTCGCCGATCACATAAGCGCGAATATCGCGATCGGGCTTCTCGATGTACTCTTGAATGTAAAAGACCGAGTGATAGTACGAGCTGAGATGGGCTTTGTGCTCTAAGATGGCTTCAGCGGCCGTACGGTTCTCGATCTTGGCCATCAGTCGTCCCCAAGAGCCGTCCACGGGCTTGAGCACCACGGGGTAGCCCAGCTCTTCGATGGCCGCCAATGCGCTCTCTTTGGTGAAGGCGACTTTGATCGCTGGCGTGGGGACGCCCGCATCGTGGAGCACTTTAGATGTGAGCAGCTTGTCGCCACCAATCCGCGTCGCTTCAAAGCTGTTGATGGTGATCACGCCGGAGCCTTCAAAGAGCTGGAGCGCATAGAGCGCCCGCGATTGAGAGATCTCGCGATCCAAGAGCACGTCTATCGGCGGGCGCTCATCCAAGCTTAAGATCAGCTCACGGCTGTCAATCGGGACAAGCTCGACGTCGCGACGGCGCTGCGCCGCTTGAAAGAGCAGCTTCTCCTCCAAGCGCAACCGCGAGAAGAGTATGCCTACACGGACTTTCTCCATAGCCATTTCTTTCTCTCCCCTCTCCCTCTCAGGGAGAGGGGTAGGGTGAGGGTTACTCTCCCCAATCTTCTTCTTCTTCGGGAGCCAACGCGACTTTCAGGGGGTTCAAGCTCACGACTTCCAGCTCGATCCCACACGTATCGCACGTCAGGATCTCGTTCTCCACGACATCCGCCGGAAGTTCTACTTCGGAGCCGCATTCGGGGCACTCGACTCTCTTCATACGATTCACCTCTCTTACTGATGGATGAGTCTGTCTAACGTCTTAAGATATCGCTCGCGCTCGACGCGCCACTCTCTGTGCGCTCTCTCTATCTCGCTCTTCAGGACGTCTAGCTGAAGATTTCCCGGCCCGCCCAGATGCGCTCGCTTCTTTAGAGCGTCTTTGAGATTGGGCACGCGCAGCGCGCTCAGCTCGCGCTTGAGATTCTGATAGGCTTTGCGAAACGGCACCCCGCGCTGCACCTCTTCCAAGACCCTATCTACGGCGAAGATCTCCGCCGAGCACGCCGCCCGGAGCTTCGCTTCGTTGACGCGCAGCTCTGGAATCAGCCTGCTCAAGACGGCTAAGCAGTCTCGTGTTGTAAGCAGGCTCTTCATGAACGGCTCTTTCGTCTCTTGCAGATCGCGATGGTACCCCGACGTCAGCCCGTGCACGACCAGCGCCACCGCACCGCCGGCGCTCACCACCCGCGCCACGCGCGCGCGAATCAATTCCAACAGATCGGGATTGGTCTTGTTGGGCATCAAACTGCTGCCGGTGCAGAAGCGTTCTGGGATCTCAAAAAATCCAAACTCCTCCGACGAAAACCAAACCAGATCGTCGGCCAGACGCCCGATCGTGAGCATCACGCTGCCCAAGGCGCTCACGGTCGCGAATTCGAGCTTCCCGCGGCTGTTCATCGCGGCGAGCGCATTTCTCTGGACAGCCTTGAAGCCCAGCAGTTCGGCCGTGAGCGCGCGGTCGAGCGCCAAGGGCACGCCGTAGCCCGCAGCCGCCCCTAAGGGCGAAGCGTCGTTCAGCTCATAGACAGCTTTGACGAGCTTCACGTCATCGAGCAAGCTCTCGCTGAACGCCGCGGCCCACAGCCCCACCGACGCGGGCATGGCGCGGCGCGTGTGGGTGTAACCGGGCATCGGGACGAACTCGTGCTTCTGTGCAAATTCTGCCAGCGCCTCGGCCAGTGCCAGCAACTCTAGAGCGATCTCTTGGAGGCGCTCTTTTGCATAGAGTCTCAGATCTGCCAAGACCTGATCGTTGCGCGACCGGCCCGTGTGGAGCTTCTGCCCCAGTTCGCCAAGCCGAGCCACGAGCAGATTCTCGATCTTGGTGTGGATATCTTCGTCCTCGACGGAGAGCGTGAGCTTCTGATCCAACAGCTCTAGGAGCGCTCCTCGCAAACGGCAATGCTCCTCTGCCGTTAGCACTCCAATCTTCTGGAGCATCGCAGCGTGGGCCAGCGAGCCGAGAACGTCATAGCGAGCGAGCGCCTCGTCCAAGGGCAGGTCGTCTTGGGCGGTGAAGCGCTCGACGATAACGTCGGTCTTCTCTCGGCCTGTCTCCCAGAGCTTCATCGTCAGCCCCACCCTCACCCGGCCTTCGGCCTCCCTCTCCCTTCCAGGGAGAGGGTTGGGGTGAGGGTCTTTCTCACGCGATGGGCCACGCGCGTCGGCAGCCCCCAGATCTCGATAAAACCGGGCGCGGCCATCTGATTGAACGTGTGATGCGCATCGTACGTCGCTAAGTTCAAGTCATACAGCCCGTTGGGCGATTGCCGCCCCACGACTTGGACGTGCCCCTTATAGAGCTTCAGGCGCACCGTGCCCGTCACGCGCTCATTCACTTTATTAATATAAGCGTTGAGCGCCTCCATCAACGGATCGTACCACAGCCCTTTATACACCAGCTCGGCCCACTTGCGGTCTATCAGGGGCTTGAACTCGTTCTCGTGAATGGTGCAGCAGAAGCGTTCGAGGTCCCTGTGCGCCGTTAAGATCGTCACAGCAGCGGGGCACTCGTAGATCTCGCGCGATTTGAGTCCCACGACGCGGTCTTCGGTCATATCGATAATGCCGACGCCGTGGCGCCCGGCGATCTCGTTGAGCTTGAGGATCAGATCGACCAAGTTCAAGCGCTTCCCGTCGAGCGCGACGGGCAGGCCCTCTTCAAACGTCAGTTCGACATAAGCGGGCCTCTCCGGCGCTTGCTCAGGAGGCGTAGCGTAAGAGAAGATCTCCGGGGGAGGCTCTTGGTCGGGATGCTCTAAAACCCCGCACTCGATGCTGCGGCCCCACATGTTCTCATCTGTAGAATAGGGCGAGTCCACATCTACGGGCACGGGGATGCCGTGCTTTTTGGCGTAGGCGATCTCGGCGTCGCGGGTCATGTTCCATTCGCGCACCGGAGCCAAGACGCGCAGCGCGGGATCGAGCGCCTGAATCGAGATATCAAAGCGCACCTGATCGTTGCCCTTGCCGGTGCAGCCGTGCGCGACCGCGTCCGCGTTGATCTTGTGGGCGTATTCGACGGCGAGCTTGGCGATCAGGGGGCGAGCGACGGCGGTGCTCAACGGGTACTGATCTTGGTAGAGGCCGTTGGCCTTGATTAACGGGGCGATATAGTTCTGGGCGAACTCCTCGCGAGCGTCCACGATAAACGCTTCTTGGACGCCGAGCTGGTGGGCCTTGGCGCGCGCGGCCTCGAGGCCGCCCTGGCCCAGATCTACCGTCAGCGTCGCGATCTCGGCCTCGTAGTGCTCTTGGAGCCACTTGATGAGACACGACGTGTCGAGTCCACCAGAATAGAGCAAGAGAATCTTGCGGATCTTCGAGGGCCCTGTGCTCTTGGGGGGGCTCATCGTGGGTGCTGTGTGCATTTGGGGTCACCTTCCTTCAGGGTGAAAATAAAAGTCTTTGGCGAACCGATAGAGCGCCTGGAGGCTGAGAGAGCGAAGACCTCTCTGCCGGCGTTCAGGAGCGACGCCGACGCGGGAACGAGAGACGAAGGAGGGAACGAGCAACAACAGAGACAGAGAGAGAAGAGAACGGCTGGCTCGTCTGAGAGCAATCTATGCTGTCTAGGCTATCTTGGGCCATCTCGACCTCCTTGGGATTGTGGGGCCCTCTATTAAAGCTAGCTGGGATTATAGCGCTCGAGGGCACCGTTGTCAAGCGGCTCTCCTCTGGTCTTGCTCGAGGGCCATCGGCCCGGTAGAATCTTCGATATGGCGCGCGAAGCAGTTTTGCGAGGGGAGCTTCAAGACGAAGATCAAGCGATAGCGTCGTTGCGCCCGCATAGACTCTCAGAATTCATCGGGCAAGAGCAGCTCAAAGAGCAGTTGCAGCTCTATATGCAAGCCGCCCGCGCCCGCGGCGACGTCTTGGATCACATCCTCTTGCATGGGCCTCCGGGCTTGGGGAAGACCACGCTGGCGCTGATCATCGCGGCCGAGATGGGCGTCAATATTAAGATCAGTTCTGGCCCGGCGATCGAGCGCCCCGGCGACTTGGCAGCGATCGTGACCAATCTCGGCCCCGGTGACGTGCTCTTCTTAGATGAGATCCACCGCCTGAGAAGAAACGTCGAAGAGCTGCTCTACCCCGCGATGGAGGATTTCAAGCTCGATCTGGTGATCGGCGAAGGCCCGCACGCGCAGTCCATCAGGCTAGATCTGCCCAAGTTTACGCTCATCGGCGCGACGACGCGCACCGGGCTGCTCACCAACCCACTGCGAGATAGATTTGAAGTCGTCTTTCATCTGGATTTTTACGACGACTCCGAACTCACCCAGATCGTGCGGCGCGGGGCGCAGATTCTGGGGGTGAAGATCACCGACGAGGGCGCGCACGAGATCGCGCGGCGCGCGCGGGGCACACCGAGAGTCGCCAACAGACTCTTGAAGCGCGTGCGCGACTTCGCTCAAGTGAAGAAGAAGCCCGTCATTGATCGCGAGATCGCCCGCGAAGCGCTCGCGATGCTACGGATAGACGAAGAGGGCCTCGACGAATTAGACCGCAAGATTCTCAAAACGATCATCGAGAAGTTCAGCGGCGGCCCGGTGGGGCTGGAGACGCTCTCGGCTGCCCTAAGCGAAGAGAAGGACACGCTCTCGGAGGTCTATGAGCCATATCTCCTCAAGAAGGGATTCATTCAGAGAACACCGCAAGGGCGTGTAGCTACTGAACGTGCGTACCGACACCTTGGAGTCGAGTACCCCAAGGCGCGCGAGGCACCCTTGCTGTGAGGTCTTTCTATGATGCGCTTAACAGAGAAGCGCTGCGTTCCGTGTCGAGGCGGCGTCCCGCCGATGACCGTCGAGCAGGCCCAAGAGTATCTCAGAGAGATCGTGGGCTGGGAGCTGATCGACGGGAAGAAGATCGTCAAAGAGTTCAAATTTAAGAAGTACTTAGAGAGTTTGGAGTTTGCTCAACGAGTCGGGGAGCTGGCCGAGCGCGAGGGGCATCACCCGTATATTCATATCTTTTACAAAAAAGTACGGATCGAAATCTGGACCCATAAGATCGACGGGCTGACCGAGAGCGATTTTATCTTGGCGGCGAAGATTGATGACCTCCCCCCTCAGTCCCCTTCCCTACGCGCTATTCGCCGTGCCGCCAGAGGCGGCACGATGGACAGTCCAGACGAAGTCTGGCCCGGCGTCTATGCCCGCTATCGAGAGCATCTGCCCCCTATTGCTGACGAGAATATCATCACGCTGCTGGAGGGCGGCACGCCCCTGGTGCGCGCGCAGAATCTTGAACGTCGGTTTGGCTTGCCGTGCGCGCTCTATCTCAAGTGCGAGGGTGCCAATCCCACCGGGTCGTTCAAAGATCGCGGCATGACCGTGGCGATCTCGCAGGCGAAGCAAGCGGGCGCTCAGGCCGTCCTCTGCGCTTCGACGGGGAACACGGCCGCGTCGGCGGCAGCCTATGCGGCCCGCGCAGGAATGAGGGCTTTTGTGATCGTGCCCGAGGGCCAGATCGCCTTGGGAAAGCTCGCCGGCTCGATGATCTACGGTGCCACGGTCATTCAGATTCAGGGCAATTTCGACAGAGCTTTAGAAATAGTGCGCCAGATCGCGCAAGAGCATCCCGTGACGCTGGTGAATTCGGTCAATCCCTATCGCATCGAAGGGCAGAAGACGGCAGCATTTGAGATCTGCGATCTCTTGGGGCGTGCGCCGGACTATCACGCGCTGCCGGTGGGCAACGCTGGGAATATCACGGCGTATTGGAAGGGGTATTGTGAGTATTTCGCTGCGAAGAAGATCGCGCAGCGTCCGGTGATGCTGGGCTTTCAAGCCGAGGGCGCGGCGCCTCTCGTCTTGGGCCATCCCATCGAGAACCCCAAGACGGTCGCCACGGCGATCAAGATCGGCAACCCCGCGAGCTGGCAAGGAGCCATCCAAGCGCGCGACGAGTCCGGGGGACTCATCACAACCGTGACTGACGAGCAGATTCTCGAAGCGTATAGATTGTTAGCACAGCTAGAGGGGGTCTTCTGCGAGCCGGCATCGGCGGCGTCGGTCGCGGGGGTGCTTCGGTTGGCTTGGCAAGATTACTTCAAGCCCGGAAGCATCGTCGTCTGCACGCTGACGGGGCACGGGCTGAAAGACCCTGATAATGCGCTTGCCGTAGGCTCATCCGAACGGATATCGGTAGAAGCGAAGCTAGAAGCCGTGCTGGATGTCATGGGGCTGTGATTTGCCAAAGAGCCTCTGGGTATCGTAAGATTAAGAGAGTTCATATAAGGAGGCTACGACCGTGAAGCACAGCAGATTCTGGGGCTTGCTCCTGCTTGCCGTAGTTTTCTTCTTATCGGGATGCGGCCAACGCCCGCCACAGCCCGCGCCGCAGTCCCCAGCAGAAACCGAGAAGAGGGAGCCTGCACCCCCACCTCCGGCAGCCACCAGCAAGCCCGCAGAACCATCTCCTGTGGCTTCTCCCCCACCTATGACCAAGAACCCGATAGCGATCGTCGAGACGAGCTTGGGGATCTTCAAGATCGAACTCTTTCTGGATAAAGCCCCCATCACGGCCCAGAATTTTATCGATCTGGTCAAGCGCGACTTCTATAAAGAGATGATCTTCCATCGCGTCGTGGCCAACTTTGTGATTCAGACGGGCGACCCCACCGGCACGGGGCGCGGTGGCTCCGATAAGACGATTCCCCTGGAGATCCATCCCGAGCTCAGGCACGACAGCGCCGGCGTCGTCGGCATGGCGCGCGGCCCAGACCCCAACAGCGCCAGCAGCCAGTTCTACATCACGCTGCGCGCCACGCCCCATCTCGATGGCCGTTACGCGGTCTTTGGGAAGGTGATCGAAGGTCTCGATGTGGTCATGAAGATCGGCGAGGTCGAAGTCGGCCCCGGGGATCGCCCCGTGATCCCCGTCGAGCTGAAAGCGATCACACTGCAGCAATAATGCAAAAAACGAAAGCGAGAAGAGAGTATGAACTTCACACTGACGCCTGAACAAGAACTCTTCCGCAAGTCGGCGCGCGAGTTCGCGCTCAAGGAGCTAGAGCCGATCGCTGCGGATCTCGATCGCGAGCACCGCGTCGCGCTCGATGTGCTCAAAAAGCTTGGCTCTTTGGGGTATTTGGGCATGACCGTCCCCGAAGAGTACGGCGGCATCGGCGCGGACATGCTCAGCTACATCTTGGTGATGGAAGAACTCTCGCGCTCGTGTGCCTCGACCTCAACGGCGGTCACGGTGCAGAACTCGCTCTGCAATACCCTGTTGGTAGAATTCGGCAGCGAAACGCAAAAGCGCAAGTATCTCCCGGAGTTGGCGACGGGCAAGAAGTTTGGGGCGTTTGCGCTGACGGAACCCGAATCGGGGTCCGACGCCGCGGGCATGAAGACAACGGCAGTCCCCAAGGGCGACTCGTTCATCCTCAACGGCACGAAGCGCTTCATCACCAGCGCGGGCTTTGCTGATATATTCTTGGTCTTTGCGTTGACCGACCCCAGCGCCGGCAATCGCGGCGTCAGTTGTTTTCTGGTCGAGCGCCACACCCCCGGCTTCACGGTGGGCAAAGAAGAGGACAAGATGGGGATTCGCGGCTCCAGCACGTGCGAGCTCTTCTTCGAGAACTGTCGCGTCCCCAGGGAGAATCTGATCGGAGAGCTGAATCGCGGGTTCAAGGTGGCGATGGTGACGCTCGATTCGGGCCGGATCGGGGTAGCCGCGCAAGCGCTGGGCATCGCGCAAGCCGCTTTAGACGAGGCGATCCAGTACGCCAAAGAGCGCAAAGCGTTTGGTAAGCCGTTGGCCGAGTTCCAGGCGATTCAGTTTAAACTCGCCGAGATGAAGACCAAGGTAGAAGCCGCGCGCTTGCTGGTCTACAAAGCCGCGTGGAAGAAAGATCACAAGCTCGATTATATCATGGACGCTTCGATCGCCAAGCTCTATGCATCGGAGATCGCCAGCGAGGTGGCCGACGAAGCCGTGCAGATCTTCGGTGGCTACGGCTACATTCGCGATTACAAAGTCGAGCGCCTCTATCGAGACGCGCGGATCACGCGCATCTACGAGGGCACCAGCGAGATCCAAAAACTCGTGATCGCGCGCGAATTGCTCAAAGATTAAAGGAGAAATTCTATGCCCAAGCGTATCGTCAAAACAGAGAGAGCCCCCCAAGCGATCGGGCCGTATTCGCAAGCCGTGGTTGCCAACGGCTTCGTCTTTGTCTCTGGGCAGATCCCGCTCGACCCGGCGACGGGCCAGCTTGTCTCTGGAGATATTCAGCAGCAAGCCCGACGGTGCCTAGAGAATCTAAAAGCGATTCTCGAAGCCGCCGGCACGACGATGGATCGCTTGGTCAAAGTCACCGTCTTTGCTAAAGATTTGAAAGACTTTCAAGCGATCAATCAGATCTATGCAGAATACTGCAAAGAAAACCCTCCAGCTCGATCGTTCGTCGAGGTCTCTAGGCTCCCTCGGGACGCCGCGATCGAGATAGAGGGGATCGCGCTGCTGGAAGCTTAGCTACTTAAAAGACGCCAAAGGCCTTCAGCAGGGCCAACGCGCCCAGCGCCGCGCCCAAGGCCCCCACGATCATATTCGTCTGAAGCTGATTCTCTGCTTGCAGCAGGCGCTTCTTCAATGCGCTCGACTCGTCTTGGACTTTCTTGAGCTGCTCCTCTTGCTGAGCCATCATAGCGGCTTGTTCTTCGAGTTTGGCCTGAAGCGCGGCCAAGCCCTCTTCGGTGCGGATGGCTTTGTTCGTCAGCCCGGAGAGCACATCGCCCAAGGCTTTGACGCGGTCGCGCAGCTCGTTGATGCGCAGCGTCAGCTCATCGGCGGCCTTGGGATCTACTGGCATCTTGATCGCTTTCTCTAAGGTGCTGACGCGCTCTTCGATGGACCGCACCCGGTCGCTGAGGTCCAGGAGCGTGCGCACGCGATCTTCCATGCCCTTCAGCCGCACATTCAGTTGGTCGATCATTCCCTCGCTCTGGAAGATGCGCGACGAGAGCATGTCGAAGCGCTCTTTGGTGTTATGGGCCAGTCCCGCCACGCTCGTCTCGAGATTGGCGATGCGCGGCACGATCTCCGATGAGAGCTTCTTCTCCAGATTCTGCAGATCGCGCAGCATCGACTCGGCCTGCTTCATCTCAAACGAGATCTCCTTGACGATGCTGCCCAACCCCTCGGCCTTCTGGACCTGGAACGAAAGATCTTTCACAAGCGCTTCAAGACGCTTGAAGGCCTGCTCGAGCTTAAAGACCTTCTCGGCCAGCTTTTCGTCGTCGGACTGCGCCCAGACGGGCAGAGCAAAGCAGACAGCTACGGCCAGCAGCACGATAACAAGACGCTTCATCGTCGGTTCGTCCTCCTTGCCACGGTTGATCTGTCCGTTCGAGCGCTGTCTAGGGAGAGCGCCGCGAACGTCCAGGCTCTCAGAGTCTAGGGGTAGTCCCCGTCACGCCCAAGGAGCGGTGTCAACGGGAGTATGGACGTTGGGCACTCTGGGGAGAGACGGGGTTGCCCCTCCCACCCCCGGATCGGTTATAATACAGCCCAAGGAAGGGGGATCGACCCATGAAGGCCGCGCCTAGCTCCCATCTCTCTGATTTGATCCAATCGTTTTTAGAGTCTCTCGATATCAATGCGACCTCGGTGCGCACCTATAAAGAAGCCCTGAAGAACTTTGTCGCGTGGCGCAACGGGCAGCCTCCCGAGGCGCCCGTCACCGCCGGCGAGATCAAGCTCTACAAAGAGTGGCTGCGCCAAAACCGCGCGGCGAATACCGTCGCGACGTACTTGGTCGCGCTGCGGCGCTTCTTCCAGTATTGCGTCTCCGAGGGGGTTTATTCGGAGAACCCCGTCGAGAAGGTGAAGAACATTCGTCGCCCGCGCGGGCATCTTAGACAAGACATCTCTCGGGAGGGGTTGCGCCGGCTCTTCTCGGTCGTGGATCGGAGTACGCTGATGGGCAAGCGCGATTTTGCCATCATGAGCTTGATGGCCCGCAACGGCTTGCGCGTAATCGAGGTGACTAGAGCCAATGTGGGCGATTTAGAGTACCGTCGTGGGCGGCAGATCTTGCGGATCTGGGGGAAGGGGCGCGACGAGCGCGACGAGTTTGTTGTGCTGAGCGAACCGACGGTCTCGGCGTTAGAGGACTATCTGCAGGCGCGCGGGGAGGCCAATCCCCAGGAGCCGCTCTTTGTGGGCGTGCGCGCCCGCAACAAGGGCCGCCGCCTGACGACGCGCCAGATCAATCGCATCGTGAATAGATATTTAATAAAAGCCGGGCTGAAGAACGAGAAGATCTCGCCCCACAGCTTAAGACACAGCTTTGTCACGCTGGCCATTCAGAGCGGTGCTTCTATCATCGAAGCCCAGATCGCCGCGCGCCATAAGTCTATCGAGACGACGCGGGTCTACTTCCACGAGCACGACCGGCTGGAGTCCCCTCCAGAAGACAAGATCGAGATTTGAGCTGTAGGATGGCTCAAGTCTTTGTGACGGGCGCGACGGGCTTTGTAGGGCGGCACTTGCTCCCCGCGCTCCTTCACGCCCAGCACCGCGTGCGCTGCTTGGTCAGAAAACCCGTGAACGCCGAGACGCTGCAAGACTGTTCTGTATATCAGGGTGATTTGCTGCACCCCCAGCCATGGGAACCAGCGATCATGGGAGCCGATACGGTGATCCATCTCGCTTCGGTGCATCGAGGGACACCAGAACTCTTGCACCGGACGAACGCCGAGGGGACAGCCACACTCGTCGCTCTGGCTGAGCGCGCCGGCGTCCATAGATTGATCTATCTGAGCACGCTGACGGCAGCACCCACGCCCCAGTGGCCCTATGCGTATTCGGCGTGGCTAGCGGAGGAAGCTATTCAGAAAAGCTCTTTGGATTATACGATCTTGCGTTGCTCGGTCATCGTGGGGCCGGGCGATCCCTTTCTCGGAGGGATGATAAGAATCGCTCGGAGCTGGCCGGTGGTGCCCATCATCGGGAACGGTCAGACGAGATTTCAGGTGCTCGACGTGCGAGACGTGGTGCGCTGCGTGCTCCAGATCATCGCCGAAGGGCGATTCTCTCGGAAACTGCTGAGCATCGGTGGCCCGGAGGCGCTCCGTTATGAAGAGATCGTAGAGAGAGTGCTGGCAGCGCTGGGCGTGCGCAAGCCCAAGGTGCGTGTGCCGCGGCGGCTTATGCGCTGGCTGGTGAACCGGCTCGAAGGGTGGGGAGTGCGCACGCCCTTCGTCCCGGCGCACTTCCTCTCGCGCGATCACTGCGCCGCGAGTCTTGATGTCATCCAAGAGCATTTTCGCTTTTCCCCCACAAGATTCGACGATACGCTTCGAGCCGTTTGCACCTCTGCCGACGACTTGTTACTGTAGAGAAGATTTCTCAGAGAAGGAGACGGGCGTATGGAGCTTCAGCCGGACGATGTCGTGTTGGGGGAGGTGACGGCGCTCAAGTCGTATGGGGCGTTTGTGCGCTTGGCTACGGGAGATCAGGGGATGATTCACATCTCGGAGGTCTCTCACGAATTCGTGCGCGATATCTCGCAGCATCTGAAGGTGGGCCAGCAAGTGGTCGTGAAGGTGATCGGGCGCAACGAGGAGGGCAAGTACAATCTCTCGCTCAAGCGCGTCTCGCGCCAGGACCAAGAGGCCGCGCGCTTCCACAGCGAGGTTACGCAATTCACCAAGGCCCTCAACGAGCAACTGGTCGTGAAAGAAGAGCTGGTCAAACAGTTGGCCGAGCGCCAGACGCGTCAGGTGGCCAAGAGTTCGCTGATCGCGTGGCTGACGAGCGCGCGGCGCGAGATCCAACACCTAGAGCGTCGCCAGCAGGGGCGGATGCGCGCCTACGAGCCGGACTGGCATCAACTGGCCGAGCGCGCGTCTTCTTCTCCTGCTGATGCTGAGGCGCCTGCGTTGGAGGAGCCTGGCGAGATCGAGTCGGGGGAGGAGCAGCGGTGAGTGGGGAAGAGAGCTACAGATCCGAGCGCGTCTTCCGGGGGAGGCTCTTGGCGGTGCGCGTGGAGGAGGTCGTGCTGGCGGATGGGCGACGGGCACGGCGCGAGATCGTCGAGCATCCCGGTGCCGTCGCGATTCTCGCTGTAGATGATCAACAACGGGTGGCGCTTGTGCGCCAGTTCCGCAGAGCCGCTGATCAAGAACTCTGGGAGGTCCCCGCGGGCACGCTCGAACCCGGCGAAGCGCCTCTGGAATGCGCTCGACGCGAACTCCAAGAAGAGACGGGGTTTTCGGCCAACGAATGGCAGCCTCTCTTGACGTTCTACACGGCTCCGGGCTTCTGCACCGAGAAGATGTATCTCTTTCTCGCTCAAGAGCTAAGACCCGTCGCCCAAAAGACTGAAATCGCCGATGAGCAGATCGAAGTGCGCTTCTACTCTAAACGCGAGATCGAGACGATGCTCCCAGGGCTGCACGACGCCAAGACGCTCGTGGCGCTGCTGTGGTGGCTGCACCAAAACAGATAGAATGATCACCGAGCTGCAACGACGCACCGAATTTAAATTATTAGAGACGGCGCAGTACTTCTTTGAAGAAGCCGCCGATCGTTTGGGGTTGGAGCGCTCGTTGCGCGAGCTGTTGGCTTATCCCAAGCGCAAATTTATTGTGGTTTTTCCCGTCGTGATGGACGATGGCCGCGTGGAGAGCTTTGAGGGCTATCGCGTGCAGCATCATTTGGTCTTAGGCCCCTGCAAGGGCGGGGTGCGTTATCATCCTGAGGTTACCCTGGAAGAAATAGAAGCTCTGGCGATCTTAGCGACGTGGGAGGCGGCGCTGCTAGAGCTGCCCTTCAGCGGGGCCAAGGGCGGGGTGCGTTGTGATCCCAAGAGGCTGTCGCTGGCCGAGCTAGAACGCCTCACCCGGCGCTACGCCGCGGAGATCGCGCCGCTCATCGGCCCGGAGATAGACATCCCCGAACCCGATCTCTACACCAGCGAGCGCGAGATGGCGTGGATCTTGGACACGCTCAGCATGCACGCGCACGGTCAGTACTTGGCGTCGGCCGTGACGGGCAAGCCGGTGGTCTTGAGCGGCTCGTTCGGGCGTGAGCACGCCACCGGGCGCGGTGCGTTCTTTATTGCTCGAGAAGTCCTCAAGACGCTGGGGATCTCTCCCAAAGAAGCTAGAGTTGCAATTCAGGGGTTTGGCCATTCGGGCAAGAGCTTCGCTCAAGCGATGCACGCCGCGGGCGCTCGGGTGATCGCCGTGAGCGACTCCCGCGGCGGCACCTTCTGCGCCGAGGGACTCGATATTCCCAAGCTCTTGGAATACAAACACGAGACGGGCAGCGTGGTCGGCTTTGCAGAAGCGATCTCCAACTCAGAACTCTTGACGCTTCCGTGCGATCTCTTGGCTCCGGCGGCGATTGAGAATCAGATCACCGAAGAGAACGCCGGAGCGATTAAAGCGCGGGCGATCTTAGAGTTAGCCTACGGCCCGACGACGCTCGAGGCCGATAGAATTCTCTACGATCGCGACATTCTCGTGGTGCCCGATATTTTGGTGAACGCGGGGGGCGTGACGGTCAGCTACTTTGAGTGGGTGCAGTCGCGCACGTTTGACTTCTGGAGTCCGGCTCAAGTCGAGCACCGGTTGAAGCGCTTTATGAGACGAGCGTTTCGGCGCGTGCAAGCGGCGTGCGAAGCCGAGAAGACCGATCTGCGCACGGCGGCGTACTGCCTCGCAGTCAAGCGCGTGGCCGATGCGGCGCGCGCGCGGGGGCTGTACGCTTAAGCTAAACAAATAAGAGAAAGAATATGAGGATTGTTTCATTAGCCAGCGGCAGCAGCGCCAACGCTACGCTGATCGAGTCTGAGCACACGAGAATCTTGATTGACGCGGGCCTCTCGCGGCGTCAGATCGTCCAGAGGCTCACCAAGGTCTGCGGGGCGAACGGGCGCCTGGACGCGATCTTGGTGACCCATGAGCATCAGGATCATATTGTGGGGCTGGAGCGCACGGCGCGGGCTTTTGAGGTTCCCATCTACGCGACCGAGGGCACGATCGCCGCGTTGGAGCCGTGCTTGGAGAAGATCAGCAAATTAGATCTGCGTGTTTGTGTGCCGCGTCGCGCGTTTGAGATCGGCGACTTGGTGATCGAACCCTTTCGCACGCCCCACGACGCCGCCGAATCCTGTGGGTTCTTCATCGAAGAGAGATCGCTCTTTGCCAAGCTCAACAAGCGGGTGGGGTTGGCGACCGACTTGGGGACGGTCACCCGAGAAGTGCGGGAGTACTTAGAGCAGTGCGATTTCGTATTATTAGAATCGAATCACGATGTCGAGATGCTTCTTCAGGGGATGTATCCTGAAGATTTGAAGGCTCGGATTCTCAGCGAGGTGGGGCATCTGTCCAACGACGATTGTGCCGAGACGTTGGTTCATCTGGCGAAAGAAGGGCGCTTGAAGAGAGCTGTGCTGATGCATTTGAGTCAGAACAACAATCGTCCGAAGTTGGCTTTAGAGACGGCACAACGGTCTTTGAACGGTTCGGTAGAAGTAGCAGTTGCGCCGCGCGACCGCATGAGCGAGATCTTCGTGCTGTGAGAGAGCGATTTCTCTCAATCTCATCAGCTGATTAAGATTGCTGGTAAAACGGTCTTCTTTAACCTCCGCACTTTGCCCGTAGTTCCTCTGAACTATAGTCCCCATTCTTATTTGAGGAGACCTGGTTGGCTTCGCAGCGCGTGATAAATCGTGGGTCAAGATTGATACCATACCCTTGATTATGCTCGATGTGATTCATGTGCAGAATCTCAATCCCTATGTAGATACCAAGATCAGGACTATAATCGCTCCTGATCCCATCATGGTTATTCGAGACAATTCTGTTGATCTCAATACGAATATTCGAGGAGCCTGGCAACAACTCGATCCCCGGACCCTCATTCCGAGCAATCAGGTTCTGCCATATTTGAACGTCGGTGGATTTCCAGGACTGGATACCATAATCGTTCTCTTCTAGGATGTTAGTATCTATGTCAATAGCTGTTGATCCGTACAGTTGAATGCCAGTATCATTGTCATAGAGGTGGTTTACAGCAATCCAAATCCCGTGAGCGTTATTAAGATCAATCCCATCCCCCCCGTATGGATAGTCAAAGTGACAGCCCGTGATCTCATTGTGAGCAATCAAGATACCGTGCCTTGCGTTAAGAGGGATGAATGGCGAATCGAAGCTTATCCACCCCTTAACGCCTTGTAAGACGATGCCGCTCTTGCCCCCCTTAATGAGATTGCTCGCAATTAAAAGATGAGCGAATGCTCCTGTAAGCCAGATTCCCCCAACTCCAGTGTCACCCCGAGGCTGAATAGAATTGTGGGCAATCAGGCCGCTCACTCGTCCTACAACTTGGATTGCCTCAGAGTTCCCGACAATCTTCATGTGGGTGATGCCCACCGTGATGTGCCAGGAGCCAGCGACGAAGATCGTGGGGCGCTTAGCATCCAGCCCTTCTAGCTTGCCCATCACTGTTGTTTGTTCGCGCCCAGCCCCTTGAAGCCAAACGCTCTTGAGCACAATCAAGTTCTCTTGATAGGTGCCAGGGGCGATCTTAATCTGTGGAATAGCCACAGGCTTGCGATTCTCAAATGTTACTGGCGGGGTTTCAGGGGCTGCATGGATAGCATCTTGGATCTTCTTGAAATCGCAAGTTGGTGGGCCTTCAGGGCAAACGGTCAGAGTTATAGACGGTATAAGAGGAAACTCTTGCTGAGCATCTAGCAACGGTATTTGGTGTATGGACAGTCCTTTTGTCATCGTCAAGATCGTGCCACGAGTGAGCATCAGCATGCCGATGATAATGAATATAAGCATGCTGAGCGCCTTGAGTGCTAGCATAGAACCCTCCTCTCTAACTATTGCAAACGGGGCATCGCGGCTCAATCGAGCTGTTCGGATCGATTGGCTCCGTTTCATCCCAGTCAGGTTCCCCAATGATTATAGCAGATTCTGGGTTCCCATGGTTGGGGGATGAGGGCTGAGACGTCTCAGACCACGGTTCTGCGACGCAAACAGCTCTTCCTGTCGCTTGCTTGCAGGCCATCTTTTTCAGCTCTTCTGGAGTATACATGCCACAGCCTCCCCCAATACATTTATACTGTATGGTCCCGTTTGGCATCACTCGGACAACTAAGATCGCTATGGAATCTCGGACTTTTGGTTGTAATACTTGTATATATTGCTCTATCCCTTCTAAAGCTTGATTAGTTCCTGTTGCAGAGCGATTGGTGAACACATATATTATGATACCTCGAGCAGGAATGAAGGATTCCCGATTCAACTGTTGTTGCAAAATATTTATAGCTCCTTTTATCCACGTAAGACCAAGAATATAATGACTGATGTAAGAACAATTCGAACAATGATCACCTCGTGCCACTACAATTATACGGCCTCTTTCAGTCTCAACGCGCTCGACCAAGAAAAAGCTGTGATGGTGAGCAGGATCGAAAGGCATCCCATCGTCTCCCAAAATCCCTATTAGTGTCCAGGGTGTATCGAAAGGATCTCTGGGATCACCTGGTCTGGTGACATTCCATAGGATCTCTATGCTGCCTACGACAACGTCAGTTCTTATCAGGGCAGCGTACTGAAGTAAGCCTGAGAGACCTTGCATCAACTTACAGCCAGTAAAGCAAAGCCAGATTCCTGCTGGGTATTTTTCCTTAATGTGATTACCTATATCCTTTAGCTTAGTGGTGAACGACCTAGCTGTATCCACACCGAATCGCTTATTTATTTCTACATAGGCATGATACCACCTATCAAAGAATGTGCTAGCAAACTGACTTGCAAGGTCCAGATTTAGGTACACAGTTGCCATGTATGCCATCACCACTTCTAAGCAGAACCCAAACATCTCCCCTATAAGAGCCATGGGAGGAGCATGGGGGTTGATCGGTTGATTCAGTATGAACCTATTCTGCATCAAGAGAGAGGCTAATAAAGCCTTTGCATCTTGAGGGTCTTGAGAGTTGAGAATAAGCATTAATGATCGCTCAACTTTATCTAATCCTTGGAGAAGCAAACTATTATAAACTTCCTCAAAACGGTTTTCTGTGATTCCATTCAGCAGTTCTTGCAGCCATTCTGCCCATACTGAAGGCTCAATGGAATTTAGGAGGTCCATTGCTTCTCGCAAACGTGGATCTATTTCCTGTTGTTCGGGATCAGGGGAGGATTCCCAAGACTGCGCCATTGCCAGCCAACTTTCCAACTGGGCCCGATCTAGATTTCGAAAACCCGCAAACAAAAAATCTCTTGAACGAATGCCGGTATTATCCCAGACATGGGTTATGCCGTAATATCCAAGATTGGTTAAAGAGTTGAGAGTTCCAAGAATCGTTTCTGTATATTCCTCGTAAGTTATCGCTCTGGCTCGAACAGGTATCTCAAAGCTGACTGAGTTGCTAATCAAGCTTACAGTCCCTGAAATATCCCCTGTTACCGTTGGATGAATACTTATCACTATCTCACGGCCTTGCCCTGGGCTTAAGGTAAACGAACTTTCAGGGACTACAGTGAATGGTGCAGTCGCACTTACAGTTAATGACACAGTCGTCGCACCCTGGTTATTAATGTTCAGTCTTTGGTACTCTGTACTGTTTACGAATGCGATGCCGAAATCAAGTTTTTTCTTGCTAATGTTGATCTTATGCGCCACTCCCGCCAGCGCCACGCTCGCGCTCCCCTGCGCCACGCTCTGCTCCAGACACTGTCCCCGACCGTCCAGCACCTCGCTCCACCGCACACACGCCCCGCTCAGGCTCAACTGCACTTGCCCACCAAAACTCCCCGACGCTGCCGGATCGAACTTCACCCACACCTCCCGCGTCTGCCCACCCGCTAGCTCTATCGCACCGATGTTAGCATCCCTCAACGCAAATGGCGCACTCATCTGCCCCACATTCACCGTCGCTGCCACCGCCCCGTCATTCTTCAAGGTGATCCTCTGCTCCTGCGGACTCCCCACAAACGCCGTGTAGCTCAAGTTCGCTGGGCTGACCGTGATCGTCCCGCCCCGCAGCGCCACGCTCTGGTTCCCT
>JANXAU010000041.1 GCA_025061735.1 Candidatus Bipolaricaulota bacterium
AGAACTCTGCGTCTGCGATCTCAGTGCACTCTTGGGAATGCATGAGTCAGCAGTGTCGCATCATCTGCGCCTGCTGAAGACTTTAAAGCTCGTCAAGTATCGTCGTGAGGGGCGCATGGCGTACTACTCGCTCGACGACGAACACATCGAGAGGCTCTTTCGCCAAGGGTTGGAGCACGTCCAGGAGAGCTATGGATGAGCAGACTGAAGACCTCCAGATCGAGGGAATGCATTGCGCCGGTTGCGCCGATGAGCTAGAACAAGCCGTCTCGCGCTTGCACGGCGTCACGGAAGCGAAAGCCAATTTTTCTGCGAGCACCCTGCGCGTGCGCTATCACGTAAGCAAAATAGATCGCGCGAAGCTTATCGAGCACGTCGAGCGCCTCGGCTACACCACGCGCCGCGCCCACGAAGAAACAAGCGCTCCCACGTCACTTTGGAAGCGCCGCGACGTTCTCTTTACGGGAATCTCTGGACTGCTGCTCGCTCTCGGCTTGGCGCTCTCGACCTTGGGGGCAAACCCAACGCTTGGAGTCTTGTGGGGGCGCGTGCTGACACTCGCAACGGCACTCTATCTCGGCTCGGTCTTCTTTGGGGCGTATCACTTTGCGCGTCGGGGCTGGCAAGCCCTCAAGACGTTCTCATTCGGGATCAGCGCGCTGATGACGCTGGCGATCATCGGGGCGATTATTCTCGGAGAATACGTCGAAGCCGCGAGCTTGGCGTTTCTCTTCGCGCTCGCTGAACTGCTCGAAGAATTTTCCGTCGAGCGCGCCCGGCGCTCGCTGCGCGCACTGATGAAGCTCACTCCCAACGAAGCCCGCGTGCGCCGCAACGGCCAAGAACTTTGGCTCTCTATAGACCAGATCGAGATCGGCGAGACGCTTATCGTCAAGCCTGGCGAGCGCATCGCTCTCGACGGCATTGTGTTATCGGGAAGCTCGTCGGTCAACCAAGCCCCGATCACGGGTGAATCCATCCCCGTCGAGAAGCGCCCAAGAGATGCAGTCTTCGCGGGCACGATCAATCACGAGGGCTATTTAGAGATCCAAGTCACCAAGCGCGCTAAGGACACGACGCTCGCGAAAATTATTCACTTAGTTGAAGAGGCCGAGGCGCAGCGAGCACCCGTGGAGAAATTCGTAGATCGGTTTGCGAAATACTATACTCCGAGTGTGGTTGTTGTTGCTGCAAGTGTGGCAATCCTTCCCCCACTTGTTTGGAATGCACCATTCTCTGAGTGGTTCTCCCGCGCACTGGCGCTGCTCGTGATCGCGTGCCCATGCGCGCTGCTCATCTCGACCCCGGTCTCGATCATCTCCGCAATCACCAGCGCGGCGAGAAACGGCGTGCTCATCAAGGGCGGCGTTTATTTAGAAGAGCTTGGGCAAGTTCGAGCAATCGTGCTAGATAAGACAGGGACGCTCACGACGGGAGAACTCACGGTCACGGACGTGATCGCGCTCGATGGCTCTTCCCCAGAAGAGTTGCTGCGCATTGCGGCAGCGCTAGAGAGCAAGAGCCAGCACCCCATCGCCCAAGCGATCGTGCGCCATTACGAACAGAGCGGATCCGAGAAGGCGCTCCCCGAAGCGCAAGACTTCCTCTCGCTGACGGGCCAGGGCGTGCAAGCTCGAGTCAACGGGCAGCTCTATCGCGTGGGCAAGCTGGAGCTTTTTGCTAGACCTAACCCTCACCCTGCCCCCTCTCCCTGGAAGGGAGAGGGACGGGGTGAGGGTCGAGGAGGAGCCGGGGGAGAGGTCTTCCAAGCCCAGACGGTCATCGGCGTGGGCACGCCAGAGCGCTTGCTGGGGCTGATCGCCGTAGCTGACAGAATTCGCCCAGAAGCTCAAGAGACGGTGAGCGCGCTGAAGCGCCTCGGCTTAGAAGTCATCATGATCACGGGAGACAATGAAGAGACAGCGAAAGCCGTGGCGCAGCAGCTCGGTATTACGCGCTATCGCGCGGGGGTGCTGCCCGACGAAAAAGTCTCGGAGATTCAGAAGCTCTTGCAGCACTATGACAAAGTCGCGATGGTCGGCGACGGCGTGAACGACGCTCCGGCACTAGCAACAGCTACGGTTGGGATCGCGATGGGCGCGATGGGCACGGACGCGGCTTTGGAGACGGCGCACGTCGCGCTCATGAGTGACGACCTGAGCAAGCTCCCGTATCTGATCGAGCTGAGCCGCCGGGCGCGGCGCGTCATTCAGCAGAATATCGTCTTCTCGATCGTGACGAAGCTCAGTCTGGGCTTGGGGGTCTTCCCCGGCTATGTGACGCTGGTCTTAGCTGTTTTAGTGGGCGACATGGGCGCGTCGCTGGCCGTGACAGGCAACGCGCTGCGGCTGGCGCATATAAGCAGCTCGAGCTATACCCCGCCGAGATAGACCCTCCGCACGTGCTCGTCGGCGCGAAACTCCTCGGGCGTGCCTACTTTAACGATCTGGCCCGTCTCCAACAGATAGACGCGTCGGGCATCGGCCAGGGCAAACGCGACGTTCTGCTCCGCTAACAGAATCGTTACCCCGTCTTGGTTGATCTGCTGGAGCGCCTCCGCGATGGCCTTTCTCACGATGGGCGCCAACCCCAGCGTCGGCTCGTCTAGGAGCAAAAGCTCGGGACGCCCCATGAGCGCTCGGCCAATCGCCAACATCTGCTGCTCCCCCCCCGAGAGCGTCCGCGCGATCTGACGCTCCCGCTCCCTCAAGACGGGAAAGAGCGCATAGACCCGCTCCAAATCGTCGCTCATGTCTCGATGGTCCCAACGAAAAGCCCCCATCTCTAAGTTCTCGCGCACGGTCATGTCGCCAAAGAGATGCCGCCCCTCCGGACAGTGAATCACCCCGCGACGCACGATCTGCGCCGGATCCTTGGGCAGCGGAGCGTCCTTAAACGCGATCACGCCGTGGTGGTGCTCCTTCAGCCCAGAGATCGTGCGAAAGAGCGTGGTCTTGCCCGCGCCGTTGGGGCCGATGACGGCGACGAACTCGCCGGGCGCCACGTGCAGCGAGACCCCCTTTAGGACGTGGGCCTTGCCGTAGTAGACATGCAAGTTCTCAATCCGCAACATGACGACGCCCTAGACCCCACCCCCGGCCAGATAGGCCTCCTGTACCTTGGGATCGCGCATGATCTCTTCGGGAGTCCCCTCGGCCAGCTTCTCGCCAAAACAGAGCACCACAACCCGATCTACCAACCCCATGACCCCGCGCATATTATGGTCCACCAAGACGATCGTCTGGCCCTCGCGGCGCAGGTCGGAGATCAGGTGGGCCATCTCATCCACCTCGTGGGGGCTTAAGCCCGCAAAGGGTTCGTCGAGCAAGAGCAACTCTGGATCGGTGCCGATGGCGCGCGCGATCTCCAGACGACGCAAGCCCCCTTGGGGCAGCATCCCCGGCCATTGCACCCGACAGAGACAGCTCCCCTCCCCACATCCCTCATCGCCGCAAAGTCCCGTGCGCCGGCAGACGGTCATCGTCTTCAGCTCTGTCTGATCCGCGCGCCGGAAGATCTCGTTGGGGATTGCCGAGATCTCGACGTTCTCGTAGACGGTCTTATGGGGAAAGTAGCGCGCAATCTGGAAGACGCGCGCAACCCCTTCGTTGACAATCTTGTAGGTCGGCCATCCCGTGATCTCCCGGTTCTTAAAGAAGATCCGCCCTCGATCGGGCCGAAAGGTGCCCATAATCAGATTGAAGACGGTGCTCTTGCCCGCCCCGTTAGGCCCAATCAGCCCCAAGATCTCTCCCTGTTCGACCGAGAACGAGAGATCCTTCACGGCCATCAGGCCGCCAAACGACTTGCGCAATCGCTCGACTCTGAGAGCTTCCATCCTAGACTCCCTTCCCGCGCCGCAGCTTGGCTATCAACGGGAACAAGCCCAGCCGGGCCACAAAGAGAAAGACCAGCAGCAGCGAGAAGAAGACAAACGTAGCCCACTTCTCCAGCTCCGGTACTCCAATCCCATGCGCCAAATCGCGCATCCCCTGCTCGCCGATGCGAATCAACAACCCGCCCCAAAGCGCCCCCAAGATCGTGCCCATCCCGCCGATCACCGACGCGACGATCATCTCCGTAGACGTCGTGAGCGACAAGAGCGCGTTGAAGAAGACCCCTTCGTTCAGATGCACCGACAGCGCCCCGCCAAACCCTACCACCAGCGCGCTGACCGCAAACGCGAAGATCTTGTATTTGGCGGGATTGATCCCGGCGGCCTCTACGGCCTCTTCGTTCTCGCGGATCGCCTCCAAGATCTTGCCGATCCGCGTGCTGGCCAGCCAGATCAGCCCCAGCGCCATCAGCGCCAGCACCCCCCAAATAATATAATAATTACAGAGCTGATTCATCCTAAAATCAAAAACAAATTGCTGAATGGGGCAGAGGGGAGTCGCTCCGAATTTCCCCAACTCTCCCCCGGTCCAGTCGCCCAGAATGATGACCAAGCGCGCGGCGGCCAAGGGCAAGATGAGCGTCACCAGCGAAAAGTACGGCCCCTTCAAGCGCAACGCGGGCACGCTGAAGAGCAACCCCATCAGCATCGCCAAGACCATCCCCGTCGGGATGGTCGCCCAGAGGGGCCACTTCAGATACATATTGAGCAGCCCCGCCGTGTACCCCGAGACCCCCACAAAGAAGATATGCCCAAAGCTGATCTGCCCCGTCATCCCGGAGAGAAAGTCCCAGCCGATGGAGTAGATCGCAAAGAGCTGCGCGAAGGTCACGGTAGTAGCCCATTTGGGAGGCAGATACGGGCCGATCACTCCCAGCGCGACCACCGTCAGGGCCAATAAGATCAGTTTGAACGTGCGCAGGCTCATTCGTGCGCCCTCCCAAACAGCCCAGAGGGCTTGAGAAAGAGAATCAACACCAACATAATCAACGAGGGCACCCCGACCCACGAGGCCCCAAGAAATTCAAAACAACGATAGTCCGCACAGAATTTGATAGACGGGGAGTACGTCATCAAGACCTCCAGAAAGCCGATCAGATAAGCCGCGATGATAGACCCCTTCAGGCTCCCCAGCCCGCCCACGACGACAATCGCAAAGCTGATGATCAGCGGATCGCGCCACATGAACGGGCTGAGATTGACCCACGAGGCGAAGAAGACGCCCGCCAACCCCGCCAGCGCCCCAGAGAGCGCCCACGTGACGGTGTAGACGTGGCGCACGTTGATCCCTACCAAAGCCGCGCCCTCTTGGTCTTGGGCCGTCGCCAAGATGACCTTGCCCCAGCGCGTGCGGTGCACAAAGAGCCAGAAGAGAACGATCGCCACCCAAGAGGCCACAAACGCAAGAACGCGATTGCTGATGATCGTCGTCTGGTGCAGGACGATGCTCCCACTTATAAAGGGCTGCAAGATTTGCGGGGTCGTCGTGAAGAAGATCTTGATGATCTCCTCGAGCAAGAGCGCACAAGCGAGCGTCGCGATCAGCGTGATGATCACCGAATGTTGCACATGACGGATCAGGCCCTGGTAGAGCGCGACCGCGAGCAACGTGCAGACTAAGACTGCAAGAGCTGCCGCCAGATAGAGATCAACTCCCGCTCGCTGGGCAAACCAGGCGGTGTACGCCCCGACCATCAAGAACGCGCCGTGCGCCAGATTGAGCACGCGCCCGACTCCAAAAATCATCGTGAAGCCGAGCGCCACGAGCGCATAGAGCGCACTCACCAAGACAGAAAAGATAACAACACGCTCTCCAATGACCAAAAGTTGTTCCATTATATTATTTTAATTAGATAGGGGCGACCAACCGCGCCCCCTCCCTTTCTTTAATTATCTGCTGTTCTGTGCTACCCCGCAAAGCAGCGCGCTACCGCGCGGGCCCAGTTCTGCCAGTGCTCAAAGCGCCTGCCTCGGGGCCTTCCCTGTCTCTTCCAGTCTTCGACTTGCTTCTTGTACTCCTCGTTGGCCCTGGCAATGCACTCGTTGATGCTGACGGGCCGGCCCTCGGCATCGGCTCGTAGGCGAAACTGCGGCGGCCAGACAACGACCCTTTGGGGTTCAGCCCGCGCATCGCGGGGATCGCGCGCGGTCGTCGTCCACAAGACCCACTTGGCCACGACATAGTCGGGACCGTAGATGGGATCATGGGGATAGATATCCGTACGATCTCTAAATTTGAGCCGCCCGACGGTGCCGATATAATCTGTTTTCTCTAGCTCTTCGACGAGTCTATCGGCATCGGTCGAGCCGCGAGCGCGGTCGAGGGCCTCTTTGAAGACATAGACGGCATCGTAAGTCGTAAACGCCGTGTAGAGCGGGCGCGACGGCTGCGTCTCCCCGTAGCGCTCGACGTAGCTTTGATAGAAGGGCCGGGTCTTGGGCGTGATGGGCGTCTCGCCCGTGGCCGCGTCCGCGTACGTATGACCCATCACGCGCCCACCGGTGCTCCTCCAATACTCAAACGACTGCCCCTCGACGATCACGCCGAAGACCGGCATGTCTAATTTGGTCTCAAAGGCTTGGCCCACAAAGGGGATGCCGTTGTTGAACGCAAAGCCGGGGATGAGTGCGTCGGCATCGGTATCGGCGATCTGTTGAAGGATCGCCGCGAAGTCGGGATTGTTCACGGGGAAGACGAAGCTCTTGGCAATACCGATCCCTGCCTTGGGCAGGCGCTCTTCTAAGATCTTGATGCTGTCGCGCCCGTAGGCGCTGTCTTCAAAGAGCAGCACAACCTTCTGTACTCCTAGCTCTTTGACCAAGAATCTGGCGCTCATATCTACGTGCTCTTGAGCCAAGACTTCGCTGTTGATCATCACGCGGAAATAGTACTTATAACGATCGTATTCTTCTTTGACGAGTCGGCTAAACTCTTTAGCGGTGGTGCCTGTATTGAGAAAGGGTTTGCGAAGTCTCGCGAGCGCGGGGAATATGCCTGCGACGGCTTCGTCTAAGAAGCCGCCGAAGACCGCGACCGCGCCGCGCTGCACGATATCTTCAAACGCCGCACGCGCCACGTCACCGCGCAGCACCTGGTCGTCGCGCACCAGACCGTCAAACGAGAGCTTTGGGGGAGGGAGTTTTCTCTCATCTACGAGTCTATTAATTTCGTCTTGGGCGATGAGCGCGCCGCGCAGCATGGCGCGCCCGACATCGAGCAGATCGATCGGGCCGATTAGCCCGACTCGCACGGGGGCTTGGCCCCAACCGAGCGTCTGCGCCAGCAAGGCCGTGGTCGCGCCGCATCCCAGCGCGCGCAGGAAAGTTCGCCGGCTCCACTGACTCGTCATGCAGAGTTCCTCCTTCGGCGAAAACTTTTATCTATCTTAGCGCTGAAGCGCCCCTCGTGCAAATTCACAGTCCCCGCTCGGATAAGAACTGCTTATAGGCTTGGACGGCGTGAGGCATGGTGCGCGTCAGTTGGATGATCCCGCTGACTCGGCCCTTGGGGTGAATCTGTCTTTTGGTGAACGCCAACAGGGCGTTCTCTTGGCCCGTGTAGAGCTTGTGAAAGAGATCGGCAGTCAGAGTGAGCGAGGCGTCCTCTTCGCCGCCGGGGTGAGTCTCGCAGATCTGCATTCTATCACCGCGGGCGTCCACCCAAAAATCTATATCGGGCTGCTTGATGTGAATCCCCACGAGCATCTTCAGCGCCGACCAGCCTTCGTATATCTCTTTCACGTCTTTGAGACGATTCGCAAACTCCAGCACAAACTGCTTCGCTTGCTGCGGGTCTGTGTATGGGAAGCCCATAAGCGCCTCCTTCTTCGTCGGCATTCAGAGTTTCAGCTGGCTTCAAACTCCCATAGAGGGAGAACCCACTTCTCTGGCACGCTTTTCATTAACCGTTCATCGGCTGTGATGAGCTTCGTCCTCAAATGCTCTGCCAATGCTATATACGTCGCATCATAAGTGCTGGGACGATGATAGGTCAACGCTAGTTCAAAGATCCGATTCGCAAGATGGCTTGTCTCTTCTAAAGAGATGTGCAAGCTCTGAAAGAGCCTCCACACTTCTGAGGCTTCTTGCGGAGTCAGTCTGGGAGCACGTCCCCCCTTGCCTCGCACAGCGAGATATAAGCCGTTGAGGATCTCATCGGCGAGCAGCATCGGCGCACAGAGCCGCAGTCGCCCTTCTTGATAGCGGTCGAGCAAAGCGCAGCTTGGGCTTGATAAAGCTCTTCAGGAAGCCACGCCGCTAACAACGCGCTGGCGTCAATCACCAAGGTCTTCATGGGCGCTCTTCTAGCAGCTTGCGAGACTCTGCAGCCAATGCTCTGGCTCTCACTCCAGCAGCCCTCCAGCGCTCTCTCAGATCGCGCAGCCGCGCTATTGCCAGACGACGCTCGATCTGCTCATACTCAGCCTCAGCGATCAATCGAGCCGCAGGCTGCCGGTCCTTGGTAATAATCACTTGTTCCCCGGCTTCCACCTCGCGCACCAACTGTGTCAACTTGTTCTTCGCTTCAGCTATTGAAACGACCTTAGCCATAGCTATCACCTATGGCTTATTCTATGGCTGTAAACCGTGACTGTCAAGCTTGCTGAGCGAGAGTCTAAAAGATCTTCTGCACCAGCGCGCGCAGCTCCTCCGGACTGGGCTGGCGCGGATTGAAGAGCACCGAGCCGTCGGCCAGCGCCAGCTCAGCAACTCTGTCTAGATCGTGCTCTCTCACGCCCACGTCCCGCAAGCGCACCGGCACACCGACTTCTTTCATCAACTCCCACACACGCGCGATCCCCTCTTCGGCCGAAGAGACCCCCAGCGCCCGCGCGATCTGCTCGTATTTGGCTCGCTGCACATCGAGATTGAACTCCATCACAGCAGGCAACGCCAACGCGCAGCACAGCCCATGCGGCAGATCGTACAGCCCCCCCAACGAATGCGCTATGGCGTGCGCCAACCCCACCCAACCGTTGTTGAACGCAATCCCCGCGATCAGCGCTGCATACGAGAGACTCGCTCGCGCCTCCATATCCGAGCCGTCTCGCACGGCGCGGGGCAAGTTCTCAGAGATGAGCGAGATCGCTTGCAGAGCCAATAGATCGCCCATCGGCTGCGCCGAGATCGAAACAAACGTTTCAATGGCGTGCGTGAGCGCATCGAGTCCGGTGTGCGCCGTCACACTTGGGGGCAGCGTCTTGGTCAGCTCTGGGTCTACGAGAGCGAGCGTCGGAGCCAAGTAACGACTGACCAAGGGCAGCTTCTGCTGGCGCTCTGGCACCGTGACCATCGCGATAAAAGAGACTTCGCTGCCGGTGCCGGCCGTTGTGGGAATAGCAATGAGCGGGCCGCACGGGCCGGGCACCACGTCGTTGCCCTCGTAATCTAAAACAGAGCCACCATGCGTCTTGAGAGCGTTGATCGCTTTGGCGCTATCTATGACGCTGCCACCTCCTATAGCAATCAGCACATCACGCCCTTGAGCAAGAGACAAGGCGTTCTCGATGCACTGCACTGTCGGGTTCGGCAGAATCCCGTCGTAGACAGCATAGTCTAGCCCTTCAAGCTGCGCCGTGAGCGCATCGAGCAAGCCGGCTTTGCGTACCCCTCTATCGGTGACAACGAGCACCGATTTCCAACCGCAAGTATCCAGCTCCAAGCGCAGATTGCTCAGCGCCCCAACGCCAAAGAGAATTCTCGTAGGCAGCTCAAAGCTAAAATCGCGCATAGCGTGCTCTCCCAAGCACGTTGATTCTAACACCCAAGAACTCGGTTGGCCACTCCGCTCGCTGGTCAACACCAACCGCACTCGCTAAAATAAAAAAACTTAGAAAGGAGGTCCCGATGCCCGATCGAATTCCCATGACCCCAGAGGGGTATCAACAGCTAAAAGCGGAGCTAGAGCGCTTGACCGCCGAGCGCCCCAAGATCGCCGAGATGATCGCGCGCGCCCGCGCCTACGGCGATCTCTCAGAGAATTCCGAGTACCACTCGGCAAAAGAGAAACAAGCACTCGTAGAAGCTCGCATCCGCGATCTGGAGTACAAGCTGACTCACGCGTTCATCGTCACCAACGACATCACAGCCCCGCAGAGCGCGACGCTGGGCTGCTGGATCACGCTGCAAGATACCCAAACGGGAGCTTCGTTTAAGTACAAGCTCGTTGGCCCCGCCGAAGCCGACCCCGAACACGACATGATCTCGGCGGCCTCGCCGGTGGGCAAGGCGCTGCTGGGGTGCACCGTGGGCCAGATCGTCGAAGTCCAAACCCCCAGCGGCCTACGACAGTACAAGATCCTACACTTAGAGTATTAATTATTAAAAAGTGGAAATTCTCGTGCTGGCCTTCGCTCCCGGAGCCTTCTGGCTCTGGTATCTCTATCGCAAAGATCGGTGGGAGCCAGAGCCGCGCCATCTTGTGCTCCAATCGTTTGCGTGGGGGCTTGTTATAGCATTACCGGCCGCGTTGCTAGAGCTGGCGTTCGTCTGGTCAGAGTTCTTATTGATCGTGATTGCAGCACCAGTGATCGAAGAGTATCTCAAATATTGGGTCGTGCGGCGCACGGTCTATCCCCGCGAGGAGTTCAGCGAGCCGATGGACGGGATCATCTACGCGAGCGCGACCGCGCTGGGGTTCGCGTCGATTGAGAACGTCGGCTATCTCTTCTCGGCGCGCGAAGCCGAGATCCTAGGGCCGGTCTTCTGGGGGCGCGCGATCTTCTCCGTGCCGGGACATGTTCTGTTTTCGACGATCTGGGGAGCGGCTCTTGGACGGGCCAAGTTCGTCGAGCATTCGGCCAATCAGAGCGCGTTGATCCGCGCCGGCTTGCTAACGGCCATGATCGCCCACGGCCTGTTCAACTTGCTGGCGCTCTTGCAGATCGTCGGAGCCATAGGGCTGCTCCTCTTCTCGTTTGTCGCGTGGAAGCTCCTCCACCGACGGATTGAAGATGCGCTGGCCCAGTCGCCCTACATCGCGCGCTGGGAGCACCGCGACCCCAAGAACGATCCACCCGTTTAATGGGAACGATTTGCCAAGCCGCCTGCTCTCAGTTACCCTTAGTACCGAGCGCTCTTAACCAGAGGAGGGAGCCCGCTCTATGAGCAAGCTCTGGAGACTCGAGAAACCGCAAAACGACGTGAACCGAATCCCCACGTATGCCCCCGGAACCCCCGAACGCACCAAGCTCCTCCAAGAGATCGAGACCCTCAAACGCTCTACCGAAGAGATCCCTCTGATTATCAACGGCGAGCCGGTCAAGACCGGTCAGACCGTAGACGTTGTCTGCCCGCACGACCACAAAAGGGTCCTGGCGCGCGCGCACCTGGCGGGCGCCGCCGAGCTGCGTCAGGCCATCGAAGCGGCTCTCGAAGCCCACCAGAGCTGGTCTACCCTCGACGGCTACGACCGCGCCGCGATCTTCTCCAAGGCCGCCGATCTCTTGGCCGGGCCGCGCCGCATCCAAAACATCGCGGCGATTATGACCAACCAGTCCAAGACGCCCTTTGAGGCCGAAATAGACCTGGCCGAGCTGGTCGACTTCTGGCGCTTCAACGCGTACTATATGCAGTTTCTCTACGAGCAGCAGCCCGATCAGATCTACGGAGAGATCAATCGATTTGACTGGCGGCCCCTGGAGGGGTTCATCTTGGCCGTGCCGCCGTTTAATTTCTACTCTATCGGCGGGAACCTGCCCACGGCTCCGGCGCTGGTGGGCAACGTCGCCCTGTGGAAGCCGGCCCGCTCCGTGATCCTCTCCAACTATCGCATCATGCAGGTGCTGATGGAGGCCGGAATGCCCAAGGGCGTGATCAATTTCGTGCCCTTCGCCAGCCAGCACAGCCACGTTGTGCTCCAGCACCCCTATTTTGCCGGCCTGCACTTCACAGGAAGCTACGAGACGCTCATCCATCTATGGAACGAGATCGGGAAGCATCTCCCGATCTACAGAAATTTCCCGCGCATCGTGGGCGAGACCGGCGGCAAAGACTTTATCTTCGTCCATCCCTCGGCCGATTTGGACGCGGTCGTCGCTAACACGATTCGCGGCGCGTTTGAGTACCAAGGGCAGAAGTGCTCGGCCGCTTCGCGCCTATACGCCCCGCAGAGCCTGTGGCCCGCCCTTCGGCAGAGATTCCTCACCGAGCTGCCCAAGCTCAAGGTCGGCCCCGTGGACGACCTGTCGGTCTTCATGGGCGCGATCATCACCCAAGATGCGTTTGACAAGATCGTCTCGTATATCGAAGAGGCCAAGAAGAACCCCAAGACATACGAGATCGTCTACGGCGGCGAGTACGACTCCTCCACGGGATGGTTCGTCCAGCCCACGGTGATCGTCTCGTGCGACCCCAAGAGCACGCTCATGACCGAGGAGATCTTCGGGCCGGTGCTGACGGTCTACGTCTATCCCGATGCGGAGTACGAGAAGACGCTCCGGCTCTGCGACGAATCGACGAACTTCGCCCTGACCGGTTCGATCTTCGCGCAGGATCGCCAGGCGATCGTGCAGGCCGAGCGGCTCCTGCGCTACGCCGCGGGGAACTTCTACATCAACGACAAGCCCACAGGAGCGGTGGTGGGGCGCCAGCCCTTCGGCGGGGCCCGACACTCCGGAACAAACGACAAGGCCGGCTCGTGGATCAATCTCATCCGGTGGCTCAGCCCGCGCACCATCAAAGAGACGCTCGTGCCGCCCAAAGACTGGCGACGCCCTTACATGGGCCAAGAAGCGTGAGCGCTATGCTTCAGAGAACGGCTTCCCTGAGCATTCCCAAGACAGAGTTCAAGTCCCGCACGCAAAAGCTCTTAGAACACATCAGAGCCGAAAGGCTCTCCGGCGTGGTGCTCTTCGATCATTATTATATTCTCTACTACACGGGCTTTGCGTTCATCCCGACGGAGCGACCTATCGCATTCGTGATGAACGCCAGTGGCGAGACAGCGCTCTTTGTTCCAAGGCTAGAGCGCGAACACGCCCAAGCAAACGCCTGCGTAGATCGCGTAGACGATTATCTGGAGTACCCGTGCGAGCCGCATCCGATGCAGCTGCTCAAAAAGAGACTCAACGAGATGGGGATCGTTGGGGCTTACGGGGCCGACACCGATGGCTACCCTTGGGTGCTGGGCTATCGCGGCCCCACGCTGACCGAGCTGCTCGGCAGCGCGCCCCGGCGCGTCACGGCCTTCATCGAAGACCAGATGATGATCAAAAGCCCTTGTGAGATCGCGCTCATCAAGGAGAGCGTCAAGTGGGCCAATCTCGCGCATCAGCTCTTGCAGCGCTACACGAGGGTTGGGGCGACCGAGACCGAAGTCAGCCAGCGCGCCAGCGCCGAAGCAACCCTTGCGATGCTGGGAGCGATTGGCCCGATCTATCGGGCGCAAAGCCCGTTCGCGCACGGGGCACACGCGGGCTATCGCGGCCAGATCGGACGCAACGCTGCCATCCCCCACGCGCTCGCCGCCAATATCGTCTTTCAGCCCGGTGACGTGCTCGTCACCGGGGCCAACGCCCCCGTCTGGGGCTATAACTCCGAACTCGAACGCACGATGATCTTGGGAAGACCGTCTGACGAGCAGAGAGAGTATTTTGAACATATGCTAGCGCTGCAGGAGACGGCTCTGCGCGCGATGCGCCCCGGCGTGCGCTGCTCCGACGTGGATCGCGCCGTGAGACGGTACTACGAAGAACACCATCTGATGAGCTATTGGAAACATCACGTGGGGCACGCGATCGGGCTGCGCTACCACGAAGGCCCGTTCTTGGATATTGGCGATCAGACCGAACTGAAGCCGGGGATGGTCTTCACCGTCGAACCCGGCTTGTATCTGCCCCATCTGGGAGGCTTTCGCCACTCCGACACGGTGCTCATCACCGAAGACGGCATCGAGATTCTCACGTACTATCCCAGAGATTTAGAGAGTCTCACCCTCCCGGTGTGAGCCGAGAGCGGCGCGTCGTTTCGCTAATTGCGCTCTTAGATACGCCAAGCGCGGCCCGTGCAATGGATAGGCTCTTAGCGCTAATAACCCAATCCCAATTGCTGCGATGGGCACGAGCGCGATCAGCAACCGAATCCCCCAGATCGCCCGATCGGACTGCGTCTCTAGATTGGCGTCATAGCCCGTGAGATTCAAAATCGCGGCCATCGTCAGCCCTTGGAGCATAAACGCCAAGCGCACCAAGAGCGCGTTCATGCCAAAATAGATCCCCTCGCGGCGCGTGCCGGTCAGAAGCTCGTCTTCGTCGGTGATCTCGGCGATGAAGACCGTAGGCAACAAGAACAAGCCCCCAAAGCTGATCCCCAAGACGACGCTCACGATCGCCGTGGCCCAAAAGCTCTTGACCCACAAGAGGGGCAGGAGCGCCAGCGCGAAGAGCGTCGAGGCGACCATCATCGTGTTGCGCGTCCCCCAACGCACCGCCGCACGGCTCCAAACGTAGAGCGTCGAAACAGTAACCAAGAGAGCGATCCCCAACAAGACCGACGACTCCCGCGACGGCAATCCCAGCACGTATTTCACATAGAAGGGGATCATCGCCGGCAGCATGATAAACGCCGTCTGATTGAAGATATGATAGATCGTATATGTGAGAAAAGCGCGATTGCGAAAGGTGGCGACGAACGCAGCCTTCAGATCTAACGGGGGCGCACGCCGAAAGCGCGGGTCCTCGCGGCTGCCCAAAAGAGAGAGCAAGAGCGTCGCGCCGATGATCACCCCAAAGAGCAAGGCCATCGCATCCCAGCCGTGCGTGTCGAAGATGAGCGGCGCTAGGACGAGCGCCAGAAAGACGCCCATCTGCGAGAAGAGGACGCGCAGCGCGCTCACCCGCGCGCGCTCGCCGGGATCGCTGAACATCTCGGGGAAGAGCGCGTCGCGGTTGAGCGTGACAAGCGTGTAGAGCAGATCGAAGAGCAAGACCATCCCCAAAAAATAGAGAAAGAGCCGATCCGAGTCCTCCCGGACCGCCTCTGGAGGCATCCAGAGAAAGACAAAGCTCAAGACCAACAGCGGGGTGCCGAAGAGAATATACGGGATGCGTCGGCCCCAGCGCGTGCGCGTGCGATCGGAGAGATAACCAATCAACGGGTCGTTGATAGCGTTCCAGAGCGCATAGAGCGTCCCCCAGCCTAGGCCCACCAGCGCGGGATCGAGCTTGAGCGTGTCTAAATAAAAGAATAAGATATACGCCGTGAACGTTTGGTTGGCAAGGTCAATGCCCAGCGAGCCACAACCGTACGCGATCTTCTGCCAGCGTCTCATACAGCTTTATACTGGATTTTGGGAGCGCTGTCCACACAAGGAGCGGAAGCGACGATGAAACTTTCGCAGCGAGTCGAGACGTTCACCGAGTCGGTGATTCGCAACATGACACGCTTAGCGATGGAGCACGGCGCGATCAACCTCTCTCAGGGGTATCCCGACTTCCCCGCGCCTCCAGAGATCAAAGAAGCTGCTATTGCGGCGATCCAGAACGATATCAACCAGTATGCGATCACGTGGGGTGCAAAGAGCTTGCGCGACGCGATCGCTGAGAAATTCGCGCGTTACAACGGCGTCGCTGTGGACCCCGAGCGCGAGATCACCGTCTGTTGTGGGTCGTGCGAGGCGATCCTCGCTTCTGTGCTAGCAGTAACCAATCCCGGCGATGAAGTGATCATCTTCGAGCCGTTCTATGAGAACTACAGCCCTGGTGCGATTCTCTGTTCGGCGACTCCCCGCTACGTCACGCTCTACCCGCCCGATTGGAGTTTTGATGCTGCCGAACTGAAACGCGCCTTCAGCGCGCGCACCAAAGCGATCATCATCAACACGCCCCATAATCCTACGGGCAAAGTCTTCTCCAGAGAAGAGCTGACTCTGATCGCTGAACTCTGTCAGCACTACGATTGTTTAGCGATCACCGATGAGATCTACGAGCATATTCTCTACGACGGAGCCGAGCACGTCAGTATAGTATCGTTGCCGGGGATGCGCGAGCGCACGATCACGATCAGCGGGATTTCTAAAACGTACGCGCTCACGGGCTGGCGCGTCGGCTGGGCCATCGCCGCGCCGGAGATCACCAATCAGATTCGCAAAGTGCACGACTTTCTCACGGTCTGCGCGCCGGCGCCGTTGCAAGAGGGGGCTGTTGTGGGCCTGCGGCTGCCCCCTGAGTACTACGCGCAACTCCAGCGCGACTACACGGAGCGGCGCGAACTCTTGTGGAACGCGCTCAAAGAGACGGGCTTTGGACTCTATCGCAAGCCGCAGGGGGCTTACTATCTGATGGTCTCGATCGCGCCGTTTGGCTACTCTGACGATGTGAGCTTTGCGCACTATTTGACCAAAGAAGTCGGTGTAGCTGTTGTTCCCGGTAGCAGCTTCTACGCTCGTGCTGAGCTGGGCCGACAGCAAGTGCGCTTTGC
>JANXAU010000007.1 GCA_025061735.1 Candidatus Bipolaricaulota bacterium
GATATTATCGAAGTGCAGGGCGAGCGCATCTCTTCAGAACAACTTCAGACGATCCGCGAGGTCACCCGCGCGCTCCTAGGGCTGCGCGTCGTTGAGGACACCAGCCGCTCGATCGTCGTGCAGAACGTGACCGACGCCAGCAAGCTCGCGCCTCCTGAGGTGTTAGACAACATCTTCTCGATCTCCCATAAGATGTTCAGCGACGCTCTGGAAGCGTTGGTCAACCACGATCTAGGGCTGGCTCGTCATGTCACGGCGCGCGACGAAGAAGTAGATCAGCTCTTTCTGGTGCTCTCGCGGCAGTTGCGCATTGCTCTGAAGGATCTGTTGGCCGAGGAGCGCTTGAAGCTCTCGCGCTTGCGACTCTTTGAGATTCACAGCGTCGCGCGGCAACTGGAGCGCGTCGCCGATCACGCCGTCAAGATCGCCCGCGTCACGACGTCGCTGAAAGAGAAGCTTCCCCACAGAGTCGCCGAGGCGCTGCAGCGTGGTGGGCAGCCTGTCTCTGCGCTTCTTAAAGAGACGTTTGAAGCGTTTCAGGAGCGCAGTGCCTCGCGGGCTACCCGCGTGATGGAGCGGGGAGAAGAGCTCGAAGAGCGGCTCCTGCCCGCCGGCCGCCTCCTGCGCGATCTCGACCCCCACGAAGCCCAATTTGTAGGGATTGCTTTTGACAGCGTGCGCCGCGTCAAAGACTATTCGATCAACATCGCCGAGATGGCGCTCAACGCGTCGGTGGAGTTGCTCTCCTAATCGCAGAGCGCAAAGCACTCCCACTGCGCGACCGCTCCAAACTCCGGTATCCCTTCGGAAGTGATCGGGACCGAGGCCCGCTCGATCTTGGGCGTGGGCGCTTGCGTTCCCATACGATAGATATAGACCCGCGGCCGATTCTCCACCGCGTGCTGGAAGAGTTCCATGATCAGTTGGAGCTTTCTCAGCAGCAACGGCTTGCCTCGCTGGCTGCGCGTGAGGGCCTCGCGAAAATACAACTCGGTGTTGAACGTGTAGGCTTCATACGTGACCGCAAAGTCTTCGTATTGGTTGGTCATGGCGTAGAGCGTTCGGTTGATCGGCTCCAGGGCGAAGTGATCGGGATCGCGTCCCGACTCGTTGAAGAGCCTCTCCCAGCGCTCTCGTTGTTCTGATGATGCGCGCGTGAAGTGTACCGTGTGGCCGATCTCGTGATAAGTCACGATCACGAAGGTCCGTCCGGCGCGCAGGCCGGGCAGAAAGATCGTGGTGCACGGCGGGAAGCAATACCCATACACAGAGGCGCTGGGCGCGACCGCGCGGATCTCGCGCAGCCGGCGAAAGTGATCGCTTGGGAGGGAGCGCAAGACGCTGTAGAGCTGCAGACAGTGAATCTCCCCGATCTCGGTGCCGGCCTCGTAGCCGATCTTGACCCGATATTGCGCGTTGACCTCTTGGCAATAACGCTGCGGGAAGATCAGCTCGATGCGCCCTTCTAGCGTCTGCTGGCTGGTGTTGGTAACGAGCAGAACCAACGTCTGACCGACGTCGGCTTCGGCGACGGTGGCCGTGAGTTCATAAGGGAGCGAGCCGGTTCGCTCGGCGATGAGTTTGTTATCGCCTTTGCGCACCACTCGCGTCAGCGCGCCTGCTTGAGAGGGTTGGAGGAAGACGCGCACGCGGATCTCCCCGGTCGCTGTGGGAATGAATTCGTAGTCGAGCGTCGTCCCAGGGGGGAGAAAGCGTTCTTCGAAGTACGCGCTGATGGTGGCTCTTGCGGGGGCAAAGAGCGCACCAACAAGTACGACCGTGACAATAACGAATTTGGATGTACGAGCGAGCATCTCCGTCACCTCCTGAGCGCTCATTTTACGTTCTTATCGCGCTTTCTTCAACACCGCTCGCAGGGATTCTTTATCCACGCAATAGCGGCAGACCTCTTGGCCGTTAATAGCGATCACGGGGATCTCGTAGCGATAGAGTTCAAAGAGTCTCTCGTCCCTGGTGATGTCTATCTTCTCTAAGCGAAAAGGGATCTCGCGTTGTAGCTCGTGCAAAACGGCTTCGGCCTTTTCGCAGAGCGGGCAGTCGGGCTTGGTGTAGAGCGTGATCGTCTTCATATCATCTCTTTTTTTCTTGCAGAATTTTTTCTGATTTTACACAGAGCGAAAGCGATGGTGAGGCAAGCGCTCGACGCGGCCGTCGGCGTGCAGCTCTTCCAGATGAGCGTAGACTTCGCCCGCCCCCAAGAGCACGTGGTGCTCGCGCATCGTGCCGAAGAGCTTTTGCGCGATCTCAAACGCCGTGTAGGGCTTGCCATCGCTCAAGATGCCCAAGATCTTTTGGGTGCGCTCGTCGTGGTGTTTGAGGATCTTCTCGATGCGCGGTCGTGGGTCACGCCACGACGGGCCGTGTCCGGGGCAGATCTCCAGATGAGCGGCGTTGGGGAGCGCCAGAATCTTCTTCAGAGAATCTATGAAGCGCTGGAGCATCCGTCCCGACGTCACATCAGTTGCCCCGACGTTGGGGGTGTAGGTCGGCAAGAGATGGTCGCCGGTGAAGAGCCTGTCTTCGATGAGAAAGCACGCCGAGCCTTGGGTGTGCCCCGGCGTGTGCACGACGCGCACGGGCAGAGAGTCAAACGCGAGCGTATCTCCGTCGTGCAGAGCGATGGCCGAGGGCACCGAGCGCGCCAATTCAGAAAAACGCTCGCGTAGAGACCCCATCTGGGCGATCATCTCTGGGGGAAGCCCCCACTGTTGCATCGCGTTCAGATAGAGCCGGGAGATCTCGTCGTGGCGCTCGTCGTAGAACGCGACGTCCTTCCAGTCGTCTTGGTGGACATAGACGCGCGCGCCTGAGGCGTCGGCAACGGCGCGCGCCAGACCAAAGTGATCCATGTGCTTGTGCGTGAGCAAGATCGCCGAGATCTCGTGCACGGGGCAGTGCAGCGCGGCGAGTTCTCTCTGCAATAGCTCTAGGGCTTCGGGGGTGCCGATGCCGGTGTCAATCAGCAGATTGAGAGAGCGCGTTCGCACCAGATAGACGTTGCTCGCCCCCTCGAAGTAGGGGTTGGGGACGGCGATGCGATCCACCGAGAGATTCATATAGCGTTATAGTAGCGCAGATCGTTCGCGGGTGCAACGCGAGCGCTCAGGCTCTATAATGGGTCTAGCGAGGTGTTTGTCATGAACAGCGCTGTAGTGATCGAGACGATGAAAGACGGCCCCAATCTGGTGCCCGGCCCGCTCAAGCTCGTAGACGCTCACGGCAAGGAGACGGTGATAGATCGCAAGTGGGTGGCGCTCTGTCGCTGCGGCCAGTCGAACAACAAGCCGCTATGTGACGGCACGCACAGCCGGGTCGGATTCAAAGCCGACGAAGCGAAGTTCTATAGGCCGTAAAAGACGCGCAAGAAGCTCAGCGGGTGCTTGACGCCGTCTCAGCCATCGCGTAAGATAGCGCCCTCATGCGCGTGAAAGTGATCTTTTTTGATATGGACGGCACGCTCGTCTGGGTGCCGGGCCAGCGACAAGCCGATTGGTTCTTACAGATTCTACAAAAATTAGAGATCTTCCCCGATCCAGCCGAGCTGGAACGGGCCTATCGCCTCGCCGAACGGCGCTGGCAGCAGGAGGTGCGCCCGAAGCTGGGATTTAGCGCTCATTCGTTTGTCGAGTGGAACAAGCTGATCCTAGAAGAGCTGAAGATCGACGGCGATCTGTACGGGCTGGCGGAGCGCATCCAACGCTACTGGGAATCCCCCGCCGATCAGCTCTTCGCCGACGTGCCCGACGCCTTGGAAGAACTGCGCCGGCGTGACATCGCCCTAGGGATCATGTCCCATCGTCCCCTCGCAGGGATCGAACACTCTCTGCGCCGCCACCGGATCCGAGACTATTTCTCGTGGCTGGCCAGCCCCGATGCTCTGGAATCCCCGTGGGGAAAGCTCGACCCGGCGCTATGGACCAAGCTGCTGCACCTGGCAAAAGCCAATCCCCATCAAGCGATGCACGTGGGCGACGACTTCGAAACGGATATCCGCGGGCCTCGACGCGCCGGTCTGCACGCCGTCTGGATCGAGCGCCCCGAACTCCGGGGGCGCTTCTACCCCGGCCGGCTCTCCCCCAGCAGCCCTCAGCTCCCCTCCGAACAGGCCTCGGCCCGCATCGCCAACCTCCAAGAGCTACTTGACCTCGTGCCGACCTAGGATTGACAATTCGTTTCTCTTTTGATAAAGTTTCTTCTAAGCTCTTGTTAAGGAGGGATCCACGATGCAGCTGACGATCTATTACACCAAGGACGATCTCTATCTGATCAAGCAGATTGATGCCAAGGCCGAGCGCGAGCGCCGCAGCAAAAGCTCGGTCATCTTATCGATTCTGGAAGAGTACTTCGAGCGCAACAAGCGTTTGGGGGAGATCTTGGTCGATCTGGGCAAGATCAGCGAGGAGAAGCTGCAACAGGCGCTGGAGCTGCAAAAGAAGGAGGGCGGCACCCGCACGCTAGGACAGATCTTGCTCTCCAAGCGCTGGATCACCGAGCACGACCTCGAACGCGCGCTCCTGTTGCAAGACAAATCGAGCCATAAGAAATGAAATCAAAATTAAGTGAAGGAGGAACCCGATGCGCGCGTCGGCCCGTCTTGTGGGGATAGGGACGCTCGCGCTGGCGCTCTGCTTTGTAGAGACGCGCGCCCTGCTGATCTCTAACATCGAGTTCGATCTGGCCCTGCCGCGCGGTGCCACCGAGACGTTTGCGTTCCAGCTCATCAACAACGAGACCGATCCGTTAGAGATTCAGATCAGTCTAGCCGATTGGGATCGCGATCTCTACGGAGAGAATCGCTTCTATCCCCCGGGGACGCTGCCGCGCTCGGCGGCCAGCTGGCTGAGCGTCAGCCCCCTGAGATTCGAACTCGCCCGCAACGAGCAGCGAGAGGTCAAGTTCTCGCTCAGGGTCCCGCGCGACATCGAAGGGACCTATTGGGCAGCGATCTTGGTAGAGGCCAGCCCCAAGCAAGCCCAGCCCCACCCCGGCACCACGGTCGTCGTGCGCCGACGCTTCGCCGTCAAGATCTTCGAGACGCCGCCGGGGACGGGCCGGCGCGACGGACGCATCACCCTGCTCGACGTGCGGGGATTGAACCCCCCTAACGTCTGGCTGGAGTTTGAAAACCGCGGAACGATTCACACCCCACGAGTGACCGGGCGCGTCGAGATCCGCGACGAGAAGGGCGCTCTGGTGGAGAAGATCGAAGTTGACAGCTTCCCCACGCTCCCGGGAGCCAAGCGCCAACTGAAAGCGACCAGCTCTCGCAAGAAGGGAGATCTTCTCCCTCCGGGGCGCTACGCCGTCCTGGCGATCTTGGACTATGGGGGGGAATCGCTCGCGGGGGGACAGTATATCCTGCGCATCTTGCCCTTAAGATTAGTCCCTCTCGGCGAAGCCAAAGCCCCTCCCCAAGACCTCGACAGAGACGGACTCTACGAAGACACCAACGCCGATGGGGCGCTCTCGCTGGACGATGCCGCGCTCTTAGGCCTACATCTAGAGAAGCCCGCCGTGCAAGAGAACGCCCGCGCCTTCGACTTCGACAACGACGGCGACGCCGATCTGGACGACGTCCTAACGCTGAAAAAGATGGCCGAAGAGTCCAGATAAAAACGCCCTCACCCCAAACCCTCTCCCGTAGAGGGGCCTAGCCCCTGCACAGGAGAGGGGGGAGGTGAGGACCCAGAGCGATCAGCGGCGGACGGAGAGCTTGCCACCGGCCTCGACGACCTTGAGCTTCTTGCGCACCAACTCTTTCAGCTCGCGCCCGGCGCGGAATCCCGGAACGGCCTTGCTCGCCACCATGATCCGCTGCCCCGTCTGCGGGTTGATGCGCATCGAGCTCTTGCGCGGACGGGCCTCAAACGTGCCAAAGCCCGTGATCCGGACGGCCTCCCCATCGCAGATCGACTTGCTGATGGTGTTGAAGGTCGCGTCCACGGCCTCTTTGGCCGCCTTCTTCGACAGACCCGTCTGCTTCGCCACCAGCTCGGCCAACTCCGTCTTGTTCATACTCGGCTACCCCCCTTTCGCTTGTGATCTTGTGACTAGGAAGGAGTGGCTCTAGCCACTGCCGTTCTACTAATCACTGACGTTTATTCTAAAGGCCCTCCCCCGCCGAAGGCAAATTTGGGGACAGACGTATCCTCACGCCTAGGCTCCTGTCCTTGGCCAAGCGCTTCAGAGCGCTTAAAATCCGTTCTGTTGCCATGGTGCGCCTGGTGGTTGGCTGGGTCTTGGGGGTGAGCCTGTGGGGAGCGACGGCCCTGGCTCAAATCGCGCTGACGGCTCCTCCGGCCCCTCCTCCCGTCGGCCCCTCCCAAGCGATCACCCTCGTCTTCGATCTGAAGAACAACTCCCAAACGAGAGAGATCTTTGACTTCTCTCTAGAGCTTCCCGAAGGCGTCGAATCGCTCTCGCCTCCAGACCCGCTAGAGCTAGCCCCCGGCGAGAGCGAAAAAGTCTTTGTCAGCGTGGTGATCACCGCGCGCGCCCGCGCCGGAGCGCAGACCGTTACGCTCCGCGCGCGTGGACGCACCAATCCCGCCCTCACGGCGCACGCGAGCGTGACGATCACCGTCAAAGAGACTCCCGGCTTGCAAGTCCTCGCCCCGCCAGAGACGAGCGTCGAGCCGGGCAGCGCCCTCTTAGTGCGATTCACCGTGCGCAACACGGGGAACGCTCCCGATCGCATTGAACTCTCTGTCTCTGCGCGCGCGGGATTCTCTGTGCGGCTCTCGATCTTCCGGCGGCTCGATCTGGGGCCAGGGGAGGCGCGCGAAGTCCCCGTAGAGGTCGTCATCCCCAAAGAAGCCCCTCCCGGGCGCGAGCGCATCTTATTAAAAGCCGTCTCGCAGCGCTTTGAGAACCTCTCGGCCGAAGCCACAGCGATTCTCTCTATCTTGCCGCCGCTGCCCCAGCACGTGAGCGGCTCGCTCTTTTTGACCGTTCCGGCGCGCGTGGAGTTCCGCGCGGAAGGCCAGACGGGCGCGCCCGTCAACGCCTTTGCCCAGATTCAGAGCCTCGGCGGAGTCCTCCTCCCCGATACCCCCGCCTTCCATCTAGACGTGGGCGGCTCGCTGACCCTCTCCAACAGCTCTGGAGCGACGATCACCGTCACGGTCTCCGACGGCCGCCCGCCCGTGACGATCCTCAACGGCACCAGCGCGTCACTGCCCTTCTCTTCCTCGGGGATCTATCTCGTCACGGTGAGCGGCGGGGGATTGATCTCTACAACGATGATCGTCACCGTGCACGATCTGATCTTCCGGCAGCGGCTTTACGGGGCGGGGCCGATAGACCGAGAGGGCGAACTCTCCTTCTTGCTCGATCTGCAGAATCTCTTTGGGCTCAACGCGATCTTCTTCGGGTTGAAGACCAAGCCGTGGGAGTGGGCGCTGGGGGATCTGCGCCGGCCGTTTGGGGAGCTGGCCTCTTTAACGGGTCGCGGCGGCGGGCTGCTCTGGAGGCCGGGTCTCTTCGAGACAAAGATAGTGCTGGGGGCCGTCGCCAGCTTGAGACGGCTGACCGAAGCTGAGCTTCTCCTCCCTGACGATCTGGGAGCACTTCCCTCTTCGTTGGCGGTTCGGCTTGGCCAACCGGTGCGCTTCCGCAACGTTGGGCTGCTGCCCAAGAGCGTGACGATTCCCGGCGCGAGCACGCAGATCCTGCCCCCGGGAGGGTCTTTGGTGCACATCTTCAGCAGCGTGGGACCGGTGCTCGTTGGCATTGACACCGCCACGGTGACTTTTATTGTCTTAGTAGGGTCTTTCTGTGAAGCTCCCTTTCTCTTCTGCGCGGCGCTGGCGGGGGAGACGACGCCGATCGCGGGCTTGAGGTGGGGCACGACGGGGCTGTTGGGAGTCACGGGCGGCTTCAGCCCTTCTTGGACAGCGACAACGCTGAGTCGGCTCGCTTGGGAGACCCCCGAGGGCAGCGCGACGACCGTTGAAGGCGGGCTGAGCTTTCTCAACGGCGCTTTTTCAGACTCTGCACTGCACGTGGGATCGGAAGTGCGCTTAGGGGATCTTACGATTCTTGCGCAGGTGCTGCGCGCCGGCCCGGACTTCGTCGGCGACCGCCGCGACGAGCAGAGCTTGCGGGTCTTTCAGACGTTCAGCGGCGCGTTCTTCTCGTTCAGCAGCGGCATAGAGCGCTGGCGCAACAACGTCGACAACAATCCCCTGCAACAGACGCTCTTCGATCAGAACCTCCGCGCGACTTTGCTCTTAAAGCTCTCGGAAGCTTGGCCCCAGTTGCGGCTCTCGGCGTCTTATCGGCGGCGGGAGTCCAGCGGCCCTGGGCCTCTGATCCATCTCTCGGAGTTGGTCTTGTCGCTGCGCCTCACCCAACCCCTCGGACGCCACAGCGCCCTCTCGTTCTTCACAGATCAAGCCTTGAACAACAATTTTGCGCTGGGAATCAACACGGGCTTTAGCACCGTGGGCTTAGACTTCTCGATCTATTTTAACGAACTGAAGGCCTCTCTCAGACTGGAACGGCGCACGCAGGTTGACCTAGATACGGCCATCGTCTTGAGCCAGAGCATCTTAGCTGCTGCCGGGCTAGAGTGGCGTTCGGCTCCCTTCGCGTTGCGCTTCGGGTGGCTCAGTTCACCCGATCGCTTAGACCTGAGCGTTGGCTTAGAAGCCACGCTGGGGATCGTCTTGCTCTCGTTCTTCGCGCGCACGAGCCTGCTCAGCCCCAGCGGCCTGGAGTTCGACTTCGCCCTAGGCGTGACATTTAATTTCATCGCTCCGATTCCGTTTATTGTCACAAATGGACGCGTCGAAGGATTTCTCTTCGTAGATGCCAACGGCAACGGACAACGCGACCCGAACGAGACCGGCATCAAGAATATTATTCTGAGTCTGAACAACGAGAAAGCCCGCACCGACGAGACGGGCTTCTATCGCTTCCCTCCGATGCCGCCGGGGAGCTATAGGCTCACGATAGAGAAGCTGCCCTTGGGGGTAGCAACGGCCCTGCCGTTGCCCCTCGAGATCGTGCTGCGCGCAGGCCAGACGCTCCAGATCGAAATCCCCCTGGTCAGGGTCTCCGTCATCGAAGGGATCGTCTTTCATGACCTCAACCGCAATAGCAGACTCGACTCCGAGGAGCGGGGCCTGGCGCGCGTCCGAGTCTTCTTAACAGATAGTGCTGGTCAGACGAAAGATCAGTTCACGGACTCCGAGGGGCGCTTCGCCTTCAGCGAGCTGCCCCCCGGCGATTATCTGCTCGCGCTCGATGGACGTACCCTCCCGGAGAACTTCGCCCTCACGACGCCCGCAGAAGTCCAAGTCACGCTCCGCACCCAAGAGCGCGTGACGGTCGCCTTCGGAGCGGCAGAGAGACCCCGAGCCGTGAAGTTCCCGCCCGTAGCAGAGTTTATGTTCACGCCCACCAGCCCCAAAGCCGGCGAGAGAGTTCGTTTCGACGCTTCGGAGTCGTTCGATCCCGATGGCCAGATCGTCAAGTACGAGTGGGACTTCGAGAGCGACGGGAAGATAGACGCGCAGGGCGTGCAGGCCGAGCACGTCTTCTCCCAAGCGGGAGATTATACGGTGACGCTCACCGTGACCGACAACGACGGGGAGCAGAGCACCGCCCGCAAGAGAGTCACGGTCGGCCCCTGAAGTAGCGATAGAAATACTCCGCCCCCGAGACGACCGAGAGCACTACGGTCAGCCACAGCAGCGCTGTCACCCAGAGCACCGAGCCGCCTTGGCCGAGGACGCGCTCGCCCAAGAGCGCCAAGACCAACGCCATCTGCGAGATCGTCTTGAGCTTGCCCCCCAGCCCTGCGGCTATCACCCTTCCGCGCGCCCCCGCTGCGATCCGCAGCCCCGATACCAAAAACTCCCGCGCCAGCAAGACCATCACCGGCACCGACGAGATCCGTCCAAACTCCACAAAGACCAACAAGACCGCCAGCACCAAGAGCTTGTCAGCAATGGGATCGGCGATCTTGCCCAGATCGGTCTCGTCCGCTCGACGCCGGGCGATGTACCCGTCTACGAGATCCGAAAGCGCAGCGATCAGGAAAAGAACGAGCGCCGGCCATGCGCCTTGGGGCGCGAAGAGAAAGAAAACAATAAACGGGATGAGCAAGACCCGCAGAAGCGTCAACGCATTGGGCAGATTCACGCGCTCATTCTAGAGAGCTTCTCAGCTCGATGCAAAAGGCGCGCAGCGCCTCGGCGAGCGCCTGGGGCTGTTCGAGCATCGGCATATGCCCGGCGCGCTCGATGAGAACCAGCCGCGCGTGTGGGATATTTTTCTGCAAGAACTCCGAATACTTGGGCGGGGTGAGCTGGTCGTCGCGGCCACAGAGAACCAGCGTGGGAAGCCGAATCTCGTGCAGACGCCCTAAGACGTCAAACTCGTTGCAGCTAGAGAAATCGCGCAGGAGCGTCTCGGCACCGTTGCGCTCCATTTGGGTTTTAGAGCGCTGGCGCAGCTCCTCCGGCGCTTGGGGAGCAAACGCCCACGTCGCTATCAGATCGAGCGCGCCCGCGAAATCATTTCGACAGCGGTCTAAGAGGTGGGGATGGACTTTGAGCTTCGCCCCGGTGCCTACTAACGCCAAGGCTTTGAGATTCGTCGGGGGAGCGAGCGCCAGCGTCAGGGCGACAGCCCCGCCCATCGAGTGGCCGACCAAGACGATGGGAAGCCCAAGGGCCTCGCAGAGGGCGCGGACGTCTTCGACGTAGCTGGGGATGCCCACGTCGGCGCGGCGCGGGCTGCGCCCGTGTCCGTTCAGATCAATCGCCGCTACCGTAAACTCCCCCGAGAGCGTTTTGAGCTGATCTCCCCAGAGGGTGTGATCGGCCCCCGCGCCGTGCACAAAGACGAGCGCGGGGACGCCCTCGCCGGCCCGCGCGTAATAGATCGTGCTCCCCTGGACGTTAAGCGTGGGCATCTCTTACAAATGCGCCTTCGCTCGCTCGACCAGCGCGGCAAACGCTTGCGGGTCGTGCAGGGCGATCTCGGCCAGCATCTTGCGATTGAGGGCGATTCCGGCCTTGCTCAGCCCACAGATGAACCGAGAATAGGGCAGCCCGTGAGCGCGCGCCGCCGCGTTGATCCGGATATTCCATAAACGGCGAAACTCACGCTTGCGCAGCTTGCGGCTGTAGTACGCGTTGCGCAGGGCGTGCATGACGCGCTGCTTGGCAATGCGAAAGCAAGTACGGCGCTTGCCTTTAAAGCCCTGGGCCATCTCTAAGATCTTCTTGCGACGCTGCAATCGCTTGTTGCCACCCTTGACTCTCATACGACTCCCTTTCTTCCCCCTTCCACCGTCATGTTGAGCGAGAGGGAGCTATAACAGCTCGATGTATTTCTTCGCTAGGGTCGCTGGGACTTGCAGGCCACGACGCGCCTGGCGCTTGCGGCTGGCGCTGCGCTTCACCAATTTATGATGATACCCAGACTTGGCGCCGAGCACCTTCTTATGGCGCGTCACCTTGAAGCGCTTGGCGATGCCCTTGTGCGTCTTCTTCTTGGTCATGTGCCTCTCTCCTTTCGGATCGCGGAGCCGCGGACGCTGCTCCCTTGCCGGGCACCAGCAGCATCTGGAGGGCCTTGCCCCGCTCCTTGGGAACCTGCTCGACCCGCCCGATGTCCGCGACGGCTTGGACGATCTTGTCGAGCAGCTCGTGCCCGCGATCCATGTGCAGGATCTCGCGTCCGCGGAAGATCACCGTGACGCGTACTTTGTCGTCGTGCTCTAAGAATCGGCGAATGTGCCGGATCTTTGTCTCCAGATCGTGCTTCTCGATCTGGGTCGTCAGGCGGATCTCCTTGAGCTTGCTGGTGTGTTGGCGCTTCTTCTCGCGCTTCTCTTGGCGATATTTGAACTTGCCAAAGTCGATCAGGCGACAGACGACCGGTTGCGCTTGGGGCGCCACCTCGACCAGATCTAGGTTGCGCTTGCGGGCCTCCTCGAGCGCTTGCGCGAGCGGCATCACGCCCAACTGCTGACCATTCTCGTCGATGACGCGGACCTCGCGAGCACGGATCTGCTGGTTCTTGCGAAAATATCGTCCTGCGGCGATACTCTTCCTCCTTCAACGTAGCGCTGTCGGTGGCGCTCCCAAGGGGATTCGAACCCCTGTTTCCGGCTTGAGAGACCAGCGTCCTGGGCCTCTAGACGATGGGAGCGGAGCGCCGCTAGTTTAGCAACTTCCCCAGCGAGATGCAAGTGGGCTTGAGCCACAGGCAGGTAGGAGATAAGATTACGAGCGTCATGGTTCGAGAAGAGATACTCGTTCTCGACGGGGCAGTGGGAGGCGGTTCGGTCTTGCGCGTGGGATTGGGATTGGCCATCGCGTTGCAGAGATCCGTTAGAATCGTCCGTATTCGTCATGGACGTCCCAATCCCGGCTTGCAAGCGCAGCATCTGGCGGGTCTTCGTGCTGCCGCGCAGCTCTGTCAAGCTCGTCTGGAGGGCGCGCAGATCGGCGCGCGCGAGATCGCGTTCTATCCCGGCTCAACATACACGGATTCTCTCAAGATTCAGATCGAGACGGCGGGTTCCGTCGCGTTGGCGCTTCAGCCCGTTCAGATCGCGCTGGCGCGTGCTGGTCGCTCCGTCACGGTCGAGATCGAGGGCGGGGGCACCTATGTTCAATGGGCCTCGCCCCTCGCGGCGCTTGAGCACGTCAATTTCGCTCTGTTGGGGCGTTGGGGGTTTCCGATGGCTGTGGCGGTCGAGCGCGAGGGCTTCTATCCCAAGGGCGGGGCACGGGTGCGCGCGCGCTTCGGCCCGGCGCAGATTACCCAAGCGTTCAATTTCCCAGAGCAAGGCCAACTTCGAGAGATTCGCGGGCTTTCGATCGCCTCGCATCACCTACAGAAGAGCAAAGTCGCCGAGCGTCAGGCGGAAGCTGCTCACAGACTCTTGAGCCGAGAGTTTTCTGGAATCTCTATCGGGATCGAGACGCGCTACGCCGAGACGCTCTCTCCCGGTTCGGCCGTGGTGCTCTGGGCGGACTGCGAGAAGACCATCTTGGGAGGGGACGCGCTAGGGGAGCGGGGCGTGTCTGCCGAGAGCGTGGGGGAGCGAGCGGCTTTGTCGTTAGTTTCCGAGCTACGCAGCGGGGCGACGCTCGACTGTCACATGGCCGATCAGATCATCCCCTTCTTGGCGCTCTTTGGGGGAAGGTTCTTCTGCGCCGAGCTGACGGATCACATTAAGACCAATATTTGGGTCGCGGAGCAGCTCACGGGCAAGCGATTTATAGTCACTGAGCGCGCGGGGATCTGGAAGATTTGTTGTTCTGGCTAGCTTGACCCCGACTCTCTCTTCTGCTATAATCGCGGCCAACGCGTGCGTGAGGTGATCCGGCTTAAGCCGTGCCACAGCGGGTCTGTAAAGCAAAACTACTCTGGGGCCAGCCGCTGTCGAGGCGGCGTGGCCCGTTTTTTTTGAGTCGAGGACGATAACTATGGCCCTCTTGGCTTTAGAAGACGGCCGAGTCTTTGAGGGGCGGCCCTTCGGTGCCGAAGGCCAGGTCTGCGCCGAGGTCGTCTTCAACACGGGCATGACCGGCTACCAAGAAGTCCTCACCGACCCGTCTTATGCCGGCCAGATCGTCTGCATGACCTACCCCCATATCGGCAACTACGGGGTCAACTCCGAAGACGTCGAGTCGCTCCGCCCCTGGGTCACGGGGTTTGTCGTGCGAGAACTCTCGCAGAACTTCTCGAACTGGCGCGGACGCCTCACGCTCGATCAGTATCTCAAAAAATACGGGATCGTCGGGATCTGCGAAGTAGATACGCGCGCCCTCACGCGCCATATTCGCGAGCAAGGCGCGATGCGCGGCGCCCTCTCCAGCGACGAGAGCGATCCCCAAGAGCTGATCGAACGCGCCCGCCGCGCCCCCACGATCTCCGAGTTTGATCACGTCCGCTCCGTCACCTGCACGCAGCCCTACGAATGGAACGAACCCCTCCCCCGCGACTGGTACGGCCCCCAAGAAGCCAAAGAGCTGCACATCGTCGCGGTGGACTACGGGATCAAACGCAATATTCTCAGACACCTACGCAGCCGCGCCACCAAAGTCACGGTCGTGCCCAGCTACTGGAGCGCCGAGCAGATCTTGCAGCTCAAGCCCGATGGGATCTTTCTCTCCAACGGCCCCGGCGACCCCGCTATTCTGAAAGACGCCATCCGCACGGTTCGTCAGCTCATCAAGTCCGAGCGCTGCCCGATCTTCGGGATCTGTCTGGGGCACCAAATTCTGGGCTTGGCCTTGGGCGCGCGCGCGTACAAACTCAAATTCGGCCACCGCGGCGCCAACCAACCCGTCAAGAATCTCCTCACCGAGCGCATCGAGATCACGACCCATAATCACGGCTTCGCCCTTGCCGATCTGCCCAAAGAGCTAGAGTTAACTCATATCAATCTGAACGATCACTCTATCGAGGGCTTTCGCCACAAGAAGCTCCCGATCTTTGCGGTACAGTATCATCCGGAAGCGGCTCCCGGCCCGCACGATTCCCATAATCTCTTTGAGCAGTTTATCGAGCTTATTGGCTCACCCTCACCCCAGCCCTCTCCCTGGAAGGGAGAGGGGAGTTAATATGCCCAAGCGCACAGATCTAAAGAAGATCTTGGTGATCGGCTCCGGGCCGATTGTCATCGGCCAAGCGGGAGAGTTTGACTATTCGGGATCGCAGGCGTGCAAGGCCCTCCGCGAAGAGGGCTATGAAGTGATCTTGGTCAATAACAATCCCGCGACGATCATGACCGATCCTGAGAGCGCGGCGCGCGTCTACATCGAGCCGCTCATCCCAGAGTCGTTGGAGCAGATCATCGCGCGGGAGCAGCCCGACGCGCTCCTGCCCACCGTCGGAGGACAGACCGCGCTCAACTTAGCTGTTGCGCTGGCCAAGTCGGGGGTCTTGGCGCGCTACGGCGTCGAGCTGATCGGGGCGCAGCAACGCGCCATCGAGATCGCCGAAGATCGCCTGCTCTTCAAACAGACGATGGAAGCAACAGGGCTAGAAGTCCCCCAAGGAGCGCTGGCGCGCTCGCTCGACGAAGCGCTCTCCATCGCGCGCGGGCTGAGCTATCCCATTCTCATACGGCCCTCGTTTACCCTTGGTGGCGAGGGCAGCGGCGTCGCCCACAACGAAGACGAACTCTACGAGAAGGCCAAACGCGGTCTTGATCTTAGCCCGGTGCACGAAGTCCTGATCGAAGAATCGGTGATTGGCTGGAAAGAGTTTGAACTCGAAGTGATGCGCGACCGCCGCGACAACGTCGTGATTATCTGTTCTATCGAAAATTTTGACCCGATGGGCGTCCACACCGGAGACTCGATCACCGTGGCGCCGGCGCAGACACTCACGGATAAAGAGTATCAGAAGATGCGCGACTGGGCGATAAGAGTCATACGCGCGGTGGGGGTCGAGACCGGGGGGAGCAATATTCAGTTCGCGGTGCACCCGCGCACCGGGCGGATGCTGGTCATCGAGATGAACCCGCGCGTCAGCCGCAGCTCGGCGTTGGCGTCTAAAGCGACGGGCTTTCCCATCGCCAAAATCGCAGCGAAGCTTGCCGTCGGCTACACGCTCGACGAGCTGCCCAACGATATCACCAAAAAGACCCCAGCGAGCTTCGAGCCGACGATAGACTATGTCGTCGTCAAGATTCCACGCTGGAACTTTGAAAAGTTCCCCCAAGCCGAGAGAGTTTTGGGGACGCAGATGCGCTCCGTCGGCGAGGTGATGGCGCTGGGGCGGACGTTCAAAGAAGCATTGCAGAAGGCCGTGCGCTCGTTGGAGATCGGGCGCAGCGGGCTGAGCGTAGGAGAAGCCCGCTTGCTCTCCGACGAGATGGTGCGCGAGTCTTTACAGAAGCCCAATCCCGACAGAATCTTCTATATCTATCAAGCGCTGCAAGCCGGGACTTCGATTGAGAAACTCTCTCGCTGGACGGGGATTGACCCGTGGTTTTTGGGTCAAATTCAAGAGATCGTGCTCTGCGAGAACGAGCTGCGTCGTTTAAGCTTGGACAAGATCACACGCGAGCAGCTCTGGACGGCCAAGCGATACGGGTTTTCGGATGCTCGTCTGGCTCAGCTCTGGCGCACCAGCGAGAGCGCCGTGCGCCGTCGCCGGCTCCAGCTGGGCGTAAGACCCGTCTACAAGAAAGTAGATACGTGCGCGGCTGAGTTTGAGGCCCAGACGCCCTATCTCTACTCCACCTACGAGACGGGAGAATGCGAAGCCGCGCCCACCGCGCGTAAAAAAGTGATCGTTCTTGGGGGGGGGCCGTATCGCATTGGGCAGGGGATCGAGTTTGACTATTGCTGTTGCCATGCGGCGTTTGCGCTGCGCGAGCTGGGATACGAAACGATCATGATCAACTGCAACCCCGAGACGGTCTCTACCGATTACGATACGTCGGATAAGCTCTACTTTGAGCCGCTCACGCTGGAGGACGTGCTGCATATTATTGAGATCGAGAAGCCTGCGGGGGTGATCGTGCAGTTTGGCGGCCAGACGCCGCTCAATTTAGCGTTAGCGCTTCACGAGCACGGGGTGCCCATCTGGGGGACCAGTCCGCAGAGCATAGATCTGGCTGAAGATCGCGAGAAGTTCGATCTTGTTCTCAGTGAGTTGGGCGTGCGGCGTCCGCGCGGCGGGATCGCCTCCTCCAAGAGCGAAGCCTTCCGCGTCGCCGAAGATCTGAGATTCCCGGTGCTAGTGCGGCCTAGCTACGTCTTAGGGGGACGGGCGATGGCCATCTGCTACGACAAAGACGATCTGGAGCGCTACATCGAAGAGGCCGTGCGGATCTCCCCGGCCCATCCCATCTTGATTGACGAGTTCCTCCAAGATGCCATCGAAATAGACGTAGATGCCGTCGCCGACGGGCGCGACTGCGTCATCGGCGGGATTATGGAACACATCGAGCGCGCGGGGATCCACTCCGGCGATAGCTGCTGCGTGCTCCCGCCCTACACGCTGAGCGAGTCGCTGCTCTCGGAAATTCGCGAGACGACGCGCAAGCTCGCGCGGCGCCTCACCGTCGTTGGTTTGATGAACGTCCAGTATGCCGTGCAGAGAGGGCAGCTCTATGTGCTTGAGGTCAATCCCCGTGCGTCGCGCACGGTGCCGTTCGTCAGCAAGGCGACAGGGGTTCCGTTGGCCAAGATCGCGGCCAAAGTGATGGCGGGGATGACCCTCCAAGAGTTGGGGTTGAGCGACGAGCCGCGCGTGACGGGCTTTCACGTCAAGGCGCCGGTCTTCCCGTTTGATCGCTTTATGACCGATCCCGTCTTGGGGCCAGAGATGAAGAGCACCGGTGAGGTGATGGGATCGGGCGCAACGGTGGGCGAGGCGTTTGCCAAGACGCAACTGTATCTTCAAACACGGCTGCCGACGTCGGGAACGGTCTTGATCAGCGTCAACGATCGGGACAAGCCGGCGATCGTCCCGATAGCGCGAGCGCTCTTGGAGATGGGCTTCGAGATCGTAGCGACGCGCGGGACGGCAGAATTCTTGGCCAAGGCCGGTGTCGCGGTGAGCAGCATCAATAAAGTGAGCGAGGGGCATCCCCACATCGGCGATGCGTTGCGTCAGGGGCAGATTCGGTTGGTGATCAACACGCCGTGGGGCAAGCGCGCGCAAGAAGACGAGCGCGCGATCCGCATCGGTGCGGTGCGCTATCGCGTGCCCTATGTCACGACGGTCGAAGGGGCACAAGCCGTTGTAGAAGCGATCCGGGCCTTGAGAGCCGGGCCGCTGAGAGCCTACGCGCTCTCAGAGTTTCACTGCAAGCTCTGCAAATAAGCCACCAGCGCTTGCAAGTCTTCTTCGGAGAGCTTGTCGAACCTAGGCATCGGCCAGGGAATTCCATCGGTTGGCCCCAGCACGTAGACCGAGAGCGGGTCTTTTAAGTGTTGGAGCTGCCACTCGTCGGTGCGCCCGTGCTTGCCCGCGCGCGTCAAGTTCGGTCCTAGCGGGCCGCCCGCCGAGCCGACAATGTGACACCCGATGCACCCTTGGCTGCTGAAGAGCGCCTTGCCGCGCTCGACTTGCTGTGGGGTAAAGCGCTCCGGGATGACGAGATTGACCGTTTCGTTCTTCGGCTCATACTGGAGATTAAAGCTCTTGACGTAGGCAACTAAAGCGTCGAGTTCTTCGGGGGCCAGATACGCAAACGAGTTCATCATCGAGCCGGGGACGAGCTTGTGCGGGTCTATATAGTGCTCGCGGAGCCATCGCTCATCGCGGCGCATCCCCACGTTGCTCAAGCTCGGCCCAACGGGGAATCCCACCAACGGCCCACCCGGCTCTAGACGCGCCATGTGGCACGAGAGACACCCCGCCCCCTGAAAGACGAGCTTGCCGCGCTCCAGGGGCGTCAGCTTCCCTAGCGGGGAATCGGGTTTATGCGGCGCAGGGGCGCTCGCCGATTCTGAATACGAAAAGCTCTCCAAGAGCGCTAGTCCCTTAGCCGCTAACGATCCAAGCACCATCAGCACACAGAGCGCTAAGACGAAGTTTCCCCAGCGTTCACGCGTCATCGCATCAACCTCTTTGTGTCTTATTTGTGTCTTAATTAACGCTTCAGTATAGAGAACGCGAGCCTGATCTTCAAGCCCCCAGTTGCTCTCTCTGGAAGAGTCTATTATAATTTGCCCTATATGGGCAAGACCAAAACATCGTCAGCCACGCCCTCCAAGGGGATATTGGTGGCTGGGATCATAGCTTTCGCGCTGGGCGGTGCTATGATGCTTCTGGTGTGGAACCCGTTCTCGTCCTCCGAGGCGATCGGCCAGCGCGCGCCGGATTTTGCGCTCCATGACACCGAAGGCCGCACCGTGCAGTTGAGCGCTCTTCACGGAAAACCTGTCTTGCTCTACTTCTCCACGGCGTGGTGCATCACCTGCCGCGGCGAGACCCGCAGACTCGCTCGGTTCTATGAGCGCTACCGCGACCAAGTTCACGTCCTCTGGATCAGCTTTGATCCGTTCAACGATTCTGTAGAAGATCTAAGAGAGCACCGTCGTCTCTACGGCCACCCCGACTTTCGCTACGCCCTGGACTCCCGAACGAAGCCCGTGGCCCATCTCTATCGCGTGCAGGAACGCGGCACGATGCTGCTCTTAAGCCCTCAGGGAGAGATTCTCTTTCGCGGCGTGCGCGCCATCGGCGATCCCAAGTTTCTTCAGCGGTTACACCAAGCTCTGAAAAGCCAGATATGACAGACGGGACGCTCTTGAGCTACGCGTTTGGAGTGGGAGTCTTGGCGTTTTTCAACCCGTGCGGGTTTGCGCTGCTGCCCGCGTATGTCGCGCACTATCTGGGGCAAGCTCAAACTGAAAAATCTTCTTGGTTGGATCGGGGCTTGCAGGGGCTGAAGCTTGGGCTCGCCATGAGCGCGGGGTTCTTCACGGTCTTCGCGGGGCTGGGCGTGGCGCTCGTGTTGGCGGGCCAAGTGCTCTCGCGCTTTCTGATCGCGTATGCGCCGTGGATCGGTGCGCTGATCGGCCTGATCCTCATGCTCTTGGGCGCCACGATGCTCATTAGAAGAGAGTTCTCTTTCGGCTTACCCGTAACGGGCTTGGCGAACAGATTGCGCGGCGGGCGCAAGCCCTCGGGGCACGGCTTGCTCTACTATTATCTCTACGGCATCAGCTATGCGATCGGCTCGCTGGGCTGCACGCTCCCGCTCTTTCTCTCGGTGACGCTGACAGCGTTTACCGCGTACGGCTGGGGCGGATTAGCGAATTTCTTCGCTTACGCTGGGGGCATGACGCTGATGATGCTCGCCTTCTCGCTCTCCGTGGTCTATGCCCGCGAACTGATTCAGCACTACTTTCAAAGAATCATCCCCTACGTGCGCCCGATCAGCGCGTGGGTCTTGCTGGGGATCGGGCTGTATCTGATCTGGTATCAACTGATCTACTCGGGGGCCTTATCGTCAGCGCTTTGAGGCAACGCTGCCCTCTGGCTCGCGCGGCTTGATGATAAACCGTCCATTGGGAAGTTGCATGGCCACCAACTTTTGCGCGATGAGTTCGCGCAGGGGTCTGCCCGGACGGAAGCGCGGGATCACGCGAGCACTCGTGGCGATAAGCTCCTTCCGTCCCACATGCCAGCGACGCTGGTGAGGCCACACCACCGGCAAGAACGTGCCAAAACTGCGCAGCCGCACCGCCTCCCCACGCGCCAGCTCTTCCCCCACAATATCGTAAAACGCCGTAAGAAAAGCTTGAACCGATTTTCGCCTCAACCCGCTCCGCTTCGCTATCTGCTCGATCAGCTCCGCTTGCGTCATATCCAACCCTCCCATATTTTTCTCCATTTTAGAAGAAATCGCCTCACAAAATCAATCTCGGTGATCTGCATTACAGTCTGGAGACGGCTCCGCACGCCCTCAAGAGCCTCTTGTAGAGTGACCAACGTCACGTTGGCCTCCGCACGCTGGGGGTACCGCTCTGGGGGTGGGTGCTATAGAGTAAAACCAACGTGAGAGCGCAAGGAGAGATCTCTATGAAGAAGCCTTGGAGCTTGGTCATCTTGTTGATGTTGGCGGTGACGGGCTGCACCCAGCCGGTACGCTTGGGCGAGAAGCCGGATCAGCCTCCTGTCGCAGACTTTACCCTTCAGTGTGCTGCTTGTCAGGGCGAGCGATCGGGACTGGCCCCTTTGAAAGTTCTCTTAGACGCTTCGCCCTCGACCGACGATCACGGGATTCTCTTGGTACACTGGAACTTAGGGAACGGGCGCGAGGCCACCGGCCTTCGCGTCGAGACGGTCTACGACAAACCCGGACGCTACGAGATCACCCTAACGGTCTACGACCAGAAGGGCCAGAAAGCCACGGCCAAGACCGAGATCACCGTGCTGGAGCCGCCGCCTCCTCCTTACCGAGTTGAGCGCGCCGAGAACGACCTGATGATCGTCGAGCGGATCCTCCCTAATAGAACTCTCCACGTGGGCGAGACGATAGAGATTCGCGTGCGGGTCACGGCCAAGCGCGACATCGAGTACGTCTTCTGGCGCGAGCTGCCCGCCTATCCGCTCACCTCGCCGGAGCGCTTAGAGTTTATGATCCTATGGTTGCCCAAAGATATGACCCAAGAATGGGTGTACACGGTCACGGTGGAGGACTCCGGGCGAAGCCGGCTCGACGGAGACGGTCGCGCAGCATGGCGCGCCGAAGCCGCCGAACTGACGCTCAGCACGACGATAGAAATCCCCTAACGGCGATTCGAGCCGCGCGCGACCAGACCCCCGCAGTGGGGACAGTACGTCACGGGGCCGCGATAGAAGCTCCGGCAGTGCGGGCATTGATGAAAGTCACCGCTCTTCTGGCGTTGCAAGAACAGATAGCGCACGCCCAAAGCTAAGAGTCCGCCAAAGACAAGCACTAACAGCCAGAAGCGCCAGTTCATTTCTCTAGCTTGCTTTTAGAAAGAGCTTGAGCTGCTCGGTGATCGCATCGCCGACCTCGCTGCAACGCGCCGCGCGCTCTTCGCCCACCAGATCATAGGTCAACGGCTGACCCGCTCTCAACACGGCGATCACCGCTTGCTCTATCGCCCGCGCAGATCGCTCCAAACGCTCGTCTTGATATTTATTCGCTAACCATTCGAGCATCATTTTGGTCGTCAAGATCGCGGCGATGGGGTTGACTTTATCTTTGCCGGCGTGCTTGGGGGCGCTGCCGTGGATCGGCTCGAACATCGCGTGCTCGTCGCCGATGTTGCCCCCCGCGGCCATCCCCAAGCCCCCCTGTGTCGTGGCCGCATTGTCGCTGATCACGTCGCCCACGAGATTGGGCGCGACCACGACATCGTACCATTCGGGGTTGCGGATCTGCCACTGGCAGAACGCGTCAAAATACGCGTAATCCAACTGAATCTCCGGGAACTCGCTCCGCCCGATCTCGGTGAAGAGATCGCGAAAGTATTTATGCGCCCCGATAATATTAGATTTGTCGACGCACGTCACTTTGCCCAATCTCTTTCGCTGGCGCGCCAGGCGAAACGCGAAGCGCACGACTTTTTCGGTGGCCGTCTTGGTGATGCGAATCGGGGTCATCTTGCCGTTGGGCAGATCGAGGGTCTCCCCGGTGTAGGCGTCTTCGGTGTTCTCGCGCACGACGACGTAGTCAACGTTTTCGGGCTTCCAGATCTGTTGGAATTCCCCAGAGATTCTGATCTTCACACCGGGGTAGAGCTTCACGGGGCGGACGTTGGCGTAGAGATTGAGCCTCTGGCGGTTGCCGATGACCTGAGCGTAGCCGGCGAGCTGAGGGGTAGGATAGGGCTTGCCCGGCTTGGTGAAGACGGGCTTGCCGTCTATCTCATGGCCGACGGCGCCCAGCAAGATCGCATCGGCCCTCTGGCACTTCTCGAAAGACCCGTCGGGCCACTCTTTCTCGTGTTGGGCGTAGTACCAGCCCCCGCAGGGGATCTCTTCGATCTCAAAACGCATCTGAGTTTGCTCGCCCACGGTGCGCAGAACCTTCAACGCTTGGGCGATCACTTCCGGCCCGACGCCATCGCCGGGCAGCACGACGATCGAGTAGCTCTGCTTCGGCATCCTTCTCCCGTTCCTATCTTGGCACCCGTTAGGTTTTGGTATTATACTAGACGCGATGACCCTTGCCAATCTCGTCACGCTGTTGCGTCTGTTCGGGATTGCCCCATTGCTCTATCTCTTCTTTGACGGTCCTAGGGAGCTGTTCTATGGGCTGCTGGTGCTCTTGCTTGTGGGGGATCTGCTCGATGGGGCCTTGGCGCGCGCCCTCGGTCAGATCAGCTCTCTGGGCAAGATTCTGGATCCCCTGGCCGATAAAGCCCTCTTTCTCAGCCTCTTCGTCGCGCTGACCCTCCGCGGCTATCTCCCGGCGAACACGTTGGTTCTCTTTCTCATCCCTCAAGGTCTCTTGATCATGGGGTCGCTGGTGCTCCGTTTGGCATACGGGCGCTGGATCATCATCGAGGCGCGCTTCTTTGGCAAGGCCTCCTCGACCTTGATCGCCTTGGGGGTCTTGGCTCTCTTCTTCTGGCGCGAGTTCGCCCTGTATGTGCTCTACGGGGGGATTGGGCTGTCGTATCTGGCGCTGCTCGATTACAGTCGGATCGCTCTGCAGCAGCTCCGGCGCCAGGCGTAGAAACTCCGGCGGAGGAGGAGCGATCAGGCGCAGCCGCTCTCCCGTCACAGGATGCGCGATGCTCAGTTGCCACGCGTGCAGCATCATCCGTCCTACGTTGGACTTCTTTTTTTGGCTCCCATAGAGAGGATCTCCAACGACGGGATGGCCTATCGCCCTCAGATGGACGCGAATCTGGTGGGTCCGCCCCGTGAGGGGCCGTACCTCCAGCAGTGTCTCTTGAGGGAGTCTCTTGCGCACGCGAAACTCGGTGATCGCGGGCCTCCCCGACGAGAGAATGCGCATCCGTTGACGGTCTGCTGGGTCTCGCCCGATCGGGCCTTCGATGCGGCCCTCGTCTTCGGTCACGACGCCGTGCACAAGCGCAATATAAATCTTCTCTACGGCTCTGCTCTTGAATTGCTCTATCAGATTGCGATGGACCTCGTCGGTCTTGGCGATCACGAGCACACCGCTGGTGCCCTCGTCGAGCCTGTGAACGATTCCCGGTCGCTCGGCTCCCCCTACCGTCGAGAACGGCCCACGCGCTAAAAGTTGATGAACGACAGTGCCCTTGAGATGGCCCGCTGCGGGGTGGACGACCATCCCCGCAGGTTTATCAATCACCAAGAGTGCTTCGTCTTCGTAGAGCACCGGGAGCGTGAAGGGTTCTGGCGTTATCTTGTCTTTTGGCAAGAGATCGTCCGGCACGACGATCTCCACCACATCGCCCGGACGCAACAGGGTGGCCGCGCGTGCCACTTGAGCGTTCACCCGCACGGCCCCTGCCTCGCAGAGGGCCTTGATCCGCGAGCGCGTCAGCCCTTTTAAGTCTGTCGCCGCGCACTCTTCGGCCAACCAGCGATCCAATCGCTTCCCCGCCCCCGACTCCCAGACCTTCAAGACCCGAATCATTGTCATCTTGATAAAATATAAGCGAAGCGCGTTGCGATCGCCATAGACAGCGAGTATAATACTCTTAGCTATGGTAAACGCATGGGAGTCTCAGGTGCGCTCGATCGTCGAGCGGGTGGTCCGTCAGGAGCGTCTTCAGCTCTATTGGCTGGAGCTGCGCGCGGCGGGGCCGCGCTGGCGGGTCTGCGTCTACATTGACCACCCGCGGGGCATCAGCGTGGAAGACTGCGCGCGCGTCAGCCGCGCCCTGGAAGAGCCGCTGGACCAGATCACCGAGCACAGCTACGAGATCGAAGTCTCCTCCCCTGGCATAGATCGGCCCCTCTACACCCGCGAGCACTACGAGAGCGCCTTGGGGCGCTCCATCGAGCTGCGCTTGCGTACCCCCCATCAGGGCCGACGCCATCTGACCGGATACTTAAAAGAGTTGACCTCCCAAGCGCTCACCGTCCAAGACGCCGACGGGGTGCTGTGGCAGATCCCTTGGGAAGAGATCAGCCGCGGGCGCCTCAGCCCCTGTCTCTAAAATCCCTTACTCTGCCCCCTAACAAGGAGCGACGACCCTCATGAACGCCGAATTTCTAGAAGCCCTCGAAGAGATGGCCAAGGACGAAGGTCTTGACAGAGAAGACCTCTACGAGATCGTCAAGCACGGCCTCAAGGCCGGCTATATCGAGCAGTTCGGCGCGGTCCCCGGCCTGGAGATCGAGATTGACCGCGCCTCCGGTGATATCCACATTATCATAAACGGCCAGAGAAGGGAGCTTTCGTACAGGGACTTCGGTCGAGTAGCGACGCGCAAAGCCGAGGAGACCATCCGCAACGAGATCCTGCGCAAGCGCCGCGAGAAGATCCTGGCACGCTACCAACCCAAGGTCGGCCAACTGTTGACCGGCACGGTCCATCGCTTCCACGGGGCCGACGTCTGGCTCAAGCTGAGCGATACCGAGGCGCTCTTGCCCGAAGAAGAACGAATTCCGGGGGAGCGCTACCGCGAAGGGGCGGCGCTCACCGCCGTCTTGATCAGAGTCGAGCGCACCTCGGGCGACCCTCGATTGATTCTGTCGCGAGCGGCCAAGGAGTTCGTCCAGCGCTTGCTGGAGCGCGAAGTCCCCGAGATCCAGCAGGGGCTGCTGCGCATCGAGGCGATCGCCCGCGAGCCGGGCGTGCGCACCAAAGTCGCGATCCGCTCGCTCACCGCCGATCTCGATCCCGTCGGGACTTGCGTGGGCAGCGGCGGCGGCCGCGTCAAGGAGATCACCCGCGCCCTCAGCGGCGAGAAGATCGACATCATCCGCTGGTCTCCCGACGTGCGCGATCTGATCAAGAACTGCCTAGAACCGGCCAAGGTCCTGCAGATCGAATTGAACGAGCAGACCAAAGAAGCTCGCGTGATCGTCCCTCACGACGAGCTGTCGCTGGCCATTGGCAAGGGTGGCCAAAATGTGCGCCTCACCGCCAAGCTGACGTCTTATAAGATCGACGTCCTCAGCCCAGAAGAGAGTCAATCCTCCCCGCAAGCTTAAGTATGCGCAGCGCGCTCTTGGAAGGGATCTATCGAGTGGTGCGGCGCCGCGCGTGGTGGGTCCTGCTGGGGGCGGCCTCGCTCAGCCTCGCCGCCCTCTTCTACATCCGCGACCTGCCCATGCGCAGCTCCTTCTTGGATCTGCTCCCCCAAGGCGATCCGCTGGTCATCACCTTTCAGGAGCGCGAAGAGATCATCACGCGCAGCGATGCGCTCAGCATCGTCCTGAGGGTGAAAGACCCCCAAGACCCAACTCACAATGCCCAGCGCCTCCAAGCCGTGGCCGAGCGCCTCAGCGCGCGCCTGCGCGAGCACCCCGAGATCGTCTCGGTCAGCTACACCAAAGATATCCAGACCCGCCGCGGCGATGAGCTGCTCTCCCTCCAAGGGGAGATCTTGCTCAAGCTCAAAAGCTACCAAGAGCGCTTGCGCCAGCTCCTTCCCGCCTCCACTCCCCCAACCACCGCCCCCACGGGCGTGGCCGCGCTCATCGAGCACTATCGCCAGATCAATACCGAGCTGCGGCGGATCTTGCTGGGGCCCGAGCTGGATCTGCGCCAGTTGCGCTTCAACCCCGCTGATCTCATCCGGCGCCTCGACGAGTTCAAAGCCCTCAACGAGAGCGTTCAAGCGGCCTTTGAGCAAGCCCCCGCGCGCATCCAAGCCACCGATAAGCTCTTGACCGACGTGCTGGCGACCGTCAACGAGATCCAAGCGATCTTCGACGAAATCCTCTCTTTCCCTCAAGAGCTCAATCTATCGCAAGATGGCACAAAGCTGCTCGTCAACGTGCGCCCGCGCCAAAGCTCCCAACACAGCCTAGAGTATAATCGCGCGCTGACGCGCTTTGTGCGCGAGACCCTCCAGAACGCCCAGCTCGAAGAAGAGGGCGTCACGTGGGGGATCGGCGGCCCCTACGTGCTCTCCGCTGAGACCAACCTCCAGCTCAATATAGACATGCGCAACACTACAATCATATCAGCGATTGGCGTGTTCCTGGTGATCACGCTAACGCTGCGCCAGCTCTTCTACCCGCTGCTGGCGCTCATCGTGCTCTTTCTGGCGCTGATCGTAACGTTAGCGTGGGCCAAGTTTGCCACCAACGGGTTGAATCTTGTCACGTCGTTCTTGCCCGCGCTCATCGTGGGGTTGGGGATTGACTACGGGATCAATTTTATCGCGCACTTCAGCGAGATGCGACGCGCGGGGGCGCGGTTTGAGGCCGCGCTCAAAGCCGCCTTGCTGCACAAGGGCAACGCCCTGGTCACTGCTTCGCTGGCGACGGCTTGCGTGCTCTTCGCGTTGATGCTTGCGACCTCGCCGGGGTTGTACGAGATGGGGATCATCGCGGGGGTGGGGGTGCTGGTGGCGCTGCTGGCGACGTTGGTGATCCTGCCGGCGTTGATGATCGTCACGCTCATCCTTCGGCGCCGTCGCGAGGGGCCTTCGCTGGCTGTTGTCCCGGCTCTGGTGATCTCCCCCCGGTACGAGACCCTCTGGAGGTGGGCACGCTGGCCCATCACGCTCGGTGTGCTCCTGGGAAGCCTCTTCATGCTCCAGCAGGCTCTGCACGTCGGGTTTCGCTTCGCCGATGAAGATTTAGCTCCTCAGGAGCTGCCCGCTCGTGAGATCCAACGCGAGGTGCGACGCGACTTCGAGATGGGCAGTGCGGGCCTAGGTGAATACTTTCTCTTCTTCACCCCCAATGTTCAAGAGCTGCGGCGCGTCGTCGCCGCGCTAGAAGAGATCCAGAGTAACGGCTTGATTGACTCGGTGCGCTCCATCGCCATGTTCTTATCAGAAGACGAGCAATCGTTGGAAGGGCTAGGCCCCCAACTAGAACGCGATCTGGAGCGTGCTCGCGCCGAGCTAGACCGCCAAAGCGCCGATCTGCGCCTGCTGCAGGAGCTGGCCGAAGAGATCGCCCGGCTCAAAGCGAACATCACCGAAGTCATTGGAAAGATCGAGTTCTTCGCCCTGACCAACGAGCTGCGCCGGCTCCAAGAGGAGCTGCAAGCGCTGACGCAGCAGCTGGAAGCCATCGAGGAGCGTATCATCGCGTTGGAGCGGCAACAGGGCAGCCTAGAGGAGCTCCAGATGGGCTTGGAGCGGCTGCGGGAGCGGTTGCGCGACCTGGTCGAGCGGCTCACGAAGTTCCAACAGATCCACGAGCTGCTCGCGGCGCTGCCCAAGGAGCTGCAAGAGCGCTTCGTTACCCCGGAGGGCGAGTTCGTGATCTACGTGCACCTCAAGCGCGAGACGATCAACGAGCCGGAGATCTATCGTCGGTTTATCCAACAGATTCAGCCGTTGGGGGTGGAGTATCTGGGCTATGCAATGATCCAAGAGAGCTTAGAGAAGAAGATGCAGCGAGATTTTCAGGTCTCGACGCTGGCCGCTGCAGCAATTATCATCGTCATTTTAGGGGTCAGCGTGGGCTGGAGATGGGCGATCGTCGGGGTCCTGCCCGTGGGATTGGGCTTCTTATGGATGCTGGGGGCGATGCGCCTCAGCGGAATTGACTTTAATTTTGCAAATATTATTATCTCTTCTCTGCTGATCGGCAACGGGGTAGACTACGCGGTCTATTTGATTCACGGGTTTCAGGAGGAGCGGTCGATTGGGCGGGCGTGGCGCCTGACGGCCCTGCCCATCTTGGGATCGGCGCTGACGACGATGGTCAGCTTTGGGAGCCTGCTCTTGGCGGCCACCCCAGGGTTGAGAGTCTTTGGGCTGTCGGCTCTCTATGGCGTGGGGTTCACCGCTCTGTTTACGCTCTTCTTCCTGCCGGCGGTCTTGGCGTTTATCCCCGTGGCAAAGCGGGATTGATTCCCTGACCCGTCCCAGCTATAATACGTTAATACGTTGGTATTGGGACAACCGGGAGCTTCAAGCTCCCCCGGCAAGGAGGTCTAAGATGATCTGGTCCCGCATGGTGCTCGCCGTAAGCTTCTTGGGCATTCTTGCCGCGCGGGAGATCTTTGTGAGGTGGAGATGGCATGAACCCGATGGTTTTGCTTGCGGCTTTAGGAGTTATAGTGATGGTGGCGGTGGCGGTGTGGGGAGGGCGCTGGTGGGGGCGGCGGCAGGTGGAGCGCGAGCTGGCGCGCACGGGCCAAGAACGCGAGCAGATCTTGGCCGCGGCCCAGCGCGAGGCCGAGGCCCTCAAGCTGGCCAAGATCACCGAACTCAACGCGACGTACAAGGCCCGCGAGGAGGAGCTGGAGCGTCGCATCAAGCGCCAAGAGGAGAAGCTCGAACGGATCGAGGCGCGCCTCCTGAAGAAAGAGGAGCGTCTAGAGCAGAAGGGGCTGGAACTTCTACGGATTGAGAAATCCCTCAAAGAAGATCTGAAGCGGCTGGCCGCGTTGATCGAGCAGGGGGAATCGCTGCTAGAGGGGGAGCGCAAGCGCTTGGAGGAGCTTTCGGGGCTGTCGGCCGAGCAGGCCAAAGAGCTGCTGCTGCGCCAGATCGAAGAAGAGGCCGAGCGGTTCTTCGCCAAGCGCATTCGTCAGATCCGCGAGCGCGCCGAGGCCGAGGCCGAACGCCAAGCGCGCAAGATCATCGCCACGGCGATCCAACGCTACGCGTCCGACGAGATCGAATCGGCTACCATGAGCCACGTCCCCTTGCCCAGCGAGGAGTACAAGGGGCGGGTCATCGGCAAAGAAGGTCGCAACATTCGAGCGTTTGAGGCGCTCACCGGTGTGGAGGTGCTTGTCGATGACACCCCCGATGCGATCTCGCTCAGCGGCTTTCACCCCGTGCGGCGAGAGATCGCGCGGCTGGCCATGGAGAAGCTCTTAGAAGATGGACGCATCCATCCGGCGCAGATCAAAAAGCAGGTTGAGAAGGCCAAGGAGCGCATCGCGCAGCGCATCAAAGAAGAGGGCCAGAAGGCTCTGCTCGAGCTGGGCATCGACGGGATGCACCCGGCTTTGGTAGAGTTGGTCGGCCGTCTGAGCTTCCGCACGAGCTATGGCCAGAACCAATTGCGCCACAGCTTAGAAGTGGCTTTTATCGCGAGCACGTTGGCGGCCGAGTTGGGGCTGGATGCGCAGATGCAACGCCTGGCCAAACGTGCCGGCATCTTGCACGATATCGGCAAGGTTGTGGATCACAAAGTAGAAGGGTCGCACTCGTTGATCAGCGCGGAGCTGGCGCGTCGCTATGGCGAGCCTGAAGAGGTCGTCCATGCGATTGCCGCGCACAACGAGGAGGTCGAAGCCCGCACGATCCTCGCGGTGCTCTTGCAAGCCGCGGATGCGCTCTCGGCGGCGCGGCCGGGGGCGCGGCAAGAGACCTTTGAAGCGTATATCCAGCGCTTGCAGAACTTAGAAGAGATCTGTCACAGCTTCCCCGGCGTCCAAGAAGCGTACGCGATCCAAGCGGGGCGCGAGGTGCGAGTCATCGTTCGTCCCGAAGAGGTGGACGACGATATGGCGGCCAAGCTCTCATACGACATCGCGCGCTGCATCGAAGAGCAGATGGAATACCCCGGTGAGATCCGGGTGCACGTCGTCCGGGAGACCAGCTTTGTCGAGACAGCCAAATAAAAAAGATGGACTATGCCGAAGGCACGGGCGGTCGTCAAGATCACGGGCGAGATTCAGGGAGTTGGGTTTCGCAATTTCACGGTGCGCCAAGCCCGCCCCTTGAAGCTGACAGGGTACGTGCAGAACTTGCGCGACGGCAGCGTGCGCGCCGAGATCGAGGGCGAGCGCGAGCAGATCGAGCAGCTCTTAAAGATTCTGCGCGAGCAAGGCCCCGGTCGCATCGAAAATCTCGAAGTGATCTGGCTCGACTATCTGGGGGAGTTCACGGGCTTTGGCATTCAACTGTAGCGGCTGAGGCCAGTGCGAGTTGCCCTTAGGCTTTCTTCAACATGCAGCACTGTTTGTATTTCTTGCCCGATCCGCAGGGGCAAGGGTCGTTACGCCCTACGTGTGGGGCGACCCGTCGTGGCTGCGAGACCTTAGTAGGTTGCTTCTCTTGAGAGTTTCCCGCAAAGGGGTTCACGTTGTCATGGCGATAGACGAGTCGCTCTCCCGCCGTAGTGGGCAGCGGGCGTCCTGGGGTCTCGGGGGTGACCAAGCGCAGCTGCGGCTTGATGAGATAGGCGATCACTTGCTCTTCGATGCGGCTTAAAAGTTCTTGGAAGAGCTGGAACGATTCGCGTTTGAATTCTAAGAGGGGGTCACGCCCGCCGTAGGCTCGCCAGCCGATGGCGTCTTGCAGCTCGTCGAGCGCAAAGAGATGCTGTCGCCAATTCTCGTCGATCAGATTGAGAATCATAAAGCGAGCGATCTGGGGAAAGGCCGGGCCGAGACGGGCAGCCTGCGCGCGATAGTTCTTCATCAGAAAATCGAGAATCTTGTTGCGCCACTCGTCGGAAGAGAGGGCGGCGTTTGGGTCAAACTCGAGCGCAGCGTTTTGGAAGCTGAGCAGCTCTTTGTGCAAGCCCGCCAGATCGGTCTCTTCTCCGGAGAGATAGCGCGCGATCAACCGCTCGGTGTAGCTCTCTAGCAATCCAGAGAGATATTCGTCTAGATCTTCTCCTTCGCTCCCTATCAAGAAGCGATTGCGCAGGCTGTAGATCGCTTCGCGCTGGCGCGCCATGACCTGATCGTACTCCAGCAGGCGCTTGCGAATACCAAAGTAATAGACTTCTACGCGCTTTTGCGCGTTGCGGATGGCCTTGGTGAGCATGGGGTGCTCGAGGGCTTCGCCCTCGGCCATGCCCTTCTTCACAAACTCGAGCAATTTGTTGTCCCCGAAGAGTCTTATCAGATCGTCTTCGAGGGAGATATAGAACTGGGAGCTGCCGGGGTCGCCTTGGCGTCCGGCGCGTCCGCGCAGTTGGTCGTCGATCCTGCGGGATTCGTGGCGCTGCGCGCCGATGATGTGCAAGCCGCCCAGCTCGGCGACCCCCTCGCCCAACTTGATGTCCACGCCGCGCCCGGCCATGTTCGTCGCCACGGTGATCGCGCCCTTCTGGCCCGCGTCCTTGATGATCTCGGCCTCGCGCTCGTGGTGCTTGGCGTTGAGCACGTTGTGCTTCAAGCCGCGCCGGCTCAAGAGCGCGCTCAGATACTCGGATTTCTCGATAGACGTCGTGCCGATGAGCACGGGGCGGCCTTGTTGATGGAGTCTGTAAACTTCTTCGACGATCGCGTGGAATTTGGCCTTCTCGGTGGTGAACAACCGATCGGGGAGATCCTGGCGGATCATGGGCTTGTGGGTGGGGATGACCACGACGCTCAGGCCGTAGATCTGTTTGAACTCCTCTTCTTCGGTGGCGGCGGTGCCGGTCATCCCCGCGAGCTTCTTGTAGAGCTTGAAATAGTGCTGCAGGGTGATCGTCGCCAGGGTCTGCTGCTCTTTGCGGATCTCCAGCCCTTCTTTGGCTTCGATGGCCTGATGCAGCCCGTCGCTCCAGCGGCGGTCGGGCATGAGGCGCCCCGTGAATTCGTCTACGATCACGACCTTGCCGTCTTTGACGATGTAGTCGTCGTTGCGCTGATAAAGATGGAGCGCGCGCAGGGCGGTCTCCAAGTGACGGACAAGCTCGACGTGTTCGGGAGAGTAGAGATTCTCGATTTTCAGAATCGCTTCGGCTTTTTTGATGCCGGCCTCGGTCATGTGGACGCGGCGGGCCTTCTCGTCTATCTCGAAGTCTATGTTCTTCTCAAAGCGCGGCGCAATCGCGGCAAAGCGCTTGTAGAGCTTCACGGTCTCTGAAGTGCTGCCGGAGATGATGAGCGGGGTGCGGGCTTCGTCAATCAAAATATTGTCAATCTCGTCTACGATAGCAAAATCGAGGCCCGTCTGGACGCGCTGCTCCAGAGAGATCACTAAGTTATCGCGCAGGTAGTCAAAGCCGAACTGGGCGTTCGTCCCATAGATAATATCGCACTGGTAAGCCGCTTTGCGCTCGGCCAGGGAGCTGCTCTCTTGGAGCAGGCCCACGCGAAGCCCAAGGGCTTCGTAGATGGGTCCCATCCACTCGCGGTCGCGCTTGGCCAAGTAGTCATTGACCGTGACGATATGGACTTTCCCCACTAGAGCATTCAGATAAGCGGGCATGGTGGCGACGAGGGTCTTGCCCTCGCCGGTCTTCATCTCGGCGATCTTGCCCTGATGGATGACCACGCCGCCGATGAGCTGCACATCGAACGGGCGCAGTCCCACCTTGCGCCGCGCCACCTCGCGCACGACCGCAAACGCCTCGGGGAGAATATCGTCGAGCGTCTCGCCTTTGGAGAGCCGCTCTTTGAACTCGTCGGTCTTGGCGCGCAATTGCGCGTCGCTTAGGCTCTGAATTTCCGGCTCTAGAGCATTAATGCGATCAACGATGGGCTGAATCTTCTTCAGCCTTTGAGCGTTGGTCTCTCCGAAGATCCAGTCTATGGCGTGCTTAATCCAGTCCATGCCTCTCCCTTGGCTCGCTCTATCCCTAGAGCTGACAGCAGATTCGGGTAACGATTAGGCAGATTCATCCAGAGAGATCAGCTTAATCTGCTACCGCAATCCGCTGTCAGATTATCACCCAATGTCTGCAATGCAGTTTTTTATTATACTCTAGAATCTGCTTAATCCGCTACTGAAATCGGCTGTCCGCTCCCTCAGCGCGTGCTGCTCAGCAGTTGCTGAAACTGCTGTTCCATCTGCACCAGCCCGCTCGCGATATTCTGCAAGCGTTGCAGCTCGTCCACGTCGTGAAGGCGCTTGGTCTTCCAGATCTCGTCCAGTCTTTTGAAGATCTCTTCTTTCTTAGCGCGCACGATCCGGAGGCCCTGCTCATATTGACTGCGTGCGGCTTCATACTGCCCCAACGAACGGTGCAGTTCGCCGCGCACCAGATACGCCCGCGCATAGTCGGGATGCTCTTGCAAGAACTTGCTGATCTCCAGCCAGACGAAGTCGCGCTCGCCCTGCTGCAAGGGGATGAGCACGCGGCGCATGAAGTCGGCTTCGAGCTGTATCAACGGCTCTGGGATCAGCGAGAGCAACTTCTCCAAGCGCTGCCGCGCACGACCGTACTGCTTCAATTCCATATCCAACATAGCCAACTGAACATACGTGTTCTCAACGGGATAGCCTTTCAGCGAACGCTCGAGCATCTCTATGGCGCGCTCGAACTGCCGTTGTTCGGCATAGATCAGCCCCAGATAGTAAAGGGCTTTGCCGGGGGTGAAATCGAGAGCGACGCTCTGCTCGAGAGCGCTCTGGGCTAGCGCATATTTTCTCTCTTTAAATGCGATCTCTGCGGTATCCAAATAGAGATCGGCGATCCAGTCGCGCACCGCAAAGACCGTCACTACGAATGCCAGTGTCACGGCACTAGCGCTGACGAGAAGACGAAGATTCTTCTTGGAGAGTGTTACGATCGGTTCGGGAGAGAGCAACGGGCGCGCGTGCACGAGCGCGATGAAGAGCACGAGATTCATCTCCGAAGCCGGCAGATGCAAGGGAAAACTGAAGAACGCTTCGGCCATCAGCGCGACGCCGCCGGCGCTGAGGGCTAAGACCCACAACCGACGCTCCGGTTCTGCTGAAGAGTGCAGAAATCTCCACGCTCCCGAAATTAAAACCGCCAAGAAGAACCCGATAGCGATCAAGCCCACCATCCCCAGCTCTGCAGCCAACTGCACGTAGTCGTTATGGGCTTGGATCGCTCTGGGCATGTAGAAGTTATAAAACTCCCCACGTGGGGTCTCTTTGAAGCGCGCCTTGTATTCGAGAAACTCTAACTTATAGTCTCCTAGACCAACGCCGATGAACGGATGCGCCCGTAGCATCTCATAGCCGATCCACCAATTCCATGCCCGGATCCAGCCCGAGTTCTCTTCCCATACACGCTGAACCCATTGGGCGAGCTGCTCTAGGGGACTTGGGGGTTGGAGTGGCGCGGCTTGAAGCAAGAGCGAGTTGAGCGGTCCCGGCGGCGCTTGCAGCCAGACCGTCAGTCCCAAGAGCACGATCAGCGCCAACGCCCAGCGACGTTGACCATGTAATGCCTCTCCCAAGCGAAAGAGCAGAATCCCAACGAGAAAGACCAGCCCCGCTAAGAGAGCTGCTCCCCACGCGGCCACCGAGTTTGCCGCCACCAGAGCCGCGGTGATCAAGACCAAGCACAGCAATAAGACTAAACGCGCCCAGAGGCTGCGCACGCGCAAGAAGAGCCAACAGCCGGGGATGAGCAGGTGCGCGAGAAACCCCGCCAGATAGTTGGGATTCCCAAATGTCGAAATCATGGCTAGACTGCCGTTCTTGAAACCGGGCGTTCCCTTCAACCATGTCAAAGACTCGTGAAGATAGCCTACTCCGTAATACTGAAGCAGCCCATAGGCGCTGGCGATCGTTGCTGATAAGATCAACGCTCCCAGAATAATTTTGAGATCGCGCTCGTCTTCGACGGTGTTGGCGATCATCAGCCCGAACAGCCCAAAATAGAGAAGCCCGATCAAGCTCTCTAGCCCTAGGGCCAAATTCTCAGAATTTATCAGCGAGAGCGCCGCTGCCCCGAATACTCCCAACGCCGGCCACGCCAGCCGCGTCAGCCCCACTCTAAACTGCGCGCTCACCAACAGCTCTATAGCCCATATTATCAATAAGAGCGAGACACTTACATAGAATAAGATGCTCTTGGTGTAGCCGTATTCTGTGTTGGGGAGATAGATCACCAACGGGATGGCGAAGACCACCAAGACGGCCAACCAGAAGCGCAGGCGTGTCAGAGAGAGAGAGGGGAGTCTGTTCTGGAGCCAGCTTCGCACCCACAGCCAACTTGCGGCTGCCCTCTCCCGGAGAGAGAGAGGACGGGGACGAGCTATGGGTTTGCGCTTCTTCAGCTTCGGCATCGCTAGAAATATCCCAAGGCGCGCAGGCGCTCCATCATGCCCTCTTTGTCGGTGCCGCGCCCGCCGCGCTCCGGACCGGCGCTATCGCTCATGGGCTTGGTGCAGGGCAGACAGCCCAGACTGCGATAGCCTCGGTCGTAAAGCACACAATACGGCAGCTTGTATTTCTCGATATAGTCCCAGATATCGCCTTCACGAAAGTGCAAGATGGGATGGACTCTTATGTGATCAGGGCGCGGCGAGAAGTAGCTCTCTTGAGATCGTGCCGGGTGTTCGTCCCAGCGCACCCCGGTAATCAGAGCGCGCCACCGATATTTCTGAATCGCTTGATTGAGCGCTTCGGTCTTCAATCGTGTGGTGCAGAAGAGACAGAATTTCGGGTCGTCTGTAGGGGGCGCTTCGGCTAGCGCTTCACGGTTCTGATGCACAACAAGCTGCAAGCCCCACTCGCGCGCCAATCTATCCCGATATTCGTAGATTTCGGGGAAATCTACGGTGGTGTCCACGTGCAGCACGGGGAGAGCGATCTTGCCGTTGCTGGCGCGGCGCAGCAGATCAAGCGCCACGAGAGAGTCCTTGCCCCCGGTAAACGCAATGGCGATTTCATTCGGAGCGAACTGCTTCAACGCCGCCTGCAAGACTTCTAGGCTCTTGGCTTCGCGCTGTTCCAACGTCCAATGATCTGTGTTCATTGAGAACCTCCAATATATTTCTGCTCAGCGTGAAATCATAGAGGTTCTCTGCGCGCTCTTCAACCTCATACGAGAAGCATCCTCAAGTACTGAGTAACTCCGAGAGGGAGCGCGGGCCAGATGTGCTTCCATAAGCGCGGACGTTTGATCAGCTCTTGGGCGATCTTGCTGGGATAGTCAATGTCGCCGTAGTGCTCTACCAGGGCGCGCAATTCCGGCTCGCGCAAGAGCTTCAAGAGCTGAGTGAGCTGTGCATCGGAGAGTTGCGTTAAGATCTGTTGCGCGTGGAAGCCCAGCGTCAGCTCGCGCTCCAGCTTGGCACGCCAGCGGACTTCGTACTCGCGCAGCGCTCTGGCGGTTGAATCTCCTTGCAGAGCGGCCTTGGCGGCGACCTCCCCGGCGATCTTTCCGCAGAGCATCCCCGTATAGATTCCGCCTCCGCTGGTGGGCTTCGCTTGCCCTGCGGCATCGCCGACGAGCACGACCCCATCGGCAACGGTGCGTTCCGGCAGCCCAATGGGGATCATCCCCGATTGGTAGCAGAGAATCTCGCCACCAGCGCAGCGCTCGGCTCGCAGATGCTCAAAGCTCTCTTTAGCTTGGTGCAGACGCTCCGTAGCTAATCCCACGCGAGCCGAGCCATCTCGTTCGGGGACGGCCCACGCAAAGAATCCCCCCGTCCAGCGCTCTCCAAAGAATACTTCGACAAAGTCTGGGCGCGGGGCAGTGTACTGAACAATCGCTTGCAAGCCCAACAAGCGCTTCTTGGGCGGGGGAAGCTCGGCCTGGCGCGCAACCAGACCGTGCGCCCCATCGGCGCCCACGACCACCCGCGCGCGCAGCTTCTCTTTAAGACCATCGCGAGATTCTACCCAGAGAGTTCTGTGATCGTTCTTGTACGCTTCCAAAGAGACCGCGCGCACACCCGTGCGGACCTCTACGCCCGTTTGTTTCGCCCTTTCGACGAGCGCTTGATCAAACCGATCGCGGTCGATCACATAAGCTCTGACGCGCTCTCCCCCAAGATCTATAAAAGAGCCGTCGGGGGCATGAGCGCGGACCCCGGTGATCTCCCGCACGATGAGGGATTTCGGCAGCCGCGCGAGCCGCCAACCGCGAATGCTTAACAGCCCAGTGCACTGGATGGGTCGTCCGATCTGCGTGTGCTCTTCGAGCAAGAGCACCTTCGCGCCATGGCGAGCAGCAACGGTTGCCGCCGTCGCGCCCGCGGGGCCTGCCCCAACGACGATCACGTCGTAGAGATTCATAGAGAAAGCTGATAACGGATTCGGGTAACGGATTAAACTGATTTTGAGTAATCAGCTTAATCCGCCACTGAAATCTGCTGTCAGCTCAGCGCATGAGCAAGACCAAGATTACGTCCTCACCCTGGTCAAGCGCTTGGAGGGCCTTTCCAACAATAGCCCCCTCGCACCGGTTGAGACTCTCACAGCGCATGGCATACCCCATCTTGGACGCGCTCGTCAGCAAGTCCCCAGGACGGATCGGCCCGCCCTCGGTCGTCGCCTTCACAGGGACCCGCCCTAACAACGCCAGCAGCGCTCGCCCTTCGGGCTGCCCCCGCGCCCCCAAGATCACCCCCGGCACCGAGGAGACCACGCCCGCCACGAAGGTGCTATAAGGGCCACGCGCCTTGCGATAGTGCCCCGGACGGGAGGGGTCCAGCTCGAGGACGTCGCCGGGGGAGACCTCTTCGGAGACGCGCACGTACTCGGCCACGTCAGCCCCGCCCGCGTTGAAGCTCCCATCGGCACAGACGTTCCCCGTCGCGCGCTCCACCCGAAAGAGCGCCCCTGTGTTGCCACACGACAGCGGGTTTCCATACGTGATCGTCACGCTGAACCCCGTCGCCGTGAGCGCGTTCACTTGGACCCGGATGTTGTTGGCAGCGTCAAGGAAGGTTTCGCCGGGCAGCCAGCGGGCACCCGCGTCGTCGGGATCGCAGTTGGAATCGGCTCCATCGCAGTCGCCATCCAAGTCGCCGTCGGCATCTACAACCCAAGCGTCGCTGGAGCGCGCAGCATCCACGTGATGAATGATGATCGCCTCGCCGGGGAGGTTGCCGTCATAGCCCGTCAACCGTCGCGCTTCGACGGTGTAGAACTGCGACGAATTGGGGATGGGAATCCGGGCCATCAGATAGCTAGTGCCGGAGAGGGGCTGATGCAAGCGCTCGATCTCGATCGTCGTGACGGTGTTGAGCGCGGGCACGAAGATTCTGGAACTGGGAATCCAAGGGGCCAGAACCCCCAGATGGTACGAGATCGTGCCTTGGCCGACGCATCCGTAGGTCGGATGATAGGGGGGACAGTTTCCCCACAGATCGCTCATGACGTCCCAGCGAGAGTCATAAGTTGCCCCATAGGGGCCTGACGAGTGAGGCCAGCCCCAGCCGTGCCCCATCTCATGCGCGAGGACGCCCTGATTGTTGTAGCCCCACGGCGGCTCCCACGTGACTCGATAATTTTTGGTCACGCCGTCGAGCGTGGCGGTGCGGCTGCCGCCCCAGGCGCAGTTGCACGGGCCTTCCAACGTCTCATTGAACATGAGATTGATCCCGACGAAGTTGGGAAAATAGACATCGGCGTCGTGGATCGCGGTGCAGTCGTTGAAGAGTGCCGTGAGATTGATGCTGGTGCCGGTCATGTAGTGCGAGCGGGGGTGGGGAAGGGTCTTCCAATTGCGGGAGGCGCTGCCCGTGAGATTGATGGTGTTATACGAGACTTGGCGCCAGTAGTGATCCAACTGGGGATACGCATTCCCCATCAAGCCTTCGAAGTACGACAACGGTTGGGGTTCGGCAGGGATGTCTGAGAACTTACAGAGCAGGTTGACCCAAGGTTGAGCCCCAGTCAGTTGGGGTTCGGGCTGTCCGATCTGTTCTAAGGCGATGCTCTGGACGCGAAGGGGGCCAGGGGCGGCAGCGGGGAGGGCATCGGTGGTGATCTTGACGCGTTGGCGGTTGAGCGCCAAGACGCCTCCGAAGGGCACAAAGAGCTTTGGATCTATCAAGAGCCGATAAGAGTCCCCTTGGTCGGTGTCGAGCCAGTACTGCTCGCCTTGGAGGCCCGATCCCGGCGGCCCGTCGTACCAGAGAATATGAAACCAACCGACAACGACGTTGGGCTGGGCGGTAGCTGGACGCAGCGCCATCCACCAGGGGGCGAGCATACTACAGACGAGCAGAATTGCAAGCCAGCGGCTTAGACGAAGATAGCGTCTCACGATGGCCTCCTTGAGCCTCTCACGGCTTCTATCGAGATCCGCCGTCAGCCGTTACTGACTGTCCTTGCTGATCAGAGCCTTGACCAGATCCACCGGCAGTGGGAAGATGATCGTGCTCGTGTTGCGCTCCGAGCTGATGTCTACGAGAGTTTGCAAGTAGCGCAGTTGCAACGAAGCGGGATTCTGCTGGAGGATCTGGGCCGCTTCTCGCAGCTTTTGCGCCGCTTGCAGCTCGCCCTCGGCGTTGATGATCTTGCTGCGGCGCTCGCGCTCGGCTTCGGCTTGGCGCGCAATCGCCCGCTGCATCTCTTGAGGGATTCTCACGTCTTTGATCTCCACCGACTTGACTTTGATCCCCCATGGGTCGGTCTGCTCGTCAATGATCGATTGGAGCTGTTTGTTGAGCTTTTCGCGCTCGGCCAAGAGTTCGTCCAACTCGACTTGGCCCAAGACGCTGCGCAGCGTCGTCTGTGAGATCTGCGACGTCGCTTGGAGATAGTCCTCGACTTCGGTGATCGCCTGTTCAGGGGATATGACGCGGAAGAAGACGATCGCGTTCACGCTGACCGTGACGTTGTCGCGGGTGACGACCTCTTGGGGGGGCACGTCCAGCGTCACCGTGCGCAGGTCCACCTTGACGACCTGATCAATGATGGGAATGATGAAGAACAGCCCCGGCCCTTTGGCCCCCTGCAGACGCCCCAACCGAAAGATCACCACGCGCTCGTACTCGCGGACGATCTTGATCGCGTTGAGCAAGAAGAGCAAGAGAATCGCGAGGAGAATCAAGATAGCTGTGTTGGGTATCATAATCCCTCCTAGAAATCTGAAGATGAACTCCCACCCGAGCAACGATCCCAGCAGCACGACAAAGGCGAACAAGACCCCTATCAGCTCGGTCCAGCCCTGTCGTGGCGGTTGTCTCATCCGCTTCACCGTAGAGTATAATAGCGCTTACGAGGTGAAGAAGCAAATCGCTGGAATCGAGCAGATATGATGAGTGATAGAGCGCGTCGCAAGTTGCTCGTGGCTAACTGGAAGATGCACTTTGTGCGCGCGCAGGCTCTTGAGTATTTGAGAGTCTTCACGGAGCGCGTGCGGGGAGTGCAGAAGACGGAGATCGTGCTCGCGCCGCCGTTCACACTGCTGGAGACCGTCGGGCGTGCCCTGCACGGCACGGGGATCAAGCTTGCCGCACAAGATCTTTTCTACGAGCGCGAGGGAGCGTTTACGGGAGAGATTTCAGCAATCATGCTGAAAGACTTGGGTTGCGCGTATGTGATCGTGGGGCACTCCGAACGACGACGGCTCTTGGGCGAGACCGACGAAATAATCAATAAAAAGCTGAGAGCTGCGCTCGACGCCCAGATCGCTGCGATTCTCTGTGTGGGCGAGACGCTCGAAGAGCGTCGTGCGGGGAGGACTCACGCGGTGCTGGAGACCCAGATGCGCGGGGCGCTGGCGGGATTGAGACTCCCCTCTCCTTCTGAAGGGAGAGGGGATGGGGGTGAGGGTGAATGCCTCGTGATCTCTTACGAACCCGTGTGGGCCATCGGCACTGGCGTCAACGCTGCACCAGAAGAGGCCGAGGCAAGCGCGCTTTTCATTCGCGAGCTTGTGGCCCAGCTTTTCAATACAGAGATCGCGCAGAGAATTCGGATTCTTTACGGAGGCAGTGTGAAGCCTGAAAATTTTGGAGGCTTTGTGCAGCAGCCGAATATAGATGGAGCCTTAGTGGGTGGGGCGTCGCTCGACCCAGAAGCGTTTGCGCAGATGGCCAAAATAGCTGAGCGTTTATAAGGGTATTAACCCAACACTCCCAACAGACCCATCCCCAGGTGCGCAATTTCCCGAGACGAAAGTGATGAAGCACACTTGACCGCTCGACTTCTGTTCCCTAGCTCGCGCGCCCAGAATTCTATAATGACTCCGAGAGCTTTGCGAAAGGGGGCTTTCATTATGAAGAAGTTCTTTGCGTATAGCATCTTGGCACTCGGTCTCTTGGGTGTTG
>JANXAU010000066.1 GCA_025061735.1 Candidatus Bipolaricaulota bacterium
GGAATCGTTGCGCTCTTGTCGCTGGGGCCGGTGGCCCAAACCGTCCAGAAGCTCAATCCCGTCGTGATCCCCGGCCTGAGCGCCCCCGTCACGGTCATCCAAGATAAGTACGGCATCCCTCATGTCTTTGCCCAGAACGTCTTCGATCTCTATCGCGTCGTGGGCTGGCTCCACGCGCGGGATCGCCTCTGGCAGATGGATAACTTGCGACGCACCGCCAGCGGCACGCTCGCCGAGCTGCTCGGCCCGCGCGCCCTCTCCCAAGACGCCACCCTGAGAACTCTGGGCATCCGCCGCGCCGCCGAGCTGACCGAGAAGATCGTCCCCGAAGACGCCCGCAAAGAGATGGAAGCCTACGTCGCGGGCGTCAACGCTTATATTAATAGCATCAATCAGTCTGGACAGCTCCCGCCAGAGTACAAAGAGCTGGAGATCAGCAAGGTCGCGCCGTGGTCGGCGCTGGACTCGTTGGCCATCGGCAAGCTCCTCGCGTTCGATCTCTCGTTCAATATAGACGCTTCGAACGTTCTCAATTACTTTAAGTATCGAGAAGTAGGGAGCAAGTACGGCTTCAACGGACACGCGCTCTTCTTTGAGGATCTCTTTCGGAGCGCTCCCGCAGAGCCGACCGTCGTCGTCCGAGACGCCGAAGGGCGCTTGGAAGTCAGCCCCCCCAGCCACGAGCTGCCCGAAATCTCACCTACGGTCCTGTCGATGTTGAAAGAATTCTATGAGCGCATCAAGGAGATCGAGCTTTTCCGGCGTATCTTGAATCGCGAAGCGCTGATGGATACCGGCAGCAACTGGTGGATCATCGGCCCGCGACACTCCGCGAGCGGCTACGCGCTGTTGGCCAACGATCCCCATCTGGGGCTAGATATGCCCGGCGTCTGGTACGCCATGCACCAGAAGTCTGCCGACGGGATCAACGTCGTGGGCACGACCTTCCCCGGCATCCCCTATGTGATCTTGGGGCACAACGAGAGAATCGCCTGGTCGGCAACCGTCAACCCGTTGGACGAGACCGATATGTTCCAAGAAGCGGTCGTCGAGCGCGATGGCCGGCTCTTCAGCAACTTCCAAGGGAGGCTCGAACCCGTAACGGCCATCGAAGAGTCCTATCGCGTCAACAAGATCGGCGATGGGCAGTTGGATAATTTCGAAGACGCCCCCAAGACGACGACGTATATTATTCCCCGACACGGCCCGGTGGTCAGCCTCGATCTGCGAGCGGGTCAGGCGATCTCGGTGCAGTACACGGGTTTTTATGCGACGCTGGAGCTGATGACGTTCAGGATCTGGAACCGCGCGAGGAATCTCGAACAATTCCGCGAGGGCGTCAAGTTCTTTGACTTTGGCTCGCAGAACTGGGGCTATGCGGATGTGGACGGCAACATCGCGTACTTCACGGGCGCTGAAGCGCCGTTGCGCCAAGATTTAGAAGCCGGTCGAGTCGATCTAGGATTGCCGCCGTTCTTCGTGCGCGACGGCACGGGGTCGGCGTTGCACCAATGGATCGCGCTAGAAGGAGAACGCGCTCCCGGACATGCCGTGCCCTTTGCGCTCTTGCCCCTCGAAGAGATGCCCCAGCTCGTTAATCCCGCCGCGGGGTTCATCGTCAGCGCCAACAACGATCCCGTCGGGACGACCGTAGACAACGACGCATTCAACCAGAGACGCCGGGGGAGCAACGCGATCTATTACTTAGATTGGAGTTATGACATCGGCTTCCGCGCCGCTAGGATCACCGAGCTGATCAGAGCCAAGATCTCCAAGGGCGAGAAGCTCTCTACCGAAGACATGGCGAAGATCCAAGCGGACACGGTCTCGCTGATCGCGCGACGCTTGACGCCTCATCTGCTCAACGCGCTCAAGAACGCGCGCGCGGCCGACGCCCCCGAAGAACTCAAAGCGCTGCTTAAAGACGCTCGCCTCGCCGACGCGATTGAAAAATACATAGCCAAGTGGAGCTTTGCCACGCCCACGGGCATCGCCGAGGGCTTCGACGAGAACGATGCTGTCAAGACCGACGGCAAGGGCTTCACGCTCAACGCGCCCGCCGAGAGCGAGATCACCGACAGCGTAGCCACGACGATCTTCAACGTCTGGCTGAGCGTCTTCCTCCGCAAAGTCATTGATGACACCCTCGATCGCTTGGACAAGACGATGGCCAAGCCGGGCGGGTTCTTCGCGGTCAGCGCGTTGCTCAATCTGTTGGAGAGATTCCCGCGCAAGCAGGGCAAGGGCGAGTCGGGCGTAGAATTTTTCGACGTGCCCGATCTCTTCTTGTCCGCTGAAGAGGAGCGCGATTGGCTGATCCTCAAGAGCTTGCAAGAGGCGCTCGATCTCTTAAAGAGCGACGCGTTCGCCAAGGCGTATAATAAATCCGAAAAGCTCGAAGACTATCGCTGGGGGAAGATCCATCGCATCACGTTTAGAAATGCGCTGCACCCGCAGACGAATAAGTTCAGCATCCCGCCGGCGGTCTACGGGCAGCCCGAATACGCCGACGGCCTCCCCGTTGACGGCACTTTAGCGGCCGTAGATGTGGCTAACTACAACGTCAAGGGCACGAGAGCCGAAGACTTTGGGTTCAGTCGCGGGCCGTCGCAGCGACATATCGTCGAGCTGAACCCCAGGGGCATCCGAGCGTGGAACGCGCTGCCCACGGGCCAGAGCGGGGTCGTGAACACGCCGCACTTTGGCGATCTCATAGCCTACTGGCTCGTCAACGACTATTACCCTGTGCTCTTCAGGGAAGAAGAGATCCGGGCGAACGCCGAGTCCGAGCAAGAGTTCCGGGGGAATTGACGACCTCTTCCCCGGCCTCTCCCCATCCCTCTCTCTGCAAGGGAGAGGGTGCAGAGGGAAGAGAATTATTGGAGTAGGGGCGAACGGTCGTTCGCCCCTCTCTTTTTAGGGTGTGAGAAACGCTCGTTTCTGAGCCATAGTATATAATAGACTTACGCGAGGGCGAGGCTGTATGGCACACTTGAAGATAACGCTCTTTGGAGAGATGGAAGTCTCTCTGGGCCGAAAGCCTCTACGGTTTCCTACCCAAAAGACCAAAGAGCTGTTTGCGTATCTAGTCTTACACCATCGGCACGCCCACCCCCGCGCGCAGCTGGCCGCGTTGCTCTGGCCCAACTCCGACGAAGAACGCGCCAAAGCGAATCTCCGCCAGGCGCTCACGCGCTTGCGCAAAGCGTTAAGAGGTACAGAGTGCTTCAAGTTCTCCGGCGGCGCGGTGCAGTTTCACCTTCCCAATTTCTGGTGCGATGTGCTGGAGTTCGAGCAAGCGCTGGCCCTCACCTCCGCTGACCCTAAGTCTTTAGAATCTACTCTCTCGCTCTATCGCGGCCCGTTCTTGGCGGGCGTTTACGAAGACTGGGTGCTCGTGGAACAAGAGCGCTTGCAGACGCTCTATCTTGAGGCGCTCGAGAGACTGGCGCGCTTTTACACCGAGCGTCGTGAGTACGACCAAGCGATCAAGACGTGGCAGCGCGTGCTGCACGAGATCCCCTGGCACGAGCACGCCCACCGTGGACTGATCGAGCTATACGCGCTAAAGGGAGATCGCGCCGCAGCGTTGCGGCAGTATCAAGAATACGCAGATATGGTGCAGCGCGAGCTGAACGCGGCCCCCCTGCCGGAGATGAGAGCGCTCTTCGAGCAGCTTGCGCGAGGGAGCTTGGCGCTTCCCACGCCGACGCAGCCTCTCGTGAGCGAGATGCCGTTTGTGGGCCGCGAGCGCGAGCTGGCCCAGCTTTGCGAGTTGTGGGATCGCGTCTTGCGTGGGAGCGCCCAAGCCGTCTTCATCGGCGGCGAAGTCGGCGTGGGCAAGACGACGCTGGTGCAGAGGTTTTTGAAAGACCTAACCCCCACCCCCTTCCCTAAAGGGAAGGGGAGTTCCCCTCCCTCTTTAGGGGAGGGGGCAGGGGAGGGGTTCTATCTCTTCCACGGAGCGTCCTACGCCTCCGGGAGCGAGCTGCCCTACCAGCCCCTGCTGCACGCCGTGCGCTCTGCTATTGAGAGAGTTCCAACGGAGAAACTAGCGCAATTGACTCCCGTCTCGCGCCGCGAGCTGGCTCAGCTCATCCCAGAGATTCACGAGAGATTCCCTGATCTGGAGCCTAATCCCAAGCTCTCCCCCGCTCAGGGCAAAACCCGGCTCTTCGCCGCGCTCACGGAGTTCTTGGAGCTGCTCAGCCGCGACCGCCCCGTCATGCTCTTTCTCGACGACCTCCACTGGGCCGACGATGCTACATTAGAGTATCTGGGGCATCTGATGGGAACACAGCGCGACGTGCCCTTATTCGTGATCGGCACTTATCGCGCCGAAGAGGCGTTAGAAGGGAGCCGCCTGCGCGCGTGGCTCGACGCGCTGGGGCCGGGGCGGAACTATCACCCTCTCACACTGAGCCGGCTCTCCCGCGAAGAGACGGAATCGTGCGTCGAGCGCTGGCTGGGCGCTAGCGAAGCGCGAGTCTCTGCTCTTCTATACTCCGAGACCGAGGGCAACCCGCTCTTTCTGAGGGAGCTGACGCGCGCGCTCGTCCAGAGCCAAGCGCTCCAGCAGACCCCGCAAGGGGACTGGCAGCTCACGGTGACCGAGCTGAGCGCTGTACACGTGCCGGAGAGCTTGCGCGAGCTGATCGCCGCGGCGCTGCGCCGCGCCCCAGAGCGAGCACGCTCTCTCTTGGGACTGGCCTCGGTGATCGGGCGCGGCTTCCCTCTCGCGGTGATCAGAGAGAGCCTGCACAAACCAGAAGAGAAGATTCTCGATGATCTGGACACTCTCAAGGGCGCGGGCCTGATCGTCGAGCGCGCAGGGCATTATCAGTTCGCCCATGAGCTGATGCGCCAAGTCGTCTATGAAGAGTTGAGCGCGGACCGGCGCCGACTATGGCACCGGCGCGTCGGTGAAGCTCTGGAGACGCTCTACCCCGAAGAGCTGGACGCGCTCGCTGGGGAACTCACGCACCACTTTGAGCGCGCGCAACTCTGGGAGAAGGCCATCGCTTATGCGATGCGCGGGGGAGCGCACGCCGTGAGATCGTACGCCTATGGCGAGGCTCAAAAGTTCTATAGCAAAGCCGTCGCGTTCTTCGAGGCGCTCCAGCGGGAGCGCGCGCTCTCGGCCCGCCAGCAGCGCCTGCGCTTGGAGTTGTGTCGCTGCTATCTCGGCCGCGAGGTCTTCCCTACGATCTACGACGTGCGCCGGGCTGCAGACGACGTCCGCCGCGTGATAACGCAGATGATCGTGACGGCGCATGCGCTTCATGATCTCGGCGCGCTCTGCGAAGCCTATCAGCATCAGGCGCGCTTAGAGTTAGCCTGTGGACAGCCCAAGACCGCCCAAGAAGCGATGCAGCAAGCGCTCGCCGTAGCGCAGCGTGCCCAAGACCCGGCCGTTCTGGCCGATGTGCTCCAGGGCGTGGCCAGCCTGCGGGCACGCTGCGGAGAGTACTATCAAGCAACCCAAGATTTCCAGCGCTATATCGAAGCTTTAGCTCCGTTAGACGACCCGCGTCGTCTGGGCTACGCGTGGAACGATTTAGCGTTAGTCCAGCGGGCTTGTGGGGATTTCGCGCACGCGCGGGAGAGCTTGGCCAAAGCCAACGAGCTTTTCCAACACACGAACGATCTGTGGGGCCAGGCGGCCGTTGCCAACAACCTTGGGGTTATCTTGCGCGATCTGGGGCAGTATGCCGAAGCCGAATCTCTCTTAGAGCGCGCGCTGGCGCTCAACCGGGCGACCGGAGACCAGCGCGGCGTGGGGTTCAGCTTGGTCGATCTGGGGGTCTTGCGCAACGATCAAGGGCGGTACGACGAAGCCTTAGAGTATCTCCATCGCGTTATCGCGCTGCTGGAGCAGCCGGGGATGCTGGGGTTCGAGATCGAAGCGTTTTCGGAGAAGGCGCGGGCGCATCTGGGTCGAGGGGAGCTAGCCCTCGCGTTGGAGGCTTCGACGCGGGCGATGACTCGTCTGGAGGAGCACAAGGGGATTGTCGAGCAAGCGCACAGGTTCTACTTCACGCACGCGCGCGTTCTAGAGCGTGTGGGGCAAGCGGCTGAAGCCCGGCGCTTCTTGGAGTTGGCGTACGCGCGTCTGCGCCAGATAGCCGAGCAGATCCCAGATGAGAGCTTGCGCACGAGCTTGCTGGAAGACGTGCCCGTCCATCGTGAGATCGTGCGGGCGTGGGAGAAGGCGCAGCGCGCTCTCTAACGGATGAGCTTCAGCCGGCGCAGATCGGCCTCAGTCCAGCCAATATCTTTGAGCAGGGC
>JANXAU010000047.1 GCA_025061735.1 Candidatus Bipolaricaulota bacterium
GCTTCAGTGTTAAGCCGAAATCACTTCTAGCGCTTGCGGCACGATCTCGACGCGAAAGCCCCCAGCGGGAAACTCTAACGGCTCTCCATCCAGGTGCCCCAAGAGCGGTCTCTCAGAGACGATCTCCAGCCAAGAGGCTCGCTTGATCTGCACTTCGGGTAGTCCCACGTGCTCTCCCCGACGCACTACGGGAATCTTCCGCAAGCGTCTTAATGGGGTCATCTCGGAGATCATATAGACATCAAAGAGTCCGTCGTCGATCTCAGCGTGGGGCGCCAGCAGAAAATCCCCGCCGTGAAAGCGCCCGTTGGAGGCGCCGACCATCATCAGTTTATCTCGATAAATCCATTCTGAAGAGCGGATCTCGATCTCGCCACTGCGATAGCAGAGCGCCTCGTAAACAGCCGCGTAGAGATACGTCCAATGGGCCAAGCCCGGCCAGTTCCAGCGCCGGAAGATGCGCCACGCGACCGCTCCGTCGAGGCCCACCCCCAGCCCATTGACAAAATAGCGCTCTTGATATCGGCCCACATCTACTCTACGAGTGCGCTGGGCCTGCAAGACCTCAATAGCCGTTGTTGGGTCGAGCGCAGGAATCTTGAGCATTTTGACGAAGTCGTTGCCCGTGCCTGCGGGGATGATCCCCAGCTTGGTCTGGGTGCCGATCAGTCCGCCCGCGACTTCGTGAATGGTGCCATCGCCGCCGACGGCTACCACTACAGAGAAATCTCTGCTGGCCTTGCGTGCGATCTCGGTAGCGGCTCCGGGGGCTTCGGTCAGCACGGCGCGAAAGCGCAGCTTTTTCTTCTTCAGCAGCGCTTCGATCTGGGGCCAGAGCCGTCGGCAGCGCCCGCGCCCCGCCAACAGATTGACGATGACGAAGTATTCGTCACTCATAAAGCTAGTATAGCTTGAAATCGGTTGACAAGCCAAGTCCAACGCATTAAAATGTTTTGCGTGCCGCCGAAGGCAGCACCATCCGGCCGAGGTGGCGGAACTGGCAGACGCGCGGGACTCAAAATCCCGTGGGGTTCACCCCCCGTGTGGGTTCGACTCCCTCCCTCGGCACCAGGAGCCTTCTTAACCGACAAATTCCCCTGCTCTCCATCCCATTATAGGAACGCGCGTTACGTCGTCACGGATTGGAAGATCAGGGCAGAGAGGTGAAAGGCCGTGCGCTTGCTCGTGCTGGACGGAGCCCAGAGCATCGGAGGCACAAAGATCTACTTGGAAGAGGGCAGCGTCGGGGTTCTCCTGGATTTTGGGATCAGCTATGGGCGCTGGGGCCTCTACTTTGAAGAATATCTGAAGCCCCGCCCCGGCAGAGGACTCTACGATCTATGGGCCTTGGGGTTGATCCCAAAAGTCGAGGGCCTCTACCGTCGCGATCTCATGCCCAAAGATTTTGCCCCGTCTTTTGAGTACGCCCTCGAGATTCACGGGGTCTTCCTCTCTCATGCGCATCTGGACCACTGCGGGTTGGTCGGCCTCATTCGCGAGGATTGCCCCCTCTATACGTCGGCGCTGAGCGCCGCTATTATGAAGGCCCTGCAAGACAGCGGCCAGACCGACTTTTATGGCGAATTCGCCTACTGCAACCCCCGCGCTCCTAAGACGGAGGACGCGCGCGCCCTGGCAACTCACTCTCAGCGTCCTTACCGCGGACGCCCACTGCGCAGCGTCTTGGGAGGAACGCCCCAAGACTTGCAGCGATTTTGGCAGACGCCTCCTAACCCTAAAGCTTCTTCCACCTCCGCCTCGCGAGCCAAAAAGCTCGAGGCTCCCTGCCCGCAGCCCGCCCCAGATCGCCTCGAAGAGCTGCGCTTTCGCGCCTTTGCTGTGGATCACTCCATCCCCGGTGCCGTTGCATATCTCTTCTATACCGACGCTGGGCCGGTGGTCTACACCGGCGATCTGCGCCTCCATGGCCGGCATGGAGACCAGACCCGACGCTTCGTCGAAGCCGTCGCTCGCGAGAGGCCTTATCTGCTGATCGTCGAGGGGACGCGCCTAGGCCGCGAGCCGGGCGAGCCCATCACCGAGGAGCAAGTCTACGAGAACGCCCTCCAGATCGTGCAACGCAGCCGGGGCAAGCTCGTCATCGCCGATTTCGGCCCCAGACATATCGAGCGTTTGGAGACTTTTCTCAATATAGCTCAAGAGACGCAGCGACGGCTGCTGGTCTTCACCAAGGACGCCTATCTGCTCGAGGCGCTCGCGTAT
>JANXAU010000064.1 GCA_025061735.1 Candidatus Bipolaricaulota bacterium
TACAGCACCGCGAGCACCTCAGAGGCTGTGATGAGTGGGCTTGGGAACTGCTCTAATCTCTCGTAGATATGGCTCTGAATCTCTTGAAAGATCTCGTGATGGTGAGGGCCGTGCAGGCGCGTCAGGGTCTCTTCTAGACGCCGGAGATACTCGTCGAGGGCTTTTTGGGCTTCCGGGGTAAAGCTCTTCATACGCGGACTCTTTCTACAAGCATATCTAAAGAGCGAGCCAGCTCGTGCCAGTAGCGTCGCATCTCAGCAAGCTGCTGCCGCCCCTTGCGGGTGAGGCGATAGTATTTGCGCGGAGGCCCTGCGGGAGATTCGACCCACTCCGTCTCCAGCAAGCCGTCGTCTTTTAGGCGATTGAGCAAGGGATAGATGGTGCCTTCGGTTGTGACCAAGCCGGGGATCTCTTCGAGGGTCTGGATAAGCTCTAGCCCATACTTGGGGCCTTCCTCAAGCAGGAGCATGATGGCGAACTCTAGAGTGCCTTTGCGCAACTGCGCGATCCAGTTCTCCAAGTCCATAGTCAAGTATATTGTATAACATAGTACTATGTTTGTCAAGGTTCACGAGGTCTTACTTAAATGAGCGGCAGCTAATCTCGTAAGGGTCGGATGCGCACGCGGGTATCGCCCAGAACAACAAATTTCTTATCTAGGGGCTGTCGGTATTGCTCAAGGAATCGCACCAATCGCTGGGCTTTCCATTCTGCTTCATCGCGACGAAACCGCAGGAGCAATATCCCTGTGCGCACGCGACGCTGTCGGAAGGCCATCTCACCGAAATCTTTGTCATTCGTGATGAAAATGCGATTCTCTTGGTTGGCAAGAGCTAAGATTGCATCGTCCTTTAGGGAAGGAGTTTCTTCTGCAACGTAGCGCACATCGAAGCTCTGGTGCCGCAGGTGGTCTACAATGAGCTTCTCCACGTTCTCATCCGCAAGAAACCTCATGCAAGGGGCAGGACTTCTTCATCGCTCAACACATCAGCGGCGTACAAGAGCGCAGCTTGGATATCGCGCTTGGTGAGCTTAGGGTAGTCCCGCAGGATCTCTTCGACACTAATCTTTTGGGCAAGCTTGCGCACGATGATCTCAACGGGGATGCGCGTGCCTCGGATGACCGGTTTGCCCAACATGATCTCTGGATTGATCTCGATGCGTTGCAGCCAAGCCTTCTGTGCCATAGAGTCTTCACCAAGAAGAGTCTAACGGATGATGAAAACGATGTCAAAATTCTAGGTTTTTTTCTTGATCAATCTTTCATAGACTTCGCGCTTGGGCAGCTTTCTCATCTGCGCGACTCTCTTGATCGCTTCTTTCTTCGTCAACCCTTCAGCCATGAGCTTTTGCACGTGCTCGACCACGCTCAGCTCCGTATCTTCTGACTCTCCCGACTCTACGGACTCTCCAGACTCTAAAGACTCGATGACCATCGTGATCTCGCCCTTGATCGCCGGGCGCGATTTTAGAAGCTCCAGAATCTCTTTCGCCGTGCCCCGCAGAATCTCTTCGTGCGCTTTCGTCAACTCTCGACAGAGCGCGATTTTTCTCTCCGAGAGCAGCTCGCTCATCACTTCAAGAGTATCCAGCACGCGATGCGGAGATTCGTAGAGCACGATGGTACGCGGTTCTTGAGCCAATCGTGCGAAAAAGTCGCGCTTGGCCTTGGCGCTCTTGGGCGGCACCCCCTCAAAGACAAATCGCTCTGTCGAGAAACCCGACACGACAAGAGCCGCAATGAGCGCCGTCGGCCCCGGAATCGCAACAACCGAGATATGTTCAGCAACCGCCCGGCGCACCAACTCATAGCCCGGATCGGAGATCAAGGGCGTGCCCGCATCCGAAATGAGCGCGATCTTCGCTCCAGATTTGAGTTTCTCTAGAAAATACTCGACGCGCTCGCGCTCCACCCCACGATACAAACTGCGCTCAAAGGGCTTCTCAATCCCGTAGTGCGCGAGCAGCTTGCGAGAGTGTCGAGCATCTTCAGCGATGACCAGATCGCACTCTTTGAGAACTCGCAGCCCCCGCAGCGTGATGTCTTCTAAATTCCCAATGGGCGTGGCAACGATGAACAGAGTGCCTCTTGCATTTTCCACACGGCAATCATAGAATACTGTCAGTAGAGTGTGCAAGTGAGGAGGAGCGTATGGCCGTCTTGCAAGACTTGCGCGATCGGCTCACCCAGATCGCTGATCGCCTTTGACTTAGCAGCACTGGAGACCGAACTCAAACAGCTCGAAGACCAGATGGCTGCCCCCGACTTCTGGGAAGACAAGCACCGAGCGAAGCTCGTCGCTCAGCAAGTCGAGCAGAAGCGCCGCATCTTGCAGAAATATCAAGCCCTCGAGACTCAGCTTGACGATCTTGAAGTCTTAGAAGAGCTGGGCAAAGCCGAGGGCGACCCTTCGGTCGAGCGCGAGGTGCAGTTGGGCGCTCAGGAGTTTGCCAAACGCCTAGAGAAACTCGAGCTGGAAGCGTTTCTCAACGAGCCTTACGACGAGAACGATTGTTACGTGAGCATCAACGCCGGGGCCGGGGGCACCGACGCCCAAGACTGGGCCGAGATGCTCCTGAGAATGTATTTGAGATACATCGAGCGTCGGGGCTGGCGGGCGAGCCTCATCGAAGCCAGCCCCGGCGAGGTCGCGGGCCTCAAGAGCGCGACGATTGAAGTCTCTGGGGCGTATGCCTACGGGTATCTGAAAGCCGAGCGCGGCGTCCATCGCTTGGTGCGAATCTCGCCGTTTGACGCCAACGCCCGACGACACACGTCGTTTGCGGCGGTGACCGTGACCCCCAAGGTCGAAGAGGCCGACGTGGAGATTCGCCCCGAAGACTTGAAGATTGACACCTTCCGGGCCGGAGGCGCCGGCGGGCAGTACGTCAACAAGACCGAGTCCGCTGTGCGCATTACGCACCTGCCCACGGGGATCGTCGTGACGTGCCAGCGGGAGCGCAGCCAGCAGCAGAACAAAGAGATCGCGCTGGAGGTCTTAGCGGCTCGCTTGTACGAGCTGAAGCTGCGCGAGAAAGAGCAAGAGATCGCCAAGGCACGCGGGGAGCTGCGCGCCATCGAGTGGGGGAGCCAGATTCGCTCTTACGTCTTGCAGCCGTATCAGTTGGTTAAAGATCATCGCACGGAGATCGAAGTCGGGAACGTACAGGCGGTCTTGGATGGAGAGTTGGATGTCTTTATTGAAGGATATTTGAAACGCAAACGATGATGGAGGCGAAGCTATGTCAGAGAAGGTAAAAAGATGGCTTGTTCAAATTCTAGTACCTGTAGGAGCAATGGCTCTGATCATTGGCGCCCTGACAGCGCCTAAAAAGACCGCTGTAGCTTTCGTGCTGCTGCTCTTGATGTCTTATGGGGTTTGGTCTGTGTTCGATCCTGAAGGGGCTTTCATGTTTGGACAGAGATGGAAATTTAGGCGCGCAGAACCCTCCGAGATGGCTTTGCTCATGACTCAACTTGGGGGCATTATACTGGTTGTCACTTGCATAGTTGTTTTAGCTATATTGCTGTTCGCACAGATGAATATCTAGATGCTTATTTCGATTGGTCTGTTTTTCGCGGCCATCGTCATCGGGTGGGTGGCGAGCATGGTCGGGGTCGGTGGCGGGATCTTCATGGTCCCGCTCTTGGTCTTTTTAAATTCCGTGAGCACAACCCAAGAAGCGGTGGGCACGAGCTTAGCCGCGATTGTCTTCAACTCAATCTCCAGCACGATTGCGTACTCTCGCCAGAAGAAGATAGACTATAGATTCGCTCTAGCTCTGCTGCCGATGGCGCTGGTGGGGGCGTGGCTGGGTGCGTTTCTCACGGAGTTTGTCTCAAGTGAAGCGTTAGCCATTGCGTTTGGAGTCTTGTTGCTGTACGTTTCGGGGCTGATGCTCGCGGGGAAAGAACCCAAAGAGCTGGGCTTGCTTCTGCGGCGCGGCCTTGATCCTCATGGGAATCCCAAGCCCATTCTGGGTGCTTTGGTCGGGCTGATCGCTGGAATAGCAGCGGGTTTCTTTGGGATCGGCGGGGGGATCGTCATGGTGCCCGCGATGAATATCTTCTTAGGGGTAGATATCGTGAGCGCCGTGGCGACGAGTCTCTTTGTCATGGGGCCGTCGTCGCTGATCGCGGCCGTGACTCATTTCTTTCAAGGAAATCTACATATAGACTTGGCGATTCCGTTAGCGCTGGGGATTATTATCGGAGCGCAGCTGGGGGCGTGGAGCACGACGAAAGTCTCGAAGGTCTTTTTGAGAAGACTGTTCGGTGTCGTGCTGCTCTACTCAGCGATTAATATGATTTGGAAGGGCGTACAGGGTTTGATATCATAGCGTTGTGAAACTTATGTCTGAGGGAAGCTTCAGCCTAAAGTCTCTACGCGTGCAGGGGTACAAAATCTTAAAAGATTTTGCCCTTGAGGATATTCGCCCATTAAATGTGATCGTTGGCCCGAACGGCTGCGGGAAGTCCGCTCTATGGGAAGTGATGACCTTGCTCCCAGACTTGGCCCGCGGCCCACAGGCCATCTTTGACGTAGATTCCTTCTTACAGCAAATCTTCTATTCATATCGCTCCAGATTTGGCTTTAGATCGGTGCTTCATCGAGAGTCTCAGTATCTTGGGCTTGAGCTGTCTCTCCAATCCGATCAACAAATCTATAGCTACGTCTTACGATTGGCCCAAGACCCTATGCATTCCGCAAGATGTGATACTATTGAGGAAAGACTCTCTATCTCTAGGAAAAATCTTCTGCTTTATGAGGGATCGCGAGCCTATAATGAGAAAGGATTTCCCGCTCCCAAAAAATACCATGCTGTAATCAATGGCCAAGAGACTGAAATCTTGTGGCCTCATCATCATCCCTTGCTCTTGCTGAATGCCCCAAATGATCAATTAGCGCAAGACCCTCTCTTCCAGAAGCTCCGCGGATACTTTCAGAGCTGGCGAGGCTTTAAGCCCGTTTTCCCCCATCTCCTAGGCAGACGAGGCTACGAAGGTGTTGATGCTTTTGTCCCTGGAGAGCAGCTTGGTATTCATATGGGCAATCTCTTCCAAGTGCTTTGGCACTTGAAGAATCACGATGAAGCGAAGTTCCAAGACATCGAAGAGATCTTCCTCGTTGCTATAGACGCAGATCCTGACAGCTATTATCTCGTTGTTGAAGAAGAGAACGAGCAGATCAAAATATGGCTAGGGGGAGCAGCCTGGCCTGAGGGCAAGTATTGGCTGGGAGATTGGCCGGACGGGTGGAAGGCATTTCTCAGTTGGCTGGTCGCCTTGCGCACGGCGCCCGGGGGAGTGATCTTCCTTGAAGAGCCGGAGAACAATCTGCATCCGCGACTGCTCGCCCAGCTTCTGGAGCAGATTCGCCT
>JANXAU010000068.1 GCA_025061735.1 Candidatus Bipolaricaulota bacterium
AACGCCGTCAATCGCGGGCGCATTCTGAGCGTGCGCGCGTTGCTCCCTGAGCGCGACAGGCCCCTCCGAATCGTGACCGAGTACGAGAACACGGGTACGACGTTCCAACAGCTCAAAGTCGAGCTGCGCGTGATCAACACCAAGGGAGAAGTGGTGCGCCAGCGCCAGCTAAGCGATGTCGTCTTGCTTCCCGGAGGCAAGCAGCGCATTGAGATCCCGGTGACGCCGGCGCTCAGCCCGGGGACGTATCTCGCTTTGGTGATCATTGACTTCGGAGGAGATGTGCTCTTAGCTGGACAGGTGCGTGTCCAGCTGTAAAAAACACCCTCACCCCATCCCTCTCCCTAAAAGGGAGAGGGGGCCGTAGGCCGGCTGAGGGTGCAAGGAGGTTGGTGCGCGTGCGCGTAGCGCTTATAGTCATTCTAGCTCTGTTAGGGGGCGTATGGGGAGCGGTAGCACAACAATATGCAGCAGAGATCCTCGCGCCCCCGCCGCGCACCGCTTCGCCCAACGACTTCGTCACGCTCGTCTTTGTCGTCTCCAATCGCGGTTCGGTCTCAGATACGTACGAGATTCGCGTCGAGACCCCGGAGCGCTTGCAAATCGTCGGCGCACCCAGCACGACGCTGACGCTCGCCCCCGGCGCTCAAGAGCCGCTCTTCGTCACGCTCTTCATCCCGAACGACGCGCCCGCTGGCGATTACTTTATCTCTGTAGAAGCGCGCTCGCAGAACGATCCCAGAGTCCAGGCCCGCGCCCGTGCCCAGCTTACCGTCGTTGCTACTACGGGGATCGCCATTCGCGCTCCCGATCCCAAAGAAGTCGAACCCGGCACCGAAGTCTTCTTGAGCTTCACCGTCATCAATCGGGGCAACGTCCTCGAGAGCGTGCGGGTGGAAGCCACGACTCGTAGCGGCTATCCCACCAGCGTAGACCCCGCGCTCTTGGAGCTTCTGCCTGGTGCGTCCAAGTCTGTCTTGGTGAGCGTGAGAGTCCCCGCCGATGCGGCGCCGGGCTTTGAACCCGTCACGCTCACGGCCAGCTCGCTCGCGCGCGAGGGCGTCGGCGGCAGCGCAACGGCGACGCTCACGGTCTTGCCCCCGCTGCCCAAGAACGTCCCCACCGAACTCTTCTTGCGAGCGCCTGCCGAGCTGAGCGTCGGCGCTAATTTAGACCTGCCCAGCGCCAGCCTCACGCCGTTCATCTCGCTCTATACTGCAGCCACGCTCCCCGACGACCAGCGCTTCGCGCTCACGCTGCGCCTCAGCGAAGGGATTTATTGGCAGATTCTCGACTTCTTGCCCGTGTCGGTCACGGACTTTCTCTTTGAAAGCGAAGTTCGTGGCTTCTTTGTGCGTCTGGGCGACCTGCGCGAGCTGCCCTTGCAGATGCTCTCGCTGCCGCGACGTGGCGTCGAGCTAGGCGCGCGCGACGGCTTCTCGCTCTTGGTGACGTTCAACAGTCAAACCCCGTCACAGCGCTTGGTCTCACTAAACTTCTTGGGGCCGTTCCGCGCCGGCGTCTTGGGCTTGCAATCACCGGGGAGCACCCCGTACAGCCTCATGGGCGCGTACTTTCGCGGATCGTTTCTCATCGTCGAGAGCGGCATCTCCCAGAGCGCTCTGGGCACGCGCCGCATGGTCTTTATCCGAGCGATCCCCAGCTTCTATGGGATCATCGCGGGCTTTGAGTTTCTGCGCGTTGAGCCGGGCTTCCCCACCCTAACTGTTCCACCGGCTACTTTTACCGATGCCCAATCTCTTAGTATCTTTGGGGGAGGCGGGCTGGGGCCGCTCTCCGTCGCCTCGGTGATCACCAGCAGCTTCAACGATCTCTTTAACGATCCCAACATTCAAGAGATCGTCAAAGTGAGCGCCCAAGCGCGCGCTACGCTCTCCCCCCTCTTCCCCGGATTGCCCTATATGACTTACGATGCCCGCTTCTATTACGATCGCTCTAACGATCCGCCCTTCCCGCCCCTGAGCACCGACAGAATCTTTCATATGGTCTCGCTCTCAGAACTGTCCGGGCGCATCGGCTATATTCTCAACTTCATAGACAGCACGTTCATAGATAATCTGCTAAACGTGCAGACGAAGACTCTGGAAGTCCGCAAGCTTGTCTTCGTCCGGCGCTTCTTGACCGATGGAGGCAGCGCCAGCTTGAGCATCAGATGGTCACGCTCCTTCGATCCCAATACGAACATCACGTTTACAGAAGAACGCGATATACTCCTGAGAATCGTGTTCGCCACCCGACAGTTCTCCGTCTCGATGGTCGCGGGGCTTTCGGACAACAGCGGGCTGTATGGCTCTTTAGATTTTACTCTGCACGGCCCGATGACCGTCTCGTTCTTGATGACGTTCGCCGAGCCGACGTCGCTGGGCGTCAGCGTGCAGGTTACGACGCGCTTCGCGCTGCCCTTTGAGTCGGTCTTCGTCAAGGGCCGCATTGAGGGCTATCTCTTTATTGATCTGAATAATAACAGCAAGCGCGACCCCGGCGAACCCGGCATCGCTCAAGCGCTGCTCACGCTCGACGGCCAGTTGGCCCGCACCGACGAGACAGGCTACTTCCGATTCCCGCCCGTCGCTCCGGGAAGCTATAAGATCGAGATCAGCCGAATGCCCGTGGGGTATTCGCCCACGGTGACGCTGCCGATTGCCGTAACGCTGGGGGTCAATCAGATCGTGACGGTAGAGATCCCCGTGCGCCCCGTAGCGACGGTGCGCGGGCGCGTCTTTGACGACAAGAACCGCAACGGCCGACTCGACCCCGACGAGCCGGGCCTGCGCGGCGTGCGCCTCTTGGCCGTCGGCCCCAAGAGCTTCGAAGCGCGCACCGCCGAGGACGGCCAGTACCTGCTCCAGCTCGACCCCGGAACTTATACGATCAGTATGGATCGCACGACCCTGCCCAGACGCTACGAGCCGACGACCCCCCAGAGCGTCCCCGTGACGCTGCAGACGGGCCAGGTCGTGACGATAGACTTCGGCGCGGCCGAAGCCCCCAGACCCATTCTCTTCGCGCCCAACGCCGAGTTCTCTTACAGTCCGGCCCAGCCGCGCGCCGGCGAGAGGGTGACGTTTGACGCTTCGGCCTCCAGCGACAGCGACGGCCAGATCGTGCTCTACGAGTGGGACTTCGACGGCGACGGCAAGACAGACGCCACGGGCAAGATCGTCGAACATATCTTCAAGAGCGCCGGGACCTACTCGGTCACGCTGACGGTCACCGACAACGACGGACTGAAAGACACCGAGACGAAGACGATCTCCGTGCGACCATGAAGCGTCGGGCGCTCGTGCTCGTAGCTGCAATCGTGCTAGTGACCGGGGGCTTGGCGCTCTGGTGGGGCGTGTGGCGCGGCGAGTTCGTCAGCGAAGAGCGCACAGGGGCGCTGCGCGTCCAACCTCAAGCAAGAGCGATCGCGGCCCAGCCCGATGACTTCGTCACGCTCGTCTTCGTCGTGCAGAACGAGAGCACGGTGTTACGAGCGCTCTCGCTGCAAGCCGAAGCGCCGGCGGGGTGGGCGCTGCTAGAATTTCCCAACGAGATCGCGCTCGATGCGGAGCAATCCCAAGAGATCTTTCTCACGGTGCAGATCCCGCCGGGGACGCCGCCGGGACGCTATCTGCTCGCGCTCAAAGCCCAAGACGCCTCGGGGAGCGCTCTGGGGCGAACGCAGATCGCGATTCCCGCCGTAGAAAGGCTGAAGCTGACACTTCCCAGAGAGCAGCCGATGCTCCGCCCCGGTGAGGAGCGCGCGCTTGCGGTGACGGTGACCAATCGAGGGAACGTGAGGCTGAACGTTCAGATAAGCGTGACGGCGGCGCCGGCGGGCTGGCGCTTCTCGCTCTCTCGAGCTTCTGTGAGTCTAGAGCCGGGGCGAGCCGAGTCGGTCGAGTTGCGCCTCCGAGCGCCGGAGCGTGGGCTTGCGGCCCCGGCGGTCTTCTCGATAGAAGCCGTTGGCGGGCGAGCTAGTGAGAGAGCGACCGTTACGGTAGTCTTGGCCGCGCCGTAATGAGCCGACGGTTGACGGGCGTACGATGAGAAGAGTATACTCAATCGGTAGCATCGTAGAATATGGCTCTCTTTGGTCGCTCAAAGAAATACTATCAGTTCTATGCCCAAGTGCACTTTCTCACGTGCGAGACGTGCCTGAGCCATCACGGGGAGATCTCTGAAGCCCCCCATCCCCAGCCCCCGCTCCACCCCGACTGTCGCTGCCATCTCCTAGAATTTCCAGCGACGGAGCTAGAGTACTATCAAGAGCAATCAGAGCGCATGAAGCTGCGCGCCCAAAACGAGCTGCTGCGCCGCAAGCTCTGGCGCCAAGCCGTCGAGAACCTCAACGGTTCTGATTTCTCTAAAGCCGAAGAACTCTTTCGTCAAGCCGCCCAAGTCGAATTTTATCTAGAAGAAGTCGAACAGCTCTGCGCCGAAAAAAAAGAACTTTTGGCGCAAAACCCTCACTTGCGCGCCCGGTTGCAGAAGCTTTTCGTCAAATTCTATAGAATGAAATTCAGTTTAGACAAATATCGCCCGATCCCACCCCGGCTGATCTTGCTCTGGGAGACGCAGGGATTAGAGCGAATCAAAGAACTGCTAGGATGAGCTGGAAGCGTTCCGACCAATGGATATTGTGGGCCGTGATGGCGCTGGCGCTGGCCATCGCGCTGGGAGCGCGCGTCGCTACGGCTCCGGAGCGCCAGAGCGAAGCGTTTGTCGCGCGCGTGAGCGAGCCGCTCGATCTCAATCGCGCTACGTCCGAAGAGCTGATGGCCCTGCCGGGGATCGGCCCGGTCTTGGCCCAGCGCATCATTGAGTATCGAGAAGCTCACGGGGGCTTTCAGACCGTCGAAGAGCTGCTGAACGTTCGCGGGATCGGGCCGAAGCGCTTGCAACAGATAAGAGAGCGCGTGCGCGTGGGGTCGCTTGAAAAGCGCGACGTTTCTCGTTAGGCATGACGCTATGCGCTATCGGTTTGGTCGCGCGCGCCGCTTGCGGACGCACGCAGACTTCCAGAAGATCTACCAACAGGGCCAGCTCTACCGAGACGACTATTGGCGCGTCTTTTATCTGAGAAAAGACCCTTCAAAGCCGGGCCGGCTGGGCCTCAGCCTCAGCAAGAAGCTCGGCAAGGCCCACGAACGCAATCGGGTCAAGCGAGTGCTCCGAGAAGCCTTTCGGCTGCACCCGGAACTCACCCTTGGGGTAGATGTGATCGTCCAGCCCAAGGCCGACGCTATGCAGCTAGAGAACGCTCAACTCCGTGAGAGATTTCTCCAAGCCCTCCGGGCGCTGGCTTGCAAACAGCCCTGATTTTTGCTATATTGAACCCGACAGCTAAGCCCATCGGATTCTCCCAAAGCCCCCTGCCCAACGAGAGCGTGAGAAGGGGAGTGAAGCTATGGCAGAGACGGAAGAGATCGTCCTGACCCCAGAGGGCTACGAGCAGAAGAAGAAGAAGCTCGAAGAGTATCGCAAGATCCTCTACGAGGAGCTGCCCAAGAAGCTGAAACTCGCTAAAGAACACGGCGCCGAGCTGCGCGAGAATAAAGAGTATCTGGACCTGCGCAGCGAGCAAGATTACTATGAGGCCGAGGTGCGCCGGCTGGAAGAGCTGTTGGAGAAGGCTGTCATTCTCGATGAGAGCCAAGTAGACACCAAGGTCGTGGGGCTGGGCTTGCGCGTGACGCTCAAAGATCTCAAGACGAATAAGACCGAGACGTTCGAGATGGTCAGCCCCGCCGAGGCCGATCCCGAACAGAACAAGATCTCGACCGAGTCTCCCGTGGGGCGGGCCTTGATGGGCCAGCGCAAGGGCGCCGAGATCCAAGTAGAAACCCCCGCGGGCGTCTTGCGCTACAAGATCATCAACATCGAACGTTGAGGACGCATGGACGAGAGCAACCCCCTCCGAGCCGAGCGCCTGCGCAAGCTCGAAGCGTGGCGGCAACGCGGCATCGACCCCTATCCCACGCGCTTTGCGCGCACCCATCTGGCCCAACAATTGCACGAACTCTTTCGCGACCTGCCCGCCGGCGCCGACAGCCAGACCCGCGCGGCCCTCGCGGGACGGATCACCGCCCGCCGCCTCATGGGCGGCGCAACTTTTTTAGACCTGCGCGACGGCTCCGGCCGCATCCAACTCTACGCCACCGCCGATCTCTTAAAACCAGAAGAGTACGAACTCTTCACCCAAGTAGACATCGGCGATTTTCTCGGCGTGGAGGGTCTGGTCTTTCGCACCAGGAGGGGCGAACTGTCTATCAAGACCGAAAAATTCACGATTCTGGCCAAGGCCCTGCGCCCCTTGCCCGAAAAATGGCACGGCCTCCAAGACGTCGAGATCCGCTATCGCCAGCGCTATCTAGATCTGATCGCCAACGAATCAGCCCGACGGATCGCTGTGATGCGCAGCCGGATCGTCAGCGCCATGCGCCGATTCCTAGACAGCGAGGGCTTTCTCGAGGTCGAGACGCCGATTCTACAACCCCTCTACGGCGGCGCCGCGGCCAAGCCCTTCACGACCTATCACAACGCCCTCGAGATGACCCTCTACTTGAGAATCTCCGACGAACTCTACCTCAAGCGCCTGATCGTTGGGGGCTTGGAGAAGGTCTACGAGATCGGTAAAGACTTCCGCAACGAGGGGATCAGCACCAAGCACAACCCCGAATTCACCCAGATGGAGTGCTACTGGGCCTATGCAGACTATAACGATATGATGGCGCTCACCGAGCGGATGATCGCGCAGATCGCCAGAGAAGTCCTAGGCTCGACGCGCATTCTCTACCAGGGGCACGAGATCGACCTCTCCCCCCCGTGGCGACGCCTGACGCTGCGCGAGGCGATCTTAGCAGAGTCGGGCCTAGATATTGAAAAACACTCTACGCTGGAAGAGCTGAGGGCCGAGATTCTCAGGAGAAAGTTACAGATAGACCTGCAGCCGACGTGGGGCAAGCAGGTGGACGAACTGCTGAAAGTCTTTGTCGAGCCGAAGCTGATTCAGCCCACGTTCATTCTCGACTATCCCGTAGAGCTGTCGCCCTTGGCCAAGAAGAAGCCCGGCAACCCCAAAGTCGTCGAGCGGTTTGAGCCGTTTATCGGGGGCATGGAGTTTGGGAATGCTTTCTCGGAGCTGAACGATCCCATCGACCAGCGCGAGCGGTTTCTCGCGCAGGAGGCGCTGCGCCGCGCCGGCGACGAAGAGGCCCAAGTCCTCGACGAAGACTTTTTAATCGCCCTAGAATACGGAATGCCCCCCACCGGAGGGTTAGGAATCGGCATTGATCGTCTGACGATGATCCTCACCGATGCTCCGTCTATCCGCGAAGTCATCTTGTTCCCGACGCTACGACCCAGGGGGGAGACTCTGTGATCGCCCGCGCTCAAGCGCTCTTACAGCGCAGATTCTTAGCGCTCTATCACTATTTAGCCGACATCTTGCCCTATCTCGTCATCCGCTGGGACGAGCGCTATCTGCACTTCGTCAGCGCCCATCGCACGATGAGAAAGATCTCTCCCGTGATGATCGTGGCGACCTACTTTGGCGATGGGTACTTATGGGGAGTGATCGGGCTCTTGATCTTGATCCTAGGCTCGTCTCTGGATCGCAAGTACGTCATGGTCGGCTTCGCCATCACGATGATCAATATCGCGCTCTTTCGCTTGCTCAAAGCGATCTTCAAGCGCGAGCGCCCGCTCTACGTCGCTCCGCTTTACGACCTGCGCTATCGCTTCTTAGATAGCTATTCGTTTCCGTCTGGGCACGCCACGACGTCGTTTGGCATCGCGTACGTGCTGGGGCATTTCTATCCGGAGTGGTGGGTCTATCTGGGAGCTTATGGGGCCGCGAGCCTGATCGCCGTCTCCCGGATTCACGTGGCCGAGCACTATCCCTCGGATGTGATCGCCGGGGCGTTGCTGGGCACGCTCTCGGCAAGTTTCTTAATCCCTATCTTTGAAAGGATCTTTCGCCTATGAACACCCATAGACTCCACGCACACGAGCTCATCGAGCAGTACAACCCCGAGGAAGTCCACTATTTTTATGACCCGACGACAAGACTGAAAGCGATCGTCGTGATCCACAGCACGGCGCTAGGGCCAGCGACGGGGGGAACGCGTTTCTTCCCCTATACTCACTGGGAACTCGCGCTGGAAGACGCGTTGCGCCTGGCGCAAGCGATGAGTTACAAAAACGCGCTAGCCGAGTTGCCGTTTGGCGGCGGCAAGGCGGTCATTCTGGGCGACCCCAAGCGCGATAAGACCCCAGAATTACTTCGGGCCTACGCACGGTTGGTTCATCAATTCAACGGGCGCTTCACAACGGGCGAGGACGTGGGCATCGGCCCAGAGGATCTGCGCGAGATGATGCAAGAGACGCACTTCTTGGCCGGAGCGCGGGGCATCTCTACCGATCTCTCGTACGTGACGGCGCACGGGGTCTTGCACGGCCTGCGGGCGGCGTTTCGCTTCACGATGGGCGATGACAACCTGCGCGGGCGTAGGATCGCCGTCCAAGGGGCGGGAAAGGTCGGGTATCATCTGATCCGTCTGCTGACCGAGGCCGGAGCGCAAGTCTTTGTGAGCGACGTGGACGCGCGCGCGCTGGAGCGCGTCCAGAGGGAGTTCGGCGCTAAGGCCGTCGAGCCGAACGCGATCTATGCGCTCGAATGCGATGCGTTCTCCCCTTGTGCCTTAGGAGGGATCATCAACGATCAGACGATTCCGCTCTTAAACTGCAAGATCGTCGCCGGCTCGGCGAATAATCAGCTCAAAGAGCCGCGACACGGAGATAGACTTCACGAATTTGACATTCTCTATGCGCCCGATTATGTGATCAACGCGGGGGGCTTGATCGCCGGCGTGCAAGATCTTCTGGGGGGATCGTTGGAGAAAGCGCTCAAAGAAGCAGAGAAGATATACGATCGCTTGCTCACGATCTTTGAGATCTCGCAACGCGAGCGGCTGGCACCTCATCGGGTAGCCGACCGCATGGCCGAGGAGCGCCTGCGCGCGAGACGTCCGTGAGCCTTATAGAACCCAACATATCAGCAACGGGAGGCTGAGTGTCTATGAAGCATCGGTGGTGGCTGTTCGTCGGGTTGGTTGTGGCGCTGTCGGTCGGATTGGGCTATGGGCCGTTAGCCCAGCAGACGATCTCTGCGACAGCCGTGATCAGCAATCTGAGCTGTCGCGGCGGCGTGCAGATCGTGCAGCTCAACTGGCTGCAAGGCCAGACGCTCTTGGCGTCACAGATCTTCACGCCCCCGGTCGTGATCGCGATTGAGACCAAGCGCGAGTTTCCCTTTAGCTTGCGGGCTGTGCCCTCGAATCTTCAGGTGCGGGGGGTCTTTGTCGGAGCTGCCGGGCAAGCGATCTCTTTCGATCTGACCGTCCCCGTCGGTCAAGAGACCAGATACGAGTGCGGCACGATCTTAGCGAGCGTTGCGGGTCAGCAGCCGCCTCAGCCCCCGACGACGGGGCAGCCGACGCTGCCGCCGGGGTTGCCGCCGCTCACGCCGGGGATGAACCCGCAACAGCTGATCGCGGCTCTGCGGGCCGCCGGCGTAACCGTAGAAGAGCAAGGCACCCAAGACAAGCCCAAGATCGGCAACGCCGACGATCCGTTGGTGTTGGGGGCTTTGGGGCCGGGGTTGCAAGCCGTCGCGTACTGGGTCAGCTCTGGGACGGGACAACTGCGCGCTGCTGTGACCTATGATCGTCCGTTGGTGCCGGTCGTCCTGTGGGTGGTGGGTCTTCCCACGTTGGCGACGTGCTTCTCGGTGCCGCCGCCGGGGGGCGGGCTGACGGTCTTCTGCGATCGTCCCGCGCTCTTTGCGCCGTTCACGACGTTTAATGGCGGGCCGGTGCCGGGGATCGTCTTCTTTGTGTTGGTCATCAAAGTCGGCGGGCCGACGATGCCCTTTGTGCTCTCATTAGCCGGCTAATAGACCTTCGAGTGAAACTCGGCCCCCGCAGGACGAGTATATATATTAAGCTCTCACTGCGGGGGCGATTCTTTTAAAACTCAAGAGGTGATCTCCGTATGCGCTATTGGTTCTGGAGCGCGTGGAAGCGCGCGGGCGTTGTTGCGTTGGGAGTGGCGTTATTGGCCGTATCGGGCGTTGCGCAAGTCAGCACGACGATCAATATCATCCCTGGGCTGATCGTGCCTTACGGGACTCCCGTTTTCATTCAGATCTCAGGGGTCTATAAGAACGGCTGCGTTCCCCAGAATCCTACGGGCAGTCTCTTCGGCACGACGATCACCATTAACACATCTAATCCCGGCACGATGTGCACGCAAGCGCTGACCCCGTGGGGGCCGTACACCCTTGGGGCGGGGATCCTCCCGCCGGGGACCTATCTCGTCCGCGTGATCCATAATCCCGCCGGAGGTCCGCCGGAGCTTCTGGGGACGCGCACATTTGTTGTGGTTGCCCCGCAGCCGCCTCCGCCGCCTCCTCAACCGCCGACTCCTCCCACGCCCCCGACGCCACCGGCTCCTGCGGCGATCGTCTGCGATCCGGGGATGCCGGCCGAGGGGCTCTTCTTGCGCGACGGCGCACGCTACTTGGCGACCGGGGGAGCTAGTGCATTCGCCGATAGGCGCGGGGTCGATCATTGGGCCGATCTGGCGACGATAGACGCGTCGTTCTTCGCCAAATGGCAAGCGTGGGGCAAGAGCGAAAGACCCTTCGAGGCAGGGATGAACGACGACGGAGATTGGGTGATCTATCGAGTGGTGGCGCGCAATCAGCCGTTAACAGAGTTGCAGTTCTGTTTGAAAGCGACGGGCAACAGAACTGCTCAAGTAGAAGTCTTTGTCCAGACCGATCCGACCGATCCGACCAAGCTGCCCGAGGGGGATATTCGCGGGCTAGCGGGCTGGACAAGAGTGGGGACGCTGACGGTCGCGTTGGGGAGCTATCAGCTCTATTCGGTGGCCGTGAGCGGCGTGGCCGCTTCGCTGTTCTATAACATTGCGTTGCGGCTGGTTGAGGAGACGCCCGACGGCAATCTGATCATCGCGTGGCTGAAGCTGCGCGCGTAACTCTCTAGGTGCTTCTAGCTTGAGCGAGGGGCAGAGCAGACGCTCGGCCCCTTGCTTTATAATTTTGTGTACATAGCTTAGAGAGAATATGTCTATCCAACAAAGGATTCGAGACAAGCATCTCAAGCTCGATCAAGAAAAGCTCGACCGGGTGCGGCGCCTCTTAGGAGCGAAGACCGAGCGTGCGGCTATTGAGCAATCCCTGGAGCTTGTCCTCTCTGAGGAGGAACTCAATCAGCTTCTTCGAGAGTTGAAGGGCCAAGGCTCGATCAAAAAAATCTTCCGTTAAACAAGCCATGCTGAAGATTCTGCCAGACCCCAATGTGCTTATTGATTGGTTAAATGAAGGGCGATATGAGGAGATCCTGCTTGCTCGCGGGATGGTAAAGTATCTCAGCGCGGTGGTACTCCTGGAGCTTGAGAGTGGAGCATTTAGCCGTCGGGATCAGCGATCGTGGTCTAAAGGTCTTGATGATCAAGGAGCGCTTGCCAGACCCTTTCGACGATCTCCATGCCGGCGCGGCGTTGGGCCTCTTCGGTGGACGCCCCAATATGCGGCAACACCAACACGCGAGGATGCCCCAAAAGCGCAGAGTTTTCTGAGATCACATCGGTAGCGTAGCCTCTTAGTCGGCCCTGCTGGAGCGCCTCTAGGACGGCTTCTTCGTCTACGATCTCGGCACGCGCGGTGTTGATCAGAAATGCCCCGACTTTGAACTGCTCTAAAAGCCGCGCGCTGACAAAGTGCCGCGTCTCCGGCGTCAACGGAATGTGCAGGCTGACCCAGTCTGAACGGGAACACAGCTCGGCGAGAGAGACCAACTCAACCCCCGGCTCTAGCGGCTCAGGCTTGAGGATGTCATAGGCGAGCACGCGCATATCCAGAGCGAGCGCAACATGGGCTACCCGCCGCCCGATCCGCCCGTAGCCGATCACCCCCAGCGTCTTGCCCATCAGCTCGCTGCCGTAGCCCTTGATCTTCGTGCCCGCCTTCGCGGCTTGCATCGCTTGAGGCAGATCGCGGGCCAGCGCGATCATCAGCCCCAGCGTCAGCTCGGCCACCGCGTTGGCGTTCGCTCCGGGGGCGTTCAGCACCGTAATCCGCGCGCGCTGCGCCGCCTCTAGATCGATGTTATCCAACCCCGTCCCCGCACGCCCAATCACCTTGAGCCGCCGGCCCGCCGCGATCACGCCCGCGGTGACCTTGGTGCGGCTGCGCACGATCAGCGCGTCGTAGTCCGCTATCGTCTGGAGCAGATCTTCCGGAGAAATCTCAGATCGAACGACCACGCTCGCGCCGGGCTGCCGCTGCAACCACGCAACCGCCTCCGGATGCAAAGGATCGCTGATGAGAATCTTCCAAGCGCCAGACACGCTCTATCACCAATTCTTTGCTCGCTTTGTAAATTCTACCAAAAATGGCTCTCCATTGCAGGACTAGCACGTCCATTTTCGGACTCTTATAATTAATTGCTAATGAGGCACAAAGGGGGATTTTCATGCCTTCATGGACAATATGGGTGCTTGCGGGATTGGCGGCGTTGGGGATCTTTCTGGCTTGGCCTGCCTTTGTTGAGCCAGGGGCATTGGTCGTCGAGAGCGAGAGGATCTCTCAAAAAGAGTTTCAGGAGGCCTACGACAGGCTGATCGCCCAGTTGGGACGCACCTACGCCCAGGTTGGCCAAGACTTCGGCAAGCTCTTGGTGGGCGTGGGAGGGCTGGAGCGGCGCTTGGAACTGCAAGCGCGCGTCTTGGACGATCTCATCAGAAAGAGACTGATCGCGCGCGAGCTGCGCCTTCGTCAGATCGTCGTCCCCGAGGGGGATATTAACGACCGCACCGAGATCGAGTTGGAGCGCATTCTCAGGCAGAATCGCTTGACAGAGGCCCAAGCCGACGAGATCTTGAAGTCACAAGGCAGCAGCCTTGCTCAGTTCAAGCGAGAGCTGCGCGACGTTGTGGCAATCTATATGCAGACCGAGAAGCTGCGCGATCACGTCGTTGGGACTCTCCAACCGAGCGATTCGGAACTCTCGGCTTATTTGGAGAAGAACCGTGACAAGTACGACGAACCCGAGCAAGTACGCGCGCGGCATATTCTCATTCGGGTGCCCGAAGGGGCCTCCGAAGCCGAGGTAGCCAAGGCCAAACAACAGATCGAGCAGATTCGCCAAGAGCTAGAGAAGGGCGCAGACTTTGCAGAGCTGGCGCAAAAATACTCCCAAGATCCCGGCAGCGCCAGGAACGGCGGCGATCTGGGCTTTTTCCAGCGCGGCCAGATGGTCCCCGAGTTTGAAGAGAGCGCGTTCACGCTAGAGATCGGCGCGATCAGCGAACCCGTGCGCACGCAGTTTGGGTTTCACTTGATCAAAGTCGAAGAGAAAAAACCCGCAAGACAGCCCGCGCTGGCCGAGATCCGCGACCGCGTCTTGCAAGATTACATCGAAGACGAGCGCCAAGAGCGCTTCGAGGCCTGGTACAAGACCACCAAAGCCCAAGCGAAGATCACCATCCGTGAGCCGTTGCTGAGCATCTATTATCTTCTGGAACGCGAGCAGAAGCTCGAGGAAGCGCTCAACGCTTATGAAAAGCTGAGAGATGCTTATCAAAAAGCGCATCTGGCCCGCGTCAAGACCAAGCAACTGCTCCGAGAAGAAGAGAGCACACAAGCGCAGCAGCGCAAGATCGAGATCGTCGAGCTATGGCTGGCGCAGATGGTCGCGCTCAAAGACTCCGAAGAGCGCGCCCAAGTCGTGCAACAGATCATCCAGATCAAGCCAGAGACGATTCCGGGGCGTCTCTTCTTTCATCTGAGCGTGCGCGCCGACGCGCAAGAGCTGGCCAACACGATCCTAGCGCTGCAACAGCGCTTGCACCGCTACGGGATCCCTCAGAGCACGATCGTGCCCGCGGGCCCAGCACAGCTGGCCGTCTGGCTCGCACTCCCCAACGAGATCTCAGCTGAAGCCGTGCGACGACTGCTCCAGACGCGTGGCCTCATCGAGCTGAAGCGCGTGCTGCGCCTGGGGCAACCCGGCGAAGACCTCCAAGCGACGGGTCTGGGACAGCAAGTGCTCAAGGACCGCAGCGCGAGCGAGCAGCCGGGCCAAGGACGGCACTTGATCGTCGTAGAGAAGCCGATTGTAGAGAGAGTCCTGCTGAAAGAAGCTCGCGCTCAGACAAACCCTACGGGAGAGTCAGCGGGGCCCATCGTGCGCCTGCGCGTCGCCGAGCGCACCGTCGAAGCCCTCGCCCAAGCGACGGCTACCTTCGCAGAGAACGAGCTGATCGCGATTGTGATCGACGGAGTCGTCTACTCGACGCTCCCGGTCACCTCAAGCCTCAAGCAATTGCTCGCGGCCAAGGGCAGCACCCTCGATGTGCAAATCGAAGAGGCTCCCTCCGTCTCGCTAGACGAAGCCAACGCCTTGGCGTTCGCGCTCTCCAGCGAGCCACTGCCAACGGCCATACAGATTCTCTATCCCCTTCAAAAACCCGAAGAGAGGAGCTCGAAAGATATGATCAAAAGAACAGAGCTGATCCCCCGCAAAGCGCTCTTTTCCAATCCCGATAAGGCAATGCCGCGCCTCAGTCCCGATGGCCATCGCTTGGCGTTTCTCGCGCCGGTCAACGGCGTGCTCAACGTCTGGGTCGGCCCAGCCGACACCCCCGACCAAGCCCGGCCCGTCACCCAAGACACCAAGCGTGGCATCCGGGTCTTCTTCTGGGCCTATACGAACAAGCATATTCTCTATCTCCAAGACAAAGACGGCGACGAGAACTGGCGCGTCTACAGCGTCAATCTAGAGACCAACGAGACGAAAGACCTTACGCCCTTGGAGAACGCGCGCGCCGAGATCCAAGAGGTCAGCCGCAAGTACCCGCATGAGATTTTGATTCTGCTCAACGACCGCGACCCGCAAGCGCACGATCTCTATAGAGTGAACATCGAGAGCGGGGAGCGCGAGCTGTTGCTCAAAAACGAAGAGGGCTTTATAGGGTTCACTACGGATGAAGAGTATCGTGTTCGTCTAGCGATGCGCTTTGCCCCCGACGGCGGCAGCGAACTGCTACGGCGCGCCTCCGATGACTCGTGGGAGAGCTTCATCCGAATTCCCTACGAAGACTCGCTCACGACGTGGCCGATTCAGTTTGATCTCTCGGGGAACTATCTGTACATGGTAGATAGCCGCGGGCGCAACACCTCGGCATTGGTTTCGGTGCACGTAGGAACGGGCGAGCAGCGCGTGCTGGCCGAAGACCCGCAAGCCGACATCAGCGACGTGATGATCCATCCCACGCAGAAGCGCGTCCAAGCCGTCGCCACGACCTATGAGCGCAAGCGCTGGCAGCTCTTAGATAGCGACCTGCAACAGGATTTTGAGTATTTACGCACGCTCGCCGACGGGGATATAGAAATCGTCAGTCGTTCTCTGGACGACCGGCGCTGGATCGTCGCGTATCTGTTGGACAACGGCCCGGTGCGCTACTATCTCTATGAGCGCGAGACGCGCACGGCACGCTTTCTCTTCACGAACAGAAAAGCGCTGGAGGGTTTGGTGTTGGCCAAGATGTACCCCGTCGTGATCGAAGCGCGCGACGGATTGAAGCTCGTGAGCTACTTAACGTTGCCGGTGGAGTCCGATCCCCAGCAAAGCGGGCGGCCTCAGCAGCCGCTGCCGATGGTCTTGTTCGTGCACGGTGGCCCGTGGGCGCGCGATCATTGGGGGTATCATCCGTATCACCAATGGTTGGCCAATCGCGGATACGCCGTGCTCAGCGTCAACTTTCGCGGCTCGACCGGATTTGGCAAAGAGTTCGTGAACGCGGGCAACCGCGAGTGGGGCGGCAAGATGCACGACGATCTCGTGGATGCCGTCCAGTGGGCCGTGAAGAATAAAATTGCTGATCCTAACAGAATCGCGATCATGGGGGGCAGCTACGGCGGCTATGCGACGCTGGTGGGCTTGACGTTCACGCCCGATCTTTTTGCGTGCGGCGTGGATATCGTTGGACCGTCCAATCTGGTCACGTTCTTGAACACGCTGCCGCCCTACTGGGCGCCCGCGATCGAGCTGTTCGCCACGCGCGTCGGCGATCACCGCACCGAAGAGGGGCGCAAGTTCTTAGAATCGCGCTCGCCCTTGACGTACGTAGATCGCATTCGCAAGCCGCTTCTGATCGCGCAAGGGGCCAACGATCCGCGCGTCAAGAAATCCGAATCCGATCAGATCGTCCAGGCGATGCAGGCCAAGAAGATCCCCGTGACGTATGTGCTCTTCCCCGACGAGGGGCACGGCTTCGCACGCCCTGAGAACAACTTGGCGTTCAACGCTATCGCCGAAGCGTTTCTCTACCGCTGTCTGGGCGGGGAGCGCTACGAGCCGATCGGAGATGACTTCAACGGTTCGAGCGCCACCGTTCCTGTAGGGGCCGACGAAATCCCCGGACTTCAAGAGAAATTAAGATAGATAACTGCAAAGGAGCTACTATGAAGATCGCTCAACTCTCCCGAAAGAGACTAACGTTCCAAGGTGGTACGGTCACGGTCTATCAGCTTGACGCCCTTGAGGAGTCGGGCGTGGCGAAGGTCTCGCGTTTGCCGTTCTCGCTGAAGATCTTGCTCGAAGCGGTGCTGCGCAACAGCGACGGGCGCGTCATTACCGACGAAGACGTACAAGCCCTTGCGCAGTGGGACCCCACATCCGGGCGCGAGGTCCCGTTCAAGCCCGCGCGCGTCCTGCTCCAAGACTTCACGGGTGTCCCTACTATAGTTGATCTGGCAGCGATGCGCTCGGCGGTGAAGAGGCTCGGCGGCGACCCCACGAAGATCAATCCCCTGGTACCCGTAGATTTGGTGATAGATCACTCCGTTCAAGTCGATTATTTCGCGTCGCGGTTGGCGCTGCAGCGCAACGCCGAGCTGGAGTTTGAGCGCAACAGAGAGCGCTATGAGTTCCTGCGCTGGGGCCAGAAAGCCTTTCAGAATTTCAGAGTTGTCCCCCCAGCAACGGGGATCGTCCATCAAGTCAATCTGGAGTTCTTGGCGCAAGTCGTGATGACCCGAAGAGAGAACTCGGATCTGATCGCATTTCCCGACACGCTCGTGGGCACCGACTCCCACACGACGATGATCAACGGGCTGGGGGTGTTGGGCTGGGGCGTCGGCGGCATCGAGGCCGAGGCGTGTATGCTCGGTCAGCCCCTCTATATTGTCACTCCCGAAGTGATCGGATTTAAGCTGACGGGCAAGCTGCGCGAGGGCGTCACGGCCACCGACTTGGTCTTAACTGTAACCCAGATGCTGCGCAAGAAGGGCGTCGTGGACAAATTCGTCGAATTCTATGGGGAGGGGCTATCGCAGCTCTCGCTGCCCGACCGGGCGACGATCGCGAACATGGCTCCAGAGTACGGCGCGACGTGCGGCTTCTTCCCCGTAGATGACGAGACGCTGAGATATCTAAGACAGACAGGGCGCCGCCCAGAACTCATAGATTTGGTTGAGAGATATTGCAAAGAGCAGGGGCTGTTCCGCACCGATCAGACGCCCGATCCGGTCTTCACCGACACGCTTGAGTTGAGACTAGAAGACGTCGAGCCGTCGGTGGCGGGGCCGAAGCGCCCGCAGGACCGAATCCGGCTGTGGGACGTCCAGCGCGAGTTCCGCAAGGCGCTTACTGCTCCGATTAAAGAACACGGCTATGAGCTCAGCCCGGACGCCCTCGCCCATCAGAAGAACGGATTGCATCACGGCTCGGTTGTCATCGCCGCGATTACGTCGTGCACCAATACGTCCAACCCCTCGGTGATGATCGCCGCGGGACTCTTGGCGAAAAAAGCCGTCGAACGCGGCTTGAGAGTGCCTTCTCACGTGAAGACGAGTCTAGCTCCCGGCTCAAAGGTCGTCACCGAATATCTGCAAAAATCTGGGCTGATGCCCTATCTCGAAGAGTTAGGGTTTCACTTAGTGGGCTATGGCTGCACGACGTGCATTGGGAACAGTGGGCCGTTGCCCGAACCCGTCGCCAACGAGATTTTAGAGAAAAACATCGTTGCGGCAGCGGTGCTGTCGGGCAATCGCAATTTTGAGGGCCGTGTGCATCCTTTGGTGAAGGCGAACTTTCTCGCGTCGCCGCCGTTGGTGGTGGCGTATGCGCTGGCGGGCACGGTGGACATTGATCTAGCAACCGAGCCTCTGGGCACCGACAGAGATGGAAGACCCGTCTATCTCAAAGAGATTTGGCCCACTCAGAGCGAGATCAACGAGATCATCGCGCGCGCCATCACCCCGGAGATGTTCACCAAGACCTACGCCAACGTCTTCGACGGCAACCCGCAATGGAACGCGATCACCGGCGTTGAGGGCGAGCTGTATCGTTGGGACCCCACGTCAACGTACATTCAAGAGCCTCCGTATTTTAAAGATTTCTCGCTCACGCCCAAGCCTCTGCAAGATATTCACGGCGCACGAGTCCTAGCCATGCTGGGGGACTCTGTCACGACGGATCACATCTCGCCGGCGGGAGATATCCCTGAAGACAGTCCAGCGGGGAGGTATCTGATCGAGCGTGGGATCGAGAAGAGAGACTTTAACTCGTATGGGTCGCGTCGCGGCAATCACGAGGTGATGATGCGCGGGACGTTTGCCAACGTGCGTTTGAAGAATCTCCTGGTGCCCGGTGTCGAGGGCGGGGTAACGGTGCACTTTCCGAGTGGGGAGCGCATGAGCATCTACGACGCGGCGATGCGTTATCAAGCGGAGCGGGTGCCGTTGATCGTCTTGGCGGGCAAGGAGTACGGGACGGGGAGTTCGCGGGACTGGGCGGCGAAGGGGCCGGCGCTCTTGGGAGTCAAAGCCGTCATTGCTGAGAGTTTTGAGCGGATTCATCGCTCGAACTTGGTGGGGATGGGGGTCTTGCCGTTGCAGTATCTGGGCGGTCAGAATGCGGAATCGTTGGGGCTGACGGGGCGAGAAGTCTTTGACATTCTTGGTATCTCTAAGCTGGAGAAGCCGCGACAAGAGCTTGTAGTCCGGGCGCGCAAGCCCGACGGGAGCGTGCTGGAGTTTAGAGTCATCGCGCGTCTCGATATGCCCATTGAGATCGAGTACTACAAGAACGGCGGGATTCTGCCGACGGTGCTGAGGGAGTTGCTCCAGGGGTAGTGATTAGTTTATCATTAAAGAAAGTTATTAAAAGATGGGAGCAATGAAGTGGACATAACCCTCAAGCAAATTTTAGACCTTGTAGGTAAGCTTGATGATACTCCAGGAGATGAAACTCCTCGAGAGAGATTTCGTCATTTCTTAAGAACAAATGTGCGAGAGGTCGGTCAACTTCAAGATTATGTGCAGGAGTGCTTAACGAACTCAGGTGATCAGTATAGCCGAGCCTTACAAGACTTAGTCAATCATCTTGGGCACTTCTTGGGATTTGAGGTAACATTTGGACGCTACAAGGGAATGCAAGATGAGATAGGCTTTGACGGGCATTGGGAATCATCAAAGGGATTTCATGTTGTTGTTGAAGTCAAGACAACAGAAGTATATCCCATTAAAGTAACAATATTAATTGGATACGTGGATCGTCTTATCGAACAAGGAGAGATCCCAGATTGGAATCATGCTCTCGGACTCTACGTGGTAGGACGCCCTGATCCTGAGATTAAACAACTGGAAAATAATATTGTAGCACACATGGCACGAGAAGGAAATACTCGACCGCTCAGGATCATCTCAGTTGAGTCTTTGCTCTCTTTAGCTGAGATGATGAACGAATATGATGTAAGTCATGAAGACATCTTAACCATCCTGCGCCCTTCAGGTCCCCGAATTGATTTTATCATCGATTTGATGGTACGTTTAATGTCTCGACGAGAGCCAGAACCTTCTATCCCTGAAGAGACGCAAGCTAGCAAAGAAGTATCAGAGGTAGCAGCATACTGGCTCGCTCCAGTACAGTCAAGCAGTGAGCAAACAGCGGAAGAGGCAATCCAAGCTCTTGTTGGAGAAGAAAAGATTTATGCGTTTGGTGAGCGAACTCCTGGACGTAAACAACTAAAACCAGGGGATTGGATATGCTTTTATGCATCTACAAAAGGCGTAGTAGCTCACGCGAGAGTTAAAACGCACCCTGAGAAAAAGTTCCATCCCCGATTGAGGGAACCTGAAAAGTACCCGTGGGTGTTTTCATTGCATGAAATCAAACTTTATTTAGACAAACCTGTGGTGATTAACTCGGATTTGAGAAATCAGCTTGACGCCTTCCGAGGGCGTGATCCCTCAAAGTCTTGGGCATGGTTTGTCCAAGCTACACGTAGAATAACAGAACATGATTTTAAACTCCTTACAAGAGCTTGAGCCCCCAAGAGAATCGAGAAGCAACACCAGCTAAGCTAAGATGAGCACGGCGCATATGATAGACTGTGCAGCAAGGGTGAGATGAAATGGCGATAGCGCGCCCAACACGACGCAAAATGAAGCATCCCTACATCACACGTAAGAAAGGGATCTGTGGGGGGAAGCCGATCATCGTCGGGACACGGATCAAGGTGTCTCAAATCGCCATTGAGTACGAACGCCTTGGGTGGACACCTGATCAAATCATTCAGGCGCACCCGCACTTGACACTGGCTCACGTCCACGACGCGCTCTCGTACTACTACGAAAACGCTGAAGAGATCAACGCCGACATCCGAGCCGGAGAGCAGCTTGCCGAAGAATTGCGGAAGCTCTACCCGCGTTCCGCTCTTGAGGAAAAGCGCCGTGGCTCTCAAAATCTACACGAATGAAAGCGTCCCCGTGGCGGTCGCTGTAGGACTGAAGCAACGAGGGGTGGAGGCGTGGTCAGCACGTGATGTAGGCAATCTGGGCTTGGGCGACGAGGAGCAATTGAGATACGCCAGCCGCCAGCGAGCTGTCGTCTTCACCCATGATGAAGATTTTCTACGCCTCGCTCATGAGTGGACGCAGCAGGGAAGAGAGCATTGGGGTGTTATCTACGTCCATGAGCAGAAACTCGGTATTGGTGAGTGCATTCGCCGCCTCATGGACTACGCGCTGATCTTGGAACCTGAGGATATGAAGAATCGCGTGGAGTTTTTGTGATCAAAGTGGACAGCAGACGAACGCGAAGCAGCCTCTGAAGCCGTCATTGCGCTGGTGCGCGCGCGGCTGGAGAGGGCACGGAGCGTGTGATAGACTTTGAAAGTACGCGATGCGCTCAAGCGCCTTAGAGAAGACGGCTGGTTGTGAGAATACGTCATGAAGAAATATCTCGTTATCTACGAGTGGACGGGCCAGAACTACTCAGCTTATGTGACTGATCTACCCGGCTACATCGCTTGCGAGGATACGCTTGAAGATGAGCTTTGATCACGATGAAAGCTGGGTTTTGATATCCAGACCGAGCTACGAATCGCGCATGGAGCACGGGCGGATGTCGTTTGGCGTGCTAAGATTGGCAACTTAGGTCTTGTCACCTACGTGTTTGAGGTTCATAAAAGCGGCTCGATAGATGGATTGCTTTTGAATCTGCAAAAAGCGAGAAGCAATCCTACCGTCCAAAAGGTCATTACAGTGTCTGATGAGAAACAATTAGATCAAATCAGACAAGAGACTTCAGGTCTCCCAGAGGAATTCCGCAAAGCTATGGCGTTTTGGAAGGTCAACGAAGTGCAGGAGGTTGCTGAGAAATTGCAATCTGTAAGCGAAATTATTAGTTCCTTAGCCCCTGAGGACCTCTTTTAATGTGCTCAAGCGGCTGCTCTAGAAATTAATCCCCATCTGCGCTTGGAGGAAGAGGCTGTGGCTCCACGGCGCACGCGCCGCCGGCTCCCATCTCCCGCTGTACCCCAGCGTCGCCGACAGATTGCACGTGCTCTCAACCAAGCCCGGCGCACACGCTACCCCCAAATCGTAGTCGCCCTTGAGCACCAACTCCCAATCAGCCGTTTGCACCGGCTTTTGATCCCGCACCCCCAGATTGAACGCCACGCGCGCATCGAGCGTCAATCCCAACTCTTCGAGAGGATTCCAAGCGCTCTGACTCCCTAGCTCATAAGTCTGCGTGCGCTCGCGCTCGCTAAGGGTCATCTGCCAGAAGAGATCGCCCCCCGTGCGCCACGCCCCCGGCGGATCCCACGAGAGCAAGAGCCGCACCCGCGACCGAAGCGTCTCTTTGCGCCCCAGCGTCGGATGCACGAGCGTATCCAACGAAAGCCCCAGATCGGCTCTGGGCTTGAGTTCTGGACTGAGCGCCCACTCGATATTGGCGTTTAAGTCTTGCCGAATGAGATCGCGCGCCGAGCGCACATCCGTGGAGAAGCTCTGCTTCAGCACGAGCGACCCGGAGAACGGTTGCCACAGCGCCGTCACGCGCCCTTCGGCAGAGAGCGAGAGAGCACCACCCTTCTCTTGGGTTCCCAAGGGCAGATTGCGCCGCGCCGAGAGAACCAGAGTCGGCGTCAGCTTGGCCGTCGCGATCACAACATCGCTAAATCGTAAGTCGGCACTAGCGTTCTCGTCGAGGGAGCCGCGCCCACCGGGGAGGCGCTGGCGCATCGCCCGCGTGTACGACGTGCTGAGCTTGGAAAAGCCCAGATCGTACTGCCAATCGCCCCCAAGACTCCACGAGAGATCGCCGTCGCGGCGCGCCGGCGCGTTACGCACCCCCGGACTGACGCGCTCGCTAAACCCCAACGTTCCTTTGAGTTTTAAGCTCGGTGTCAGCGCGAGCGTCGCGTTCAGAGTGAACTTAGAATCAAAGAGCGCGCGTGCCAATGCTCCGCCGGTGATCGCGCCGTCGTAGGCCGCGCTGACCGCCAGATCTTGCGCCAACGGCATCAGATGCGCGATGTTCAGCTTGTGCTCAGCTTTGAGGCCATAGGCCCATTTGCTCGTGTCAAAGCCCGTTGTGCGATCAAAGCGATTCTGATCTAAAAGCTCTAGAGAGAGCGTGCCGGTGAGCATGGGGCCGGCTCCCCACGGTTGCCATTGGGCACGCAGGGTATCGCTCATCGAGAAGGTTCGAAATCTCTGAGAGAAGCCCATCGCGTGTTCTCCAGAGAGCGTGAGATTGCTGAACAGAGGGAGGCTCGCGCTCAGTTTGAGACGATGGGCGTCTTGGCGCTCTTCGCGCCCGATCGCCGAGAACTCCGGGACGACGCTCTCTACAGACGCTCGGAGATCGAGCGTGCCCAGCTTATACTCGGCGCTGAGCTGGGCCAGCCAGCCCCGATCGGTGTTCTGGTCGGCCGAGATATCCGCAAACCGAAACTCATCTCGCCCGTTCAGACGCGTCTGCGCCTGAGAGTACTCCGTGACAGTGTTGTCTATCTGCCACAGGGGCATCTGATAGGTCTCTTGGGCTTTGGGGCCGACCCACATCGAAACCGTTGCTGGCGCGTTCTTTTCTAACGCCGTGATCGCATACTCTTGCACGACGGGCGTGTCCGACGTCACGCGAAAGAGCCCGATCTCCGCGCCGTACCAGAGTTCGTCTCGCCATACAGAGAGGCTCAACACCGGCAGATCCTCGACGACCCAATCCACCCCCTGACCGGCGAAGAGCCGATAGACGCCGCGCTGGGTAGCCGCATAGACCGTCGCGCCCGCAGCCACCAGATCGTTGATAGACTCGCCCTGTAGCTCTGAAACAGCTTCAAAGCGCTCCGTAGCGGGATCGAAGACGAACAGCCCCTTGTCGGTGCCCACGTAAAGCTTTGTGCCATCGTGAGCCAATCTCACCACGCGATCGCTGACGAGCCCGGGGGCGTTCGCTCGCTTATAGCTCTTCCATGCGCTCTTCTCTTCGATCTGCGCGAGAGAGACGCGCGCCAGGCCCTCGTGCGTAGCAACCCAAAGCACGCCGCTCTCGTCGAGCAGCACGTCGTTGACGGTGTTGTGAGGCAGCCCATCTAGTCTATAGAAGCGTTTCCAATTGACGGGTTTGGCTAGGCTGTCCAGCAGCGGGCGTCCCGGCTCCAGCCGCACCAGCGATAGCCCAGAGTCTGTCGCTAGGAGCAGGGCGTTTCGCGCGACGGCGATCCCGCGCACGCCGCGGCCCGACAACCCGTGCGCCGTCGTGAAGTCTTGCCAACGGGTACCGTCGAAGACGAGCAGCCCGTTCTGATGGCCAAACAGAACAACGCGCCGGCGCTCTTGCGCCAGCGAAGCGATCACGTTGATTTGATTGACTTGGTTGCGCCGCTGGTTCTTCCCCGACGGAAAGATATTATTAGCGTAGCCGAGCTTGAGCTGAGACTGTAGATCCCCCAAGTCAAGATGGGCTTTGACGCCGAAGACCGTGTGGGCGTTGGGCATGGTGCGCAGGCGCTCTTTGTTCTCTGCGGGAGGAGCGCTATCGGCGGCGCGCAGGGCATCGAGCGTGACGGTCAGAAACGGCCACGGCGACCAGTCGAGCGAGATCCCCATAAACGTCCGCTGGTGCTCGGTGAAGCCCCCCAGCCCGCCGCGCATGAGTTCATACTCGATCTTCAGCTCGTCCTGCTCGGTGAGCGCGTCGTGCGGCGGCAGAAGCAAGAGCGCTCCGGTCTCGTAGTCTATCTGATAGTCCACGTCGCGCTTGAGCAGCCTGTTGTTGAGATAGACGCGCTCGCTGTTTTGCAAGACAGATAAGCCCAGAACGTAGAGTCCGCCGGAGACGGCGTAATCGAACGTCACGCGCACTTCGCTGCGCGGATCGCGAAAGTACTCCTCGGGGAAGTCAAGAGCCAGCACCCCCTGCTCGGCGAAGAGCGCGAAGTTATACTCGGGAAGCTCCAGATCGGGAAGCGTGACGAACGCCTCTTGGCGCTTGATCTCTAGTTTGAGAGTCTCTTCTTTAACTTTCTCTCGGCCGAGCGAGAAGAACCGTCCGCGCTGAGCGCTCCCCAACGGATAGCCCTCTGTTCCCACTTTGAGTTGGACTAACTTGACCAGACGATTGAAGAAAGCTCGCTCGTAGTCGGTCTCTTCGGCCAAGGGGTACTCTTTGGCGTCATCGCCGAAGAGATCGTGCTCGTCGTTGTACTCGTCAATATACGCGCGCAGTTGATCGCGCAGCAGTTCTAGGGTAGCGCGGCGGAGCAGCAAGAAGTTCTTGCCGTTCTCGCTCAGCACGTCATACAGACCCTCTTCGAGTTCGGGCTCGGGGTCTTGCTCGATCATTTCATAGAGATAGCTCAGGCCGTAGTCGTCCAAGAGGGCTCGCAGCTCTGAGCCGAGCTGGAAGCGCAGCGCGACGACCGTGAACCCCGGCACGTAATTCTGCAGCGAGAAGTACTCTAGCCCTTTCAGGCTTCTCAGATAGCTAGCCTCGGTCCAGGGGCGCTCCGGATCGTTGAGGGTGAAGCGCACCGTCTCGCGCGCGGTGTTCCCCCTAAAAACGCGGCTCTCGGCGATCCCCTCCACGCGCGCCAGCTTCCCCGTCAACGCCAAAGATTCTGAGATCTTCCACGTGACGATCAGCCCTTTTAAGAGTCTATCAGCGACGACGAACTCCGAGCTGCCCTGCGCCATCGAGAAATCTTTGAACGACGCTTCGAGAGACTCGTTCTTGAAGCCAAAGGCAAAGCTTTGAAGATTGCCGCTCTTGCGGTTATCTAATTGCGCGCTGACGCGCAGCGTCCCCTTCAACGGCCAGGCGACTTCGACGCCCGCGTCGAGCGTGAGCGCGACATACTGCTCAAAGAGCAACTGATTGGCGTAGCCGCGACGCGACAGCTCACGCGAGTCCCCCAGCCCGTACTTGACGATCCAACCCAGCTCCCCAAAATAGCTAATATCCAAGGGCGTCTCTTCGGGCGGGCTTGGGGCTTTCGCAGGAGGCTCTTGCGCCAATCCCACCCCGCATCCAAAGATCAACAGAAGAGTCAGAGCGAGAAGATCTCTTGAGATCCTCATACTTCCTCCTTCTTAAAGGCGCTCTAGAAGAGATAAGTCACGGTCACGATGGTCGAAGCCGGCAGAAAGGGGTGCACCCGGTAGGCCCAATCTAGCTGTAAGCGCCCCCAGCGCACGCCCGCGCCACTCGCCACCGCGACCCCGTCGTAACCTACACGCATCCTCAAGCTGTTCACAGAGACCTCTACGCCCACGTGCAACTCCGGTCCTGTGAGCAGCCTCCAGATGTCCAGCCCTAAAGAGAGAGTCCATTGGGGGTGGATCGCCCAGATCAGCCCCGTCCCCACGCGCAGATCGAGAGAGCTTTCTGTGCTGAAGAGATCGTGCACGAACGCACCCACGCGCACAACCCCTAGCGCGACACGAGCCGCGACGTCTATCGCAAAGCGCGTCTGCGCTGGGGTCTGATAGAACTGCACGCGCCCCCCTATAGCGAACAGCTCGCTGCCCAGCGCCAGTCCGAACAAGCCTAAGCGCTCAAAGAACCCCGTCGCCATCCCCGTGGGATTGCCAAATTCGTTGGTCGCTTCGGCAGACCCCGTGTCAATCTGTAGAATCTGCAGGCCAACGCTGCGCATCGCGCCGCCGACCCCAACGTGATGGACGACCTCAAAGACGCGCTGATAGAAGAGCGAGAGCCGAGGGCGCTCTAGAATAGCTAAAGCCGCGGGATTGTAGAAGAGCGCGTTCTCGTCGTCGGCGAGCGCCACGAGCGCCCCGCCCAGCGCAACCGCCCGCGCGCTCGACCCGATCTCCAAGAGCGGGGTCGCCCCAGAAGCGCCGACCCCGAGCATCAAGACCATCACAACAATAGCTGTGCCCAGTCTGCGCACGAATCTCTCTCCTAGCGTTGGATGATAAGCCGTTGGGGGAGGCTGGAGCGCCCGTCGGCACGAAGAAGCGCGATGTACAGCCCCGGCGGAAGCCGCCGGCCCTCTTCGTCGAGCAGGCGCCACTCGAAGCGCTGGCCCTGGGGCAAGAGCGCCTGACGAAAGACCCTTCGGCCTACCAGATCGAAGACCAAGAGTTCGACGCTCTGCGCGGGTTTGGGGCCTACAGCATAGAAAAAGACCGTCTTGTCCAGGGCGGGATTGGGGCCGATCTTGAGGGCCGGACGCCCCTGCTGCAGTTGCTCGACCAACCCCAGCCCGTCGAAGCCGCGCGCGATCTGGAGCTTGCCCGCTCCCCAGCCCATCAGCGGCCCCTTCTGGGTGAACGCGTCTTGGAGGGCCGTCTGGGTCAATTGCCGGCGAATCTCAGCAACGGTCAAGCGCGGGTTGGCCTGAAGGAGCAACGCGACGGCCCCGGCGACATGAGGAGCGGCCATCGAAGTCCCCTGCATGGCGACGTACTCGCGTCCGGGCAAGACCAATTTATCGTTAGAGGCAAGCTCAGACTCTTTAGCCAGAGCAGAGACGATGGCCGTGCCGGGGGCGACAAGATCGGGCTTGAGCCGCCCGTCGCGCGTCGGCCCGCGCGCGGAGAAGCGCGCCAGATCGCCTTCGCTCTGCAGATCCAAAAACCGATGGGGCAATCCATCGGCCCCTGTCCAGTAGATCTTCGTCGTGTACGCGCCCACGGCAATAATCTTCTCCGCTGTGGCCGGCTCGGTCACGGTCTTGTCAGAGTCCCCTTCGACAAAATAGCCCATCGTAGATAACCCCGGCCAAGCGTCGAACCTTGCGCCCATGCCCTGGTCGTTGAGCGTGATCTTCCAAGGGGTGCCGGGCTGCACGCTCTCTAGCGAAATGGAGATCGCGCGATCTCTGTTGCGCGGGTCGGGGCCACCGCTGGAGTTGTCCACGTAGATGCGCCCGTCGGGGGTCTGCGCCGAGGCGCTCGAGCCGCGCACCGCCAGCGCCGCTTGAGAGGGGCCGCGCAGCCCCGGCGACGCGACCGAGACCAGCAGATTCGCCTCTCCAGAGTACCAGATCGTCAACAGTGCCGTCTCTTCGTTGGGCACAAACGTGAACGTGAACGATTCTCGCGGCGCCAGACGGCCTCCGATGTGCACGGGGCGATCTCCGTCGTTGCCCGCCGACGCGACGATCACGCGACCGGGACGATCTAAGAAAGACTCCAAGCCACGCTCCAACAGACTCGTCCCGTCGTGCGGGCCAAAGTGCCCCCCTAGACTGAGATTGACCACGGCGGGCCGCCCCAGCCATTGGGCTTTTTCAAAGATATAGCGCGTCCCTTCGATGATATCTTGGCTAAAATAGCTCGTCTTGACGGCGATCATCTCGGCTTGGGGGGCCATGCCGACGTACAGCCCTCCCGACGCCGAGCCGTCACCAATAGCCGTTCCCGCGACGTGCGTGCCGTGCCCCTGCTCGTCGCGCTGGGGCACGCTGCCGAGAGCGCCTCTGAGAGCGCGCTCCAAATCTTCACGGGTGTACTCCGTGCCGAAGGGCACCCTCTGCGGGCTTCCAAAATAGCCCGTCTCGGTCTGATCCCAAAGCCAGACGATCCGCGAAGACTCTTCGACGCCATCGCCGTCGCGGTCGTAACGAAAGTCTCGGTGAGTGAAATCGAAGCCCGTATCTACGATCCCAACGATGACACCGGCGCCGGTGGCTGCGGGCGCGGTCTCGTGCAAGAAGCGTCCGCCCACGGCGGGGACGCTCACGTCGGTCTGAGGGGCCAAGCGATAGTTCGCTTCAACGAAGACGACGTGCGGGAGCGCCGCCAGCTCGCGCAACTGTTGAGGAGCGACGCGCGCGCTGTAGAGGTCTTCGGTCAAGCGCTCGAGCGTGTGAAGCCCGGGCAGATCGTGCGGGTGTAACGGCCGGGAAGTCTGGACGAGAACGCCGATCTGTTGGGGATCTGTTTGGCGCGCGGCGGTGGGGCTTAAGGGGCGGGCCGACGCGAGCGCGGTGCTCTCGTAAACGGCGATCACATGGGCGAAGGGCGCCAGATGCAGAGCGCGGGCAGACTCGGCCGCGCGCTGAGCTAAGATCTTCAAGAAGGGGTCAAGCTTCGCCGAATAATGATAGCCTTCTGAATAATTTTGAAGAGAAGAAGACGACGAAAGAGAATCTCGCGGGGGCAGAGAAGAGGCGCTGCCGAGCAGAAGCAGCAAGACGAGCGCAAAGAGCACGAACCCGTCGGCGCGCAACCGGCCACTCACTCGTTCTCGATCCTCCACCTCGGCAAGATGCGCTATTATATACCCCCCAGACACGAGGGGCAAGTTGCCGAGGGCCTTAGAGATTTGGTAGAGTATTTTTTGATATAAACTTAGTAGGAGGTTAGACCGTGAAGCCTGACTTTCTTTTTGTCCCCGGCCCGGTGAACGTCCCTCGACGGGTCGCGCTGGCCGAGGCGCGCGAGGTCATCTACCATCGAGGGGAAGAATTCGCAGAGCTGCTCAAGAGCGTAGACGCCAAGCTCAAGAGGGTCTTTCGCACCCAGAATACGATTTTGTATTTCACGTCTTCGGGAACCGGCGCGATGGAGGCGTGCGTAACGAATCTGTTAAACAGCAACGACGAGGTGTTGGTGATTGAGGGGGGCAAGTTTGGGCAGCGCTGGCGCGAGATCTGTCAAGCCTTTCGCGTGAAGCATCACGTGATTGCGCTGGAGTGGGGTCGGGCCGTGCGCCCAGAGCAGATTGAAGAAGCGCTGAGCGCGCATCCTAAGATCTCTGCGGTCTTCGTTCAGCTCTCGGAGACCTCTACGGGCACGGTCTACGACATAGAGTCTATCGCCAAGATCACGAACAAGCGCGATATTCTCTTGGTCGTAGATGCGATCAGCGGGTTGGGCGTGGTGCCGTTGGAGCCGGACGAGTGGGGGGTAGACTGCGTGGTGGCTGCTTCTCAGAAGGCGCTGATGGTGCCGCCGGGGTTGGCGTTTGTGAGCGTGAGCGAGCGCGCGTGGGCCCGTGTAGAGAAGTCGGATCTGCCCAAGTACTATTGGGATTTCAAGAGCGCAAGAAAGAATCTCTATTTTACGCCCTTCACGCCGGCGATCTCGCTGGTTATGGCGCTCGACGAAGCGCTGAATGTGATTTTAGAAGAGGGGGTAGACCATCTGTTGGCGCGCACGGAGCTGTACGCGCGTGCGACGCGGGCCGCGGTGACGGCGATGGGCCTAAGGCTCTTCAGCGAGCGACCAGGGGCGGTCTGCACGGCGATCTGGGTGCCTGCAGGCCTCAACGGCAAAGAGATCTTGGAGAGCCTCAGACAAGAGTTTGGGATCAAGATCTCTGGTGGGCAGGACCATCTGAAGGGGAAGATCTTACGGATTGGGCACATTGGGGATCTGGGTCCCAAGGACGTGTTGGGGGTAATCGCGGCGCTGGAGCTGACGCTGCACAAGTTGGGGTATAAATTCGAGTTGGGCGCGGGCGTGCGGGCGGCGATGGAGGTCTTTGCCGAATCGCGCTCTCTGGCCGTGGTTGGTGGGCGCTAGAGGATTCGAACCTCTGACCTTCCGCGTGTAAGGCGGACGCTCTCCCGCTGAGCTAAGCGCCCCGATCACTTATTACTGCCCCATCCGCACCGTCATCACGGGCACCTTCGACAACCGAACGACCTCCTCCGTGACGCTCCCCAGCAGTATCCGATCTAACCCCCGTCGCCCATGCGTCCCCATCACGATCAGGTCGATCTTCGCTTCGTCCACAAAGTCCAAGATCACCTTGGCCGGCGTTCCCGCCCTGAGGACCGTCTCGACCTGCTCCACCCCCGCCTCGCGAATCTGCTGGGCCGTCTTCTCCAAGATGTGCTTGCCCTCTTTGTTGATAGCCTCTAGAATGCTCTGCTCGGCAACGTTGGCGTATTCAAACAGCAGCGCCGGCGGCTCGGTCACAAAGAGCAGATAGATCTTGGAGTCAAACGCCAGCGCGATCGTCGTGGCGCAGTTGACCGCCTTCTCCACACCTCTAGAGCCATCGGTAGGAACTAAGATTCTTTTGAACATAGATCTCTCCTTAGAGCACGTTCTCAGTGGGGGCGCTGGGCAAGGCCGAAGCCATCTCAGCCAACCCCTCTGGATCGAGAATATAGATCTTACGGCGCTCCAGTCTAATCAAGCGTCGCTCCTCCAGCTCGGTCAGGGTGCGAATCGCCGTTTCGGTAGAGATCCCGGCCATCTCGGCTAGGTCATTGCGGGTCAGCTTCGCGGTGATCTGCAGCCCTTCTTCAACCTCTTCCCCGTATTCGTGGGCCAACGCCAACAGCAGGCGAGCCAACCGCGCGCGACAGCCCTCATACGCCACCTCGATCAGCTTCGCCTGAAACCCTTGCAGCTCGCGCGCGATCTTCTCAGCCAACTGGAGCGCCACCTGAGGATGGCGCTTGAGGAAATCTAAAAACTCTTCGCGCTTGATGAAGCGCGCTGAGGTCGGCTCCAGCGTGCGCGCCGAGGCCCCGTGGGTCTTGCCGTCAAAGATATTCTCTTCCCCCAGCAACTCCCCTGGGCCGACGATCTTAAGGATCTGGCGCTTGGCCCCGCTGCCCTGCTTGACCAGCTTCACCTGACCATGACAGATGATAAAAAACCCAAACGCCGGCGCCCCTTCGTGAAAGATCGTCTCGTCGGCTTCGTAGCGCACCGGGCGCATGAGCTTCTGTAGCTCTTTCTGATCGCTTTCGCTCAGCCCCCGAAAGATCCACGAGCACCCGGCACATCCTTGATCGCCGCAGATGAGCGGGCCTTTAGGGCGTTTGGTCTGTAAGAGCACTCGCTTTATGGCCACGACTCTATTTTAGTTCATAAGACGAATCGCGTGCAAATCGCCCCAAAAGTCTATTTTACTGCCCGCCGCGCGCGGCGCGGCTTCCTAGAGTCTTCGGAGATCTCTCTCAAGCACTCAGCAAACTCGCGCAGTCTCTTGTCTACGAGATAGTTGATCGTCCCCTCGGGGAACTTCCCGTCGCGCCCGCGCTCCCCCGCTGGCACCCCCGTCAAGATCTCGATCCCCTCGTCTATCGTGCTCACCGCCCAGATGTGAAATCTTTTCGCCCGTACCGCTTCGACCACGTCTTCACGAAGCATTAAGTTCTGCACGTTGCTCTTGGGGATGAGCACCCCCTGCTCGCCCGTCAGGCCCTTCGCTTTACACACATCGAAAAAACCCTCGATCTTCTCGTTGACCCCGCCAATCGCCTGGACTTGCCCGTGTTGGTTCACCGACCCCGTCACGGCGATCCCCTGCTTGATCGGCACCCCAGAGAGCGCCGAGAGCAGCGCATACAGCTCGGTCGACGAAGCGCTGTCGCCCTCAACTCCTTCGTAGCTCTGCTCGAAGACCAATTTCGCCGAGAGCGTCAAGGGCTTGTCTTGCGCGTATCTTTGCGCCAAGTAGCCGCTTAGAATCAAGACGCCCTTGGAGTGAATGGGGCCACCCAGCTCGACCTCTCTTTCGATGTCTATAATGCCCTCGCGCCCCGGCGCGACGCTCGCCGTGATCCGACTGGGCTTGCCAAACGTATAATCCCCCAGATGAAGAATAGAAAGCCCGTTCACCTGTCCAACGGCCGCCCCTTCGGTGTCGATGAGCAACGTCCCTTGCGCGATCATCTCTTGGATGCGCTCTTGAATGAGATTGGAGCGATAGACCTTCTCGTCGAGAGCCCTCTTCACGTGGCGCGCGCTGATGTGCGCGGCCTTCTCTTGCAGCGCCCAGTAGTTCGCTTCGCGAATGACGTCGGCGATGGCGCCAAAGTGCGTCGAGAGTTTTTTCTGGTCTTCGGCCAAGCGCGCCGCGTGCTCTAAGAGCTTGGCGACCGCTGAGCTGTCTAGGTGCTTTAAGCGCTCTTTCTGGCAGAACGTACAGAGAAACTTCAGAAAATCTCGAATGCTCTCTGGTGAACTGTCCATGCGGGTATCGAAGTCGGCTTTGACTTTGAAGAGTTCAGGGAACTCTTCGTCGTAGGCGTGCAGCAGATAGTAATAGATAGGCGGGCCGACGAGCACAACCTTGACATCGAGAGGGATGGGCTGGGGGCGCAAGCTCTTCGTTGCGATAAACCCTAAGCGCTCACCCAGCTCTTCGATGAAGATCTCGCGGCTGCGCAAGGCGCGCTTCAGCCCGTCCCAACTGAGAAGATTTCTCAAGACGTCTTCGATGGGGAGCACCAAGTAGCCTCCATTAGCGCGATGGAGCGAGCCGGCTTTGATCATCGTAAAATCTGTATACAGGGCGCCGAACTGCGTCTCCTTCTCGATGCGCCCGAAGAGATGATGATAAACAGGGTTCAGCTCGACGACGACTGGCGCGCCCTGCTGCTTGCTGTTGTCCACCAAGACGTTCACCAAGTATTTTCTGAAGGGCAGCTCTCTGGCCCACGCAGGAACGTCGCCCTCGGATTTCTGCTCTCCCTTGAACGGCTCGATGTTTTCTAGAATATCTTTCTGCACGGCATTCAGATAGTCCAGCACGTCGGGAAGCTCTCGGTACTTTTCGCGCAGATCGTCCATCAAGCCGCCGACCATGTAGAGCGCGACTTGTCTATCGAGTTCGTGGAGCCTCTCTTGTGCTGTCTTTTCCAAAGTACGGATCTCTTTCATCGCGATTTTGAGGTCTTCTTGGAGGGCGTCGCGGCGGCGCTGGATGTCTTCTTTGGCGGCTTGGGGGAGGGCTTGGAACTCAGCATCGCTCAAAGGGCGCCCGCCCAAGACGGGGAGAATCAGTATTCCAAAGGGTGCGGCTTGCAGCATAAAGCCCGCTTGGGCTGCGCGCTCCTGCACGCGATTAATAACAGCTTCGCGCTGCTTGTTAAAGCTCTTGATGATCTCGTCGCGCTGAGCGCTGTACTCCTCGCTCTCAAAGACTTTGGGCAGCTCGCGCCGCACGTGATCAATGAGGCTCTTCATATCTTGGGCAAACTGAGACCCCCAGCCGGTGGGCAGGCGCAACGCCTTGGGCTGATAGGGATCGTCAAAATTATTCACATAGCACCAATCTGAGGGCGTCTCTTTCTGTCGCGCGAGTTCTTCGAGAAACGATTTGACGGCAGTCATCTTGCCGATGCCCGGCGGGCCGGCTACGTAGATATTAAACCCCAGCTCTTGAATCCCCAAGCCAAATTGCAACGCCGACACGGCGCGCTTCTGCCCGATGATCCCCTCCAACGGCGCGATCTTTTCGGTAGATTCGATCCCAAGCTCTTTAGGATCGAAGGTGCGGCGCAACTGCTCTGGAGCCAGTTCGTGAGTCATGCTGGGGTCACTCTCCTTCACGGCGCGAGCCTCTCTCCCTATAGCGCGGAATGGGAAGATATTCGACACCGACTTGATGGCGCACCGGTTGGGGATAGAGCGCCATCAGGTGCAAGAACTCTTTAGGAATGTCACAACTCACCCGCAACCCGAGCTCCCTGGCCTTCTCATACGTGATCGGGTAGTCGTGAGTCCAATAGCCCTCCGAGAGTTTCTGGGCCAACCCACGCGCTTGTTCTTCTGGATAGCGCCCTGCAAGCAGTTCATAGACGGCATCTTGAAGCTGTTGGACGGCCTTACGCGCAACGTCAGCTAAGATCAGCGTTTGATCGTCTACTTCGCTCAGAGGTTTCTTCTCAAGGACAGCTAGCAGCGACGCAGCCGGATATTGTCCAATTTGGGGATCAACCGGCCCCAAGACGGCGTGAGGGCTCATGATGATCTCGTCGGCTGCGAGCGCGATGAGCGTCCCGCCGGACATGGCATAGTGCGGCACGATGACGCGCGTGCCACCGGGGTGACGTCGCAACGCCCGCGCGATCTGCAATGACGCTAAA
>JANXAU010000024.1 GCA_025061735.1 Candidatus Bipolaricaulota bacterium
GCGATGATAGCAGCGCGTTGGGGCGGCCCCGAAGCGCAGCGCTGGTCGGCCCGCTTGATGCGCCAGATGCCGGTGATCATCGCGCTGGGGATCAACTTTGGGATCGTGCCGTTGTTGTTCACCCAAGTCGCGTACTATCGAGTCTTCTATCCCGCGACGATCTTGATGGCTTGGCCTTGGTTCTTAATTATTGTGCTCTTGACGTTCGCGTACTATGGGGTCTATCTCTACGTGACGGGCCTCAAAGACGGGGCAGAATTGACACCGCTAAAGCGTTCGGCGGGTTGGGTCTCAGCGATTCTCTTTATCGTCATCGGCTTTCTCTTCTCCAACGGCTTCAGTCTGATGACCAATCTGCACGCGTGGCCCCAGATTTGGCAGAACACGAGCGTCGCGGGCGCGCCCTTGGGGACGGCGCTCAACACTTCTGATCTCACGCTATGGCCCCGCTGGCTGATGATGTTCGGCCTGGCGCTGACGACCGTCGCCGCATACACAGTCTTTGATGCTGGAGTCTTCGCAGCGCGCGAGAGCGCGCCATATAAGAGTTGGGCAGCGGACTTTGCGCTCAAGCTCTACACGGTCGGTCTACTCTGGTTTGCCGTGATGGGGTCGTGGTACGTCTTTGGTACGTGGCCCACAGACGTGCGCGAGCAGATGTTCACGGGGTTATCGCTGCCCTTGACGGTGCTGACGGCCGTTGGGCCGGGGCTGCCGTGGCTCTTGATTCTGGCGCAACGCCAGCAGATCACTCGGGCGCTGGCGCTCTTGACGGCGCTGGCGCAGTTTGGCGTCTTAGGGCTGAACGCGATCAGTCGTCAGATCGTTCAGAACATCGAGCTGAGCCAATTCTTAGACGTGACGGCCGAGCCGGTCAACTTGCAACTCAGCCCGCTGATCGTCTTTCTGGTTCTCTTTGTCTTGGGACTGGGCGTGGTGGCGTGGATGGTTCTCAAAGTGCTAGCAGCAGAACGAACGACCGCAGGGGCGAGATGACCTCGCCCCTGTTTTGTGTCTAGTCTTCTTCCTCATCGCTCTCGATCTGTTGGCTCAGATAGTTCTCCAAGCCCATCTGTTTGATCTGATCAAGCTGCCGCTCCGCCCAGTCCACGTGCCCCTCTTCCATCTTGAGGATCTTCGTGAGCAGATCGACCGTCGCTTGATCCTCCAGCTCGTGCGCCAGCGTAATTCCCTGATTGTACGCGGGCACGGCGATCATCTCGGCATCCAGATCGTTCTGGATGATCTCCAGCACGTTTTGGCCGATCTTCATCGGGTTGAGCTTGGAGACGTTGGGCATCCCTTCCAAAAACAGAATCCGCTCCATGAGCCACTCCGCATGATGCATCTCGTCTATGGCCTTCTTCTCGATGGCGTGATAGAGCCTCTCATAGCCCCAGTTCTCGCACATCTTCGCGTGGAGCATATACTGATTCACCGCGGTCAGCTCGTCTCGCAACAGCTCGTTGAGCGTGTCAATGATCTTTTTGTGACCTTTCACAGAAGCCTCCTTTGCGTGCGGTTGTTGGTAGAACCAACAAAATCTTACAGAATCACACGCCCTTGGGCAATGATAAGCGTCATCTGTTATAATAATCATATCTGTCATGGTTTGAGGGAGTGGCTATGCCTAGCCTGAGTAAGCGACTAGAGAAAGCGCTGAACGAGCAGATCGTCAGAGAGCTGGAGTCGGCCTATGTCTATCTCTCGATGTGCGCGTACTTTGAGGCCCAGAACCTTCGAGGGATGGCTCACTGGATGCGCCTGCAAGCCCAAGAAGAGATCAAGCACGCCATGAAGATCTTCGATTTCGTGAACGATCGCGGCGGGCGCGTCGAGTTGGGAGCTATTGAAAAGCCCCCCGTCGAGTTCAAGTCCCCGCTCGAGGCGTTTCAAAAAGCCCTCGCGCACGAGCAGAAGATCACCAAGTGTATTAATGATCTGTACGATCTCGCCGACGACGAAGACGACTACCCCACCGAAGTGATGCTCCAATGGTTCATTGACGAACAAGTCGAAGAAGAGAAGAGCGCCAGCGAGGTCGTCGAGCAGCTCAAGCTGGTGGGGGACAACGGAGCAGGCTTGCTGGTGCTCGACCAGAAGCTGGGGCAGCGCCAACCTGAGGAAGACGAAGACGACGAAGACTAGCGCGGGAAGATCAGGGGCGTTTGGGTCTTCACGCGCACGCGCACGCGACTGGCCAGCGGGAAGTGCGCTCCCGCAGGCTGCAGACTGCGCACCACCTCTCCAGAAGCTAGACGCACGGTGAAGAGCTGCATCCCGCTGCGATAACGACGAGCAACGATGAGGCCCTCCCCTCGCCCATCTGACGGGAGGAGGGCTTCTAGTTCTACTTCTTCGGGCCGTACCATCACGTCTACCAGCGTGCCCTCGGGCAGAGGCTCCGACGACGAAAAGCATCCCAGCGCCGTTTCCAGACAGCCTCCCCGCACGCGCCCCTTGAGAAAATCGGCGTGCCCGATGAACTCGGCCACGAAGCGCGTCGCCGGCTCACGATAGAGCCGTTCGGGCGTATCTATCTGTTCTAAGCCTCCTGCGTTGAGCACCGCGATTCGGTCTGCCAGCTCGAAGGCTTCCTCTTGGTCGTGGGTGACGAAGATCGTGGTGCAGTGGAGCCTCTGCAGCAAGAGCTTGAGTTCGGCGCGCATCTTGGGGCGCAGATCGGCATCTAAGTTGGAGAACGGCTCGTCGAGCAGGAGCACTTTGGGGTTAGCGGCGAGCGACCGCGCCAGGGCTACGCGCTGCTGCTCGCCCCCCGAAAGCTCATGAGGATAGCGCTGTGCCAATCCGTCCAGACCTACCAACTTCAACAGCTCCGCGACGCGGGCCTTCACCACGGCTTTAGAGCTTGCTACGCCAAACGCAACGTTCTCCCCCGCCGTCAGATGGGGAAAGAGCGCGTAGTCTTGAAAGACCATCCCCACGCCCCGGTCTTCTGGCTCGACCCATCGGGTCGCATCGGCGACGATGCGCCCGTCTATCGCGATGCTCCCCGCGTCGGGGCGCTCAAACCCCGCGATCAATCTCAACAGCGTCGTCTTGCCCGATCCCGATGGCCCCAGTATCGCCACCAGCTCGCCCTTCTTCACCGCCAGCGAGAGCGGCCCCAGTTCAAACTCTGCCAAGCGCAGACGCACCTCGCGAAGCTCGAGAAACTCAGTCTCCATGACGGACCTCCGGCCGGTCGCCCACGCGCAAGAGAAAGAGCATGGGCAACGATAAGAGTATCAGCAAGAGCGCTGGGGCAGCGGCCTGCGCGTAAAAGCCCTCCCCAGCAGCGATCCACAAGCGCACGGGGAGCGTATCAAACCCCGGCGGGCGCAGCAGCAACGTCGCGGGCAGCTCGCGCAACGCATTCAAGAAGATGAGCGTCCAGCCCGCCCCAAGACTGGGCGCCACCAACGGGAGCGTCACGCGCCTCCAGACGCCCACCGTTGAATGCCCCAAGGAGCGCGCGGCCTCTTCCAAGCGCACCGGCACCCGTGCCAGTCCCGCTTCGGTCGCTTGCAGCGCGTGCGAAAAGAAGCGAATCACATAGGCGAAGATGAGCGCCCAGACGGTGAAATACAGAGACGGCACGAAGCGATGGAGCACCAGCGCCAACGCGAGCGCGATGAGCACGCCTGGAAGTGCTTGGCCTGCTTGAGCCAATCTCGTTAGGCTGTGTTGATCATAGCGCACCGCCCGATACGCGATGGGCCACGCCAGCACGAGCGCCAGCGTCGCGGCGGTTGCAGCACTGAAGAGGCTGTTCCCCGCGTATCGCCAGAGATCCCCCAGCGACGTGCCCCACAGCACCGCCGTCGGGTTCGGTCGAACCATCCCCTCGAGCCACCAGTAGAGCGAGACCCCCACGGGCAGGATCAGCCCTAGAAAGAGCACCAGCCCCACCAAGCCCAGCGCTGCCCAGCGACTCCAAAAACTCAAACGCACCACCGGCAGCGGCTTCTGCGACGCCCGGTAATAGTGCCTGCCGCGCCCCCACAGCCGCTGCTGAAGCACCAACAGAACGACCGTGAGCGCGATGAGCACCGTGCTGAGAACGGCCGCGGGAGCTTGGTCGTAGCGTCCTGCGAGCTGCTTGTAGATAGCCACAGTGAACGTCTCGTAGCGCAGCGCGGCCACGACGCCGTAGTCGGCGAGCACGTACACAGCTGAGAGCAAGCCGCCGGCAGCGAGCGCCGGGGCGAGCAACGGCAGCGTGACTTTAAAGAAGATTTTGAGCTTGCGAGCGCCGAGCGAGCGCGCGGCCTCTTCCATCTGAGGGTCGAGCGAGCGCAGCGCCGCCCGCGCCAGCGTATAGACATACGGATAGGTCGCGATCATCAAGATCAGCCACGCGCCGAGAAATCCGTAGATCGTGGGCACGCTCACCGAAGCGCCCAAGAGCGTTTCTAAAGAACGTTCGAGCAGCCCTCTTGGCCCCCAGAACGAGATGTGCCAGATCGCTATCAGATAGCACGGGATGACCAGCGTCGCTACGAGCAACGGGCCAAAAATTCTTCGACCGGGCAGGTCGGTGCGCTCGATCAGCCATGCCAACAGCACTCCCAAGACGAGCGAGCCGAGAGTCACAGCGCCCGCGAGCGCCAGAGAATTTCCCAAGAGCGGGAGCAGGCGCACCTGCCAGAGCGTGGCCCAGAGCGAAAATTCAGCGGTGATGCCGCGCCAGAGGGTGAGCAGCAACGGGAGCGCTATCGCTGCCGCGATAGCGAGCGCCGAAAGAGCGAGAAGCGCTCGCCGGGGCGAAAGCAACTCGCCCCAGCGCAGGCGCACGCGCGGCGCACGAATGTGATTCAGAGCCATTTCTATAGGCCCTCACCCCCAACCCCTCTCCCGTAGGTCACTACGGGAGAGGGGTGCCCGTAGGGCGGGGTGAGGGCCATATTCTATTACCCTAATCCTACTTCGTCCAACAACTTGAGCGTCTTCTCTAGCTCTTTGCCCAGCTCGTCCAGGCGAATGGGCATGAGCTTGATCGTCTCTAGAGGACGCACGCCCGGTGCCGTTGGCACCCCCGGCAAGAGCGGGTACTCGAAGTTCACCTCGGCAAAGAGCTTCTGCGCTTCGGGCGAAGCGAGAAACTCTAAGAAGCGCTGCGCTTCTCGTGCGCGCCTAGCGTTTTTGACCATCGCCGCACCGGCGACGTTCACCAAGACCCCCATATCGTTGGGGCCTTGGTCGGGATAGATCACGCCCACGGGCGAGCCGTCGCGCAGCTCCAAATGATAGTAATAGTGATTGATCAAGCCAACTGCGAACTCGCCCCGCCCGACGGCCCTTCGCACATCCGTGTGGCCGTTGAGCGTGACGATCCCGTTGGCTTTAAGCTTGAGCAGATACTCCTTGGTGAACGCATCGCCCTTGGTTAATCTCAAAGCGGTCACCCACGCGATCACCGACTCGTTGCGCGTCGTGGCCATAGAGAGCTTGTTCTTCCACTTGGGGTCGGTCAGCTCCAAGACGGATTTGGGCAGCTCTTCGGATCGTAAGAGTCTCGTATTGTACATCAGGACGCGGCTGCGCCCGGAGACCCCAATCCAACTGCCGTCACGAGCGCGAAACGACTCTGAAATCTTTCTAATCTGTTCAGAGAGATACGGTTGCAGAGCATCTTTGAGTTTGAGAAATTCAAGCGTTCCCGCGTCATTGGCGATAAAAATATCAGCCCTGGGGGTGGGCTGCTCCTGCAAGATGAGGTTGGCCAACGCGGTGGCCGTCCCGCTCTGGAGCGTGACTCGGATGCCCGTCTGCTGTTGAAAGAGTTGAATCACCGGGACGATCAACGGTTCGCTCCGGCCAGAGTAGATCACGAGTTCTCCCGATGGCTGGGCCAACGCTGTCGGCGTGAGCCAGAGCACCGCAAAGAGCAACGACTTCCTCAGTAGAGACATAGCTCGTCCTCCCTAGATTTTAAGTGCTCATCGGCCGATGGCGAGAAAAGCATACTCTTTTAGTCTGCTTTTGTCAAGGGTTTTTTGCAGATGAGAATCGTTACTAATTTAGCGTTGGAGGATCTCGGCGAGGGCAGAATCTAGATCAGAGAAGCGAAAGCGATAGTCTGTCGCTTGCAGTCGTTGGGGGATGACGCGCTTGCTGGAGAGCAGCTCCTGAGAGAACTCGCCCAGAACGGTGCGCAGGGCAAACGCCGGTGCGGGGAGGAACGCCGGTCGTTTTAAGACGCTTCCCAAGATACGCGCGAACTCTCGTTGGCGGACCGGCTGCGGCGCGGTAACGTTGATCGGCCCGTTGATTTTGTGATTCTCTAAGGCGTGCAGAATCGCTCCCACGACATCGTCGCGATGGATCCACGACCACCATTGCTGGCCCGATCCCAACGGGCCGCCCAGCCCCACCCGAAAGATGGGCAGCATCGCTTGCAGGGCGCCGCCGTCGGGGCCGAGCACGATCCCGATGCGCAGGCGCACGACGCGCACCCCCAAGCCCTCGGCACGAGCCGCTTCGCTCTCCCACTCTTGGCAGACCTGAGCGAGAAAGTCTCCTCCCGGGGAGGCCTCTTCGGTGAGCAGCTCTTCGTCACGATCTCCGTAGTAGCCGATGGCGCTGGCTGAGATCAAGACCTTGGGGCGAGCGTGCAGCTGGGTGAGGCCATCAACCAAGTGTCGGGTTCCCAAGACGCGGCTTTCGCGGATCGCCGTGCGCTTGGCGCTGTTCCATCGTCCAGCGACGCTCTCGCCCGCTAAGTGGACGATCGCTTCGATATTAGAAAGGGCTTCGATGGGGGGAGAGCCATCGGTAGGGTTCCACGCGAATGCGTCGGCGAGAGCGGGAATCTGCCGGCGCGCTCGGGCGGGATCGCGCGAGAGCGCCACGAGCGTATGGCCGCTCTTGCTCAGGTGGGCACACAAGCTTCTTCCGATAAATCCCGTCGCGCCGGTGACGAGCACTCGCATAACCGAGAGAGCAATTTAGCAGAAGAAGGGTATCTTTGTCAACCCGCTAGCCCACGCCGGCCGCTCGCTTGGCCGAGGCGACCGTGTTGCTCAGGAGCATCGCGATCGTCATGGGGCCGACGCCGCCGGGAACGGGCGTGATATAGCCCGCGATCTCTTTAGCCGATTCAAAGTCCACGTCGCCGACGAGCTTTCCATCGGACATGCGGTTGACCCCCACGTCAATCACTACGGCTCCCGGCTTGATCATTCCCCCCGTGACCAGCCCAGCCCGGCCCGCTGCTACTACTAAAATATCGGCGTGACGACAGATCTCTTTGAGGTTCTTCGTGCGCGAGTGAGCAATCGTCACGGTCGCTTGTTTGGCTAAGAGCAACATCGCGGCAGGCTTGCCCACGATCACGCTGCGCCCCACCACAACCGCGTTCTTGCCCTCGATCTCCGTTCCCGTAGATTCGATCAGTTTGATGCAACCTGCGGGCGTGCAGGGGACAAACGGCGGCAGCTCGTTCCAGAACTTGGCCGAGAGCAGCTTTCCCAAATTGACGGGATGGAAGCCATCCACGTCTTTGTCTGGATCTACTTCTTGAAGCACGGTGTGCTCGTCCAAGGGGGGCGGCAAGGGGAGCTGAATGAGAATCCCGTGAATCTTTTTGTTCTGATTGAGTTCGTGCACCAACTCGATCAAGCGCTCTTGGGGGGTATCGGCGGGCAGATGGATCTTTTCAGAATAGATGCCGACCTCCTCGCAGGCTTTGGCTTTCATATTCACATAGACTTTGGAGGCAGGGTTCTCCCCCACCAATACGGCTGCCAGCCCGGGCTTGATCCCTTTCTCTCTCTGGAGCTGGGCAACCTCGGCTTTTAAGCCGTCGCGAATCTGTTGCGCAATCGCTCTACCGTCTATGATCGTCGCCATCGTGGTCCCCCTGAGTTTGATTTGTTTGATTTTATACTGTAAAAGAGTATCTCGTCAAAAGCCATGATCAGAGTCAGGCGCGAAGATGACCATCGCTTTGACCAACGCCCAATTTCGGTCTGATCGTGATCATCGTCGGGTTGCACGGAGATCTCTAAACTGTTGATGAAGCATCGCAAGGAGGCGGTGTTGATGCCCTACGATCCTACCAAGCTCCAGGACTGGCAGATCGCGGAGCTGGCCGAGTCGAAGATGCCCTCCCCGGAGGAGTGGCGCGAGCGGTTGGGCTTGAAGAAGGACGAGGTCATCCCTTACGGGCGCATCTGCAAGCTCGATTTTCTCAAGATCCTAGAGCGGTTGAAATCCAAGCCCGATGGGAAGTTCATCGAGGTCACAGCGATCACGCCCACGCCCTTGGGCGAGGGAAAGACCACAACGACGTTGGGGATTATCGAGGGCTTGGGCAAGCGCGGGATGAACGTCGGCGGGTGCGTGCGCCAGCCCTCCGGCGGGCCGTCGATGAACATCAAGGGCACGGCCGCCGGCGGCGGCAACGCCTTGCTCATCCCCATGACCGAGTTCTCCTTGGGTCTTACCGGCGACATCAACGACATCATGAACGCCCACAATCTAGCGATGGTCGCCCTCACCGCGCGCCTGCAGCACGAGCGCAACTACGACGACCAACAATTGGCTAAGATTGGGCTGCGGCGTCTAGACATAGACCCAACCAACGTGCAGATGGGCTGGGTCATAGACTTCTGCGCTCAAGCGCTAAGACACATCATCATCGGGATCGGGGGGCGCCAAGACGGCTATATGATGGAGTCGCGCTTCGACATCGCCGTCAGCTCGGAGCTGATGGCAATTCTCTCTATCGCGCGCGATCTGGCCGATCTGCGCGAGCGCATCGGGAAGATCACCGTCGCTTTCGACAAGAAGGGCAGGCCCATTACGACCAAAGACTTAGAAGTGGACGGCGCGATGGCGGCGTGGATGCGCAACACGATCAACCCCACGCTCTGCTCTACAATTGAGTATCAGCCCGTCTTGGTGCACGCCGGGCCGTTTGCCAATATCGCTGTGGGGCAGTCGTCTATTATCGGGGATCGTCTGGGGCTGAAGCTCTTTGACTATCACGTCACCGAGAGCGGTTTTGGCGCTGACATTGGCTTTGAAAAGTTCTGGAACGTCAAGTGTCGCTTGAGCGGGCTGACGCCTCACGTCTCGGTATTGGTCGCGACGATCCGCGCTTTGAAGATGCACGGTGGCGGCCCCAGAGTCGTCCCCGGCAGACCCATCCCCCAAGAGTACGCTCAAGAGAACGTCAAGTTGGTCGAGCAAGGGCTGGTCAATCTCTTGCATCACTTAAAGACGATTAAGAGATCAGGGATCGTGCCGGTCGTCTGTATTAATGCGTTTCATACGGATACGAAAGCCGAGATTGCCGCCGTGAAGAAGGCCGTTGAATCCGAAGGAGCACGCTGTGCGGTTTCGGAGCACTGGCTCAAAGGGGGCGAGGGCGCGCTAGAATTGGTAGATGCGATTATGGACGCGGCCAACGAGAAGAGCGAGTTTCGGTTCTTGTACCCGTTGGAGATGAAGCTGCGCGAGCGGGTCGAGACGATCGCTAAAGTCGTCTATGGGGCCGACGGCGTGAGCTGGACCCCCGAAGCCGAAGAGAAGCTCAAGAAGATCGAAGCTGATCCCCAATACAGCGACTACCAGACGATGATGGTCAAGACGCATCTGTCGCTCAGTCACAACCCCGACTGGAAAGGGGTCCCCAAGGGCTGGACGCTCCCCGTGCGCGATATTCTCATCTATTCGGGAGCGAAGTTCTTGTGCCCGGTGACGGGGACGATCTCGCTCATGCCGGGGACGGCGTCCGATCCGGCTTACCGAAGAATTGACATAGACGTCAAGACCGGCAAAGTGAAGGGATTGTTCTAGACTCTACCCAAACCAAAGAGAGAAAGGAGCACATCATGAAGATGGAGAGGGTCGCTAAAGCGATGGAGCGGGTCGGTATCCCCGGGCGGGATGCGTATGAGCTGCCCACGAGCGAGAAGCGCTTCCCCGATGGGGCGCACTACCGAATGGAAATTTCGGGGATCGAGCGCGTGAGCGTTCTCGAAGCGTTAGTGAGCGAGAGCGAGAAGCGCAAGATGCCGATTCACCGAATTATTTCGGTTGTCATGGGCGCGACGCTGTTAGACAAAAAAGAGCTGAAAGACTTCGCGCAGCTTGCGGCGGAGTCCAAGCTCGAAGTGATTCTCACCCCAGGGCCGCGCTCGGCGTGGGATACGGGCCGACAGTTGGTGACGCCAGAAGGGGCGTTTTCGGGGTTGCGGTTTCGCGGCTCCGATCAGTTGCGCTATGTGATCTCGGATATTATGCGCGCTATTGAGTTGGGCTTTCGTGGCTTCTTGGTGATTGACGAGGGGCTGCTCTGGCTGCTCAACGAGCTAAAACAGAAGGGCGAGATCCCCAAAGACGTGACGTTCAAAGTCTCGATCTACGCCGGGCACGCCAACGCGGCTGGGGGGAGAGTCTTGCAGATGCTCGGCGCGGGGACGTTCAATCCCATCGCCGATCTGTCGCTGCCGCAGCTTGCGTCCATTCGCAAAGCGATAGAGATTCCGATGGACTTGCACGTCGTTCTGACGGAGTCGTTTGGGGGCTATTTGCGCTTCTACGACGCGCCAGAGATGGCGCGGGTCTGTGCGCCGTGTTATTTCAAGATCGAGCATGGGCCGGCGTGCGCGGCGGGGCCGGGGGCGCTCTATAAGCCTTGGACGAGTCCGCAGCTTCTCGCGGAGATGGCCCGCGAGAAAGTCAAGTACGCCCAGACGATTCACGAGCTGATCCAAGAGAACTATCCCGAAGCGGTGATGTCCAAGCCGGGCGCCAAAGACCTGGCGATCCCTAAGCCTTAGTATACGCTATAGCAGTATCGCGTGTGGGCGCGCAGATAAGAAAGGAGCCTCGCTATGGCACCCAACGCCGAAAAAGCCGAACGCCAGAAGATCACCATCCCCAAGCTTTATGAGATGAAAGCCCGTAAAGAACCGGTCAGTTGGCTCACGTGCTATGATTATCCTACGGCGCTCTTGATGGACCGCGCCGGCATCGAGATGATCTTGGTCGGGGACTCGCTAGGCATGACGATGCTCGGCTACCCCATGACGCTGCCCGTCACGATGGACATGATGATCACGTTCACAGCCGCCGTGTGCCGTGCGGTCCAATACGCGTTCGTCATCGGCGATATGCCCTATATGAGCTATCAGATCTCCAAGGAAGAAGCGATCCGAAACGCGGGACGCTTTATGTCGGAGTGCGGCACCGACGCGGTGAAGCTCGAGGGCGGCGCGCGCATGGCCCCGGTCGTCCGAGCGATCACCGATGCGGGCATCCCCGTGATGGGGCACATCGGTCTAACGCCGCAATCGGCGTCGCAATTGGGGGGCTACAAGGCCCAAGGACGCGACGCCGAGACGGCTCAGAGACTGATCGCCGACGCCGAAGCGCTCGAGCAAGCCGGAGCCTTCGCAATTCTCTTGGAGTGCGTCCCGGCGTCCGTTGCCAAGATCATCCACGAACGCGTTCAGATCCCGGTCTATGGCTTAGGAAGCGGTAAAGACGTAGATGGCCAACTGATGATCGTCCACGACATGATCGGGATGTTCGAGCGCTTCACGCCCAAGTTCGTCAAGCGCTATGCGAACTTAAGCCCCATTCTGTTAGAAGCGTTCTCAAAATATCGCGAAGAAGTGAAGACCGAAAAATTCCCGCAGCCGGAGCACTTCTATCACATGGCCGAAGGAGAGCTAGAACGCTTAAAGAGACTGCTCAAGCCCTCGGGACGATAGCGCACGATCGCTAAAATAATAGCGCCCATGGCCAGCGCGTAGCCGTGGGGCCACAAGAGAATAAAGAGTTCGCGGAGCGCTAAAAGTATCGCCGTGCCCCAGAGCGGCCCCCAGAGCGTGCCCGCGCCGCCCAACAGCACCGCAATCAGGGGGTCTGGCTCTGGCTGCGCCGCGACAAACGCCCCGAAGGGCTGAAACAGCCCCGCCCGCACGTACTCTTTGGAGAGCGCCCAAACGGCCCCCGCCAAGCCCGCCAACGCTCCCGATATCCCAAACGAGACCCATTTCAGTCTGATCACGTCATAGCCCAAAAACGCCGCACGCCTATCGTTCTCGCGCACCGCGCGCAGCGCCAATCCCAACGGACTGAAGACCACCCAACGCACAACGCTCCACCCCAGGGCTAGCGCCGCCAGCGCCAGATAGTAGCGCACCGAGAGATCCGAGACGTTGAATTCTAGCCCTAAGAGCGAGAGCGGCGGCGCGCGAAACGACAGCCCGTCTTCGCCCCCCGTAAGAGCATCCGCCCCCAACGCTAACAGATAAAAGATCAGCGCCGTGACGAGCGTCACGACGACAAAGCCGTAGCCCAAGACGCGCACGCTCCCCCAGCCCACCAGCAACCCTACCAGCGACGCCAAAGCGACCCCGGAGATCAACGCCCCTGCGAAATTGGCGTGGGCATAGATCACAGCGAAAGCTGCGCCGTAAGCGCCCAGCGCAAAATAGACCCCCAACCCCAAGCTGAGCAGCCCCGTGTAGCCGTAGAGCAGGTTCCACGCGAGCGCTACCAACCCCCACAGCGAAAAGTTCGTCCCCCAAAAGAGCGCGCCGCTCCAGACCCAAGGGAGAATTAGCGCTATCGCGAAGAGCATCCAACTCATAATAATTGTATGCGACTCCGAAAGAGCAAGAGCAGCCCGATAGCCGTTAAAGCCCCCGCGCGGGCGAGCGCCGGATCGGCCAGAACTGTTAGCAGATTCTCCGTGAGACTGTACAGAAACGCGACGGTGAGCGCTCCGACCAGGTTCCCCAACCCGCCCGCAACGGCGATGAGCACGCTTACTAATAAGACCTCGATCCCCATCGTGGGCTGCACCTCGCGCACGATCGGGCCGACAAGCGCTCCCGCCAGCGCCGCGAGCGCCGCTCCCAGCCCAAACGCCCCGGCGCGCACCCACGGGACGGGAATCCCCAGACTCAGCGCAAGCTCGTCGTTTGTGCGCACCGCTCGCAGCCATCGTCCCCACGTCGTGTATCGCAAGAGCGCCCATACTCCGACTAACACCATAAGAGCGATCCCCGCGGCCAGCACGCGATAGCCCTCGTAGAAGAAATCGCCAAGCGCCAGAGGCCATCGAACGGGCGGCGTGACGAAATGCCTCAGCTCGCCCGTGGTTATTTGCAAAAAGATCGTCGCACCCTGTTGGAGAATGAGCATCAACGCAAAAGTTATCAGCAGCGCGGTCACGCCGTTTTGGGAGCGCTTTGAAGCGAGCAAGAATCTCTCGCTAGCGAAGCCAAGCGCTCCCACCACCAGCGGCGCGGCCAGCAGCGCCCCAG
>JANXAU010000033.1 GCA_025061735.1 Candidatus Bipolaricaulota bacterium
GTAAACTGATACGAACCGATCTTGCCGTCGCCAAAGCTCGCCAACAGTACGCGCTGATCTACGTTGACGGTAGAACCGCTGGCGGGGGTGGGACTCCCTTGCGCGACGACGACTCCAGAACCGCCGGCTTGCCAATTGTTCAGATAGTCTTTGATCTGGAGCGCGTTCGCCGTGGGGTCGTCAGCCCCGCTGGGGAAGAGATAAGACGAGACCTTGGCGCAGACGCGCCAGGTGCGCGTGGCCACGACTTGCAGCGTCGTCTGGCCTAAGAACTCGATCGTACCTATCTCAACAGTAGAAGCGCTGTTGACGTTGGCCGAGAGCGCCCCTCCAGAGATCACAGAGACCGTCATCACGTCTTGGTATTCGATGGTGATGCGCACGGCATCTACGTAAGCCGTGTTAGTGCTGCCGAGCTTGGACAGGCGCACGCCGAAGTTCGCCGCGTTAGTATCTGCGGCCGTCCAGGTCGTGCCCCACAGATCGGTCGGGCCGCCGACGGTGCGAAACCCGCTGGTCGAGCAGTCCGTCTGCCCGGAAACCCCGTAAATATCTTGAAAATTCGTTGTGGGGACGCCGCCTTTGAGCAAGCGCACGCGCACGCCCTCGCCCGAGGACGTAGCGGCCATCTTGACCTCGACCGTGATCCCCTGAATGACCGCGGCCGCCGGGATGGTGAAGCCAAAGCCAGTCAGGTCGAGCGATCCGCCCCCAGCGCCGGTGCGCTCCGCACAGAGATTGTCTGGGGTCCCTGTGGCATTGGTTGCGTTCGACCAACCGGCAGCCGAAACCGCGCTGGCGTAGTTTGGCCCTTGGGAGACGGCCTGCACCAGCAGGCTCCCCAGCGCGATCACCAAGAGAAGCGCTCCAAATGCACGAACGAGCTTCATACGTCACTCCTAGGGGGTCGTGTCCGTCGCGCGATAGATAATGACCCCGATGTAATAGCCGGGAAGCTGAGCGACGTCCCAATCGCGAAGGTCTAAGAAGAGCTTCCCGCGGAAGTCGGCGCCGTTGGTGCCCGCGGTGTTGAGTCCCGTGCCGCGCCGCGTCCCCGGATCCGGTTCTAACAGAGAGATATGCTCGTCGCACTCGCCCCAGTCGTCGGCGGAGCGACAGTCGGCGAAGAAGTCTCCGGGGTCGGCGTGCTGGATGTTCGTATCTACCGTCACCATTGTCGAGTTGAGCCGATAGCTCGTAATCGCGTCAATGTTGACGTGCCAATCGGCCAGCTCAAACGGCTGTGGGCCTTGAATCTGCAAGGGCGTGATCTCTAGGTCCAGTCTGAGCGGGCTGCTGGTCATGTAGACCGAGCGCGGGATGATGATCGTCACGGTGACGGGCACCGAGACCGAAATCTGAGCGGCGCTGCTGCTGCTTAAGCAGAGCAGCCCCAGCGCTATCAGCCCCAGAATCTTCAAATGTTTGAAGATTCTCACAGAGCGCTCCTTCCCATCTCCCTTTCAGGGAGAGAGCGCAGGGTGAGGGATTAGGGCGTCGTGTCCGTGACGGTATACGTAATGACCCCCGTGGCGGTCACGGGCAGATTGCTCGACATCACGTCCCAGCCCGTTGGGCCGGTGCCGATGTTCAGAAAGACGTCGCCGCCGAAGTCGGCGCCATCGGTACCCGCGGTGTTAAAGCCCGTGCCGCGCCGCGTGTTGGGATCTACGTCGCCGAGAGTCAACGACGAATTAGCCGCGCACGTGCCGAAGTCGTCAGCGGTATCGCAGTCTGTAGTAAAGTCCGACGTATCGGCGTTGACGATGAACGGCGCGCTGAACGAGGTGAACTGTGAGTTCAGTCGGTACTGGGTCACGGCGTCCACGTTGCAGCCCCAGTCGCCGATGTCAAAGGGCTGCGGCCCTTCGATGTCTGATTGCTGAATCGTATACGTGATATTGCCCGGTTGTCCCGGGGGCACGCAATCGAGATAGAGCGACTGATTGATAATAATCGTGACGTTTTGCTGAGCCCATGTGCCCAAGCCCAACAAGAGCACTCCTAGTCCCAAGGCCGCGAGCGATTTGCAACAGCGATACATGGCCGACCTCCTTTTTCTGTTAGGGTTTTTATGGCGTCGAATCGCTGACGGAGTAGGTGATCGTGCCTTGTACAATCCCTGGCGGGGTGGGGACGTCCCAGTCGCTCAAGTTGACTCGGACATTGCCGGAGAAGTCTGCGCCCAGGCTTCCGGCGGTATTGCCCCCGGTGCCCAGCGTGATTGGGCCGAAGGTGCCGCCCGCCCCGCACGTCGGGCTTCCGTTGCCCGTAGCGCTGGTGCACGTTTCAGAGAAGTCATTGGCGCTGGCGTTGACAACGCTCGTCGGGTTGAGAGATATATCCGCGCTTAGGATGTAATTCGTGAGGGCGTCCACATTGCAGCTCCATGTGCCTACCGTGATGGGCTGTGTTGATTGAATGTCGGATTGAGTGACCGTATGGGTAATAGGAGCAGAACCGGAGCAATCGAGATAGAGCGACTGATTGACGGTAATGGTGACGGTCTGGGTCTGAGAGAGACCACTGGCCCAGCCCAACGACAAAGTCATCAGAATTACTGCGACGGGCCTGATGTGACGCATAGTTGCCTCCTTCGGCGTTTTTGTATCTCTTCTTACATATTATATTAAGGCAATAAAAATTGTCAAGAGGGTTAAAGTGGTTTGTATCACTTATTTTTTTATATTTTTACGCTTTAACGAGATTGATTATGATTTTTCAAACGGCCCTTGCGATCTCCTCGAGCGCTTGCGGGTTCTCTAAGTTCGACAGATCCCCCGGCTCCTGCCCCAACGCTTTGGCCCGAATCGCCCGACGCAAGATCTTCGCGTTGCGAGTCTTGGGCAGCTCTCTCACAAACTTGATCTGCTCCGGTGCAAACGCCTTCCCCAAAGCCTCAATCACCCGCTCGCGCAGCTCTCTGCGCAGCGCATCGCTTGGCTCATATCCCGGCCTCAGCACCGCATAGCACCAGATCGCTTCGCCCTTTAATTCGTGAGGCACGCCAATCGCCGCCGACTCCGCCACCGCCGGATGCCCTACTAAGATAGACTCGATCTCCGCTGGGCCTAAGCGCTTCCCCGCGATCTTAATTGTATCGTCGCTGCGCCCGTGCAAGTACCACAAGCCGTCTTCGTCGATAGACGCCCAGTCCCCATGCACCCAGACGTTGGGCCAGCGCGACCAATACGTCTGAATATATCTCTCTGGGTCTTTCCAGATGCCGCGCGTCATCCCCGGCCAGGGCTTCTTGCAGACTAACTCTCCTACGCCTCCGCGCAACGGCTTGCCTTCAGAATCGAAGACGTCGATCTCCATCCCCAACGCCGGCCCAACAAGCGCACAGGGTTTCAACGGCGTGATAGGCAAGGGAGAGAGAAAACACGCCCCCACTTCAGTGCCCCCCGAGAGATTGATAATCGGGCAGCGGCGCTGCCCCACGTTCTCAAAGAACCAGAGCCACGGATCGGGATTCCACGGCTCCCCCGTCGAAGCCAAGATTCTCAAGCTCGACAGATCGTGTCTTCTGACGGGTTCTGTCCCGAATTTCATCAACGCGCGGATCAGCGTGGGCGAGATCCCCAAGATAGAGATCTTATGGCGCTCGACCATCGCCCACAGTCTCTCTGCGCTGGGGTAATCCGGCGCGCCCTCGTAGAGGAAGACCGTCCCGCCCAGCGCCAACCCCCCGACGACCTCCCACGGCCCCATGATCCAGCCCATATCGGTCACCCAGTAGAGAAGATCTCGATCTTGCAGATCTACTTGGTGCGCGACTTCTTGCGCGATCTTGACTAAAAAACCCCCGTGGACGTGGACCGCGCCCTTGGGGCGCCCCGTCGTCCCGGAGGTGTAGATGATCATAAACGGGTCTTCGGAATCTGTCTGTTCTGTAGGAAGTTCACGGGTTCGCAAGTTCGCAAGATCGTAAGTCTCTGCTCCCCCGAACTCCGGACTCGTGTGCCTGCGAACCTGCGAACCTGCGAACTCTAAGATATCTTTCACCGTGGGGCAGAGCTTGGCGGCTTCGCGGGCGATCTGTCCCATCTCGATGTGAGCCCCCTTGCGCGAGAAGCTCTCGGCGGTCAGCAAGAGCTTCGCTTCGCAATCGTTGAGTCGGGCAGCCACGGCCTGAGCACCAAAGCCCGAAAAGATCGGGGTAAAGATCGCGCCGAGCTTGGCACAAGCCATCATTGCTACTACAGTTTCGGGCACCATTGGCATAAAGATTCCGACGCGGTCGCCCTTAACGATGCCCAGCTCTTGGAGAAGATAGGCCAAGCGATTCGTCTGCTCACCAAGCTCCCGATACGTGACCCGACGGACGGAGCCGTCTTCGCCTTCCCAGATCAGCGCGATCTTATCGGGGCGAGATCGGGCGTGCTTCTCTACGCAGTTGTGCGCGATGTTGATCTTGCCCCCGACAAACCACTTGGCCCACGCGATCCCTGCAGAGACATCTAAGACTCGCTCATATGGCTTGAAGAACTCGATCTGTAGCTCTTTGACGATGGCGTCCCAGAACCATTCGATCTCTTGCGTAGAGCGCTGGATCAGTTCTTGATAGTCTTTGATCTGGTGCTTCTGCATGAAGCGCCAGACGTTGCTCTGCTCGATGTACTCCCTGGTGGGAGTCCACGCGAATTTGGGCGTCATACAGCCGACCTCCTTCTTTTGACCGGCTTCTCTTTCTCACTCCACCGTCACGCTTTTCGCCAGATTTCTTGGCTGATCTATATCGGTGCCGCGCAGGTCTGCTATGTGATAAGCGAAAAGCTGCAACGGCACGACAAAGAGCATCGGCGTCACCCAGCGTGCGGCTGCTGGGACTTCGATGATGAAATCTGCGAGGTGCTCTAATTCTCGTTGGACTTCATCGGTCACGGCGATCACCACGCCGCGCCGCGCCCGCACCTCCTGAATGTTCGATAGAACTTTCTCATAAACGCTGTTTTTGGTAACCAGCACGATCGTGGGCATATCGGGGTCTATCAAGGCGATGGGGCCGTGTTTTAACTCCCCCGCCGCGTAGCCTTCGGCGTGAATATACGAGATCTCTTTGAGCTTGAGCGCGCCCTCCAGCGCGATGGGATAGAGCAGATCGCGCCCTAGGAAGAGAAAGTGCTCTTTCTGATAGAAGATCTGAGCGAGCTGCGCGATCTGTTGCTCTTGTTGCAAGAGCTTTTCAATCAACACCGGGGCTTGGGCTAGTGAACTCAGCGCTTCTTGGGTCTGAGCGGACGCGAGCTTCCCGCGCACTTGAGCGATATAAAACCCTAACAGATTGAGCGCGGCCAATTGCGCTAAGAACGCTTTGGTCGAAGCGACACCGATCTCCGGCCCGGCGTGGGTGTAAAGAGTCGCGTCGGACTCGCGCGTCAGCGTCGCTCCCACGACGTTGACGATGGAGATCACCGTCGCGCCGCGCTCGCGCGCCATGCGCACGGCTCCCAGCGTATCGGCCGTCTCGCCCGACTGCGAGATCGCTATCACCAGCGTCTCGTGGTCGAGATACGGCTGGCTGTAGCGAAATTCCGAGGCCATCTCGACCGCGAGCGGGAGATCCAAGAGATAGCGCCAGAGATATTTCGCTTCTAGAGCCGCATAATACGCCGTGCCCATGGCCGTCAGATAGATAAATTTAGCGTTCTGGATCTTCGCTCGGAGCGCTTCTAATTCGGGGAGGAGGATCTGGCCCCTCTCCAGGTCATAGCGCCCTTGGAGGGTGTGAGCGACGGCTTGGGGCTGCTCGTGAATCTCTTTGAGCATAAAGTGCTTATAGCCCTGCTTCTGCGCCGTCAAGACGTCCCAATGGATCTGTTGGGGCGCGCGTTCGATCCTCCGTCCCGAGAAGTCGTAGATCTCGGCGCTGTTGCGCCGCAGCACGGCGATCTCCCCGTCGTGGAGCACCAGCATCTGGCGAGTGAAGCTCAGGAGCGTTGGGATATCAGAAGCAGCAAAAGTTTCGTTCTGGCCTAGCCCCACGACCAGCGGGCTGCCCTGTCGGGCGACCACGATCTCGTTGGGGTTGTCTCGGGCCATCACGGCAATCGCGTAAGCGCCTCGCAGATGCTGCACGACCTCCCGCACGGCCTCAAAGAGATTGCCCCCGTCGTAGCGCTCTTCGATGAGATGGGCGATCACCTCGGAGTCGGTCTGAGAAGCAAATCGATGCCCGCGACGTTGCAGCTCCTCTTTGAAGGGCAGATAGTTCTCTATAATGCCATTATGAATGACAGCGATCTGTCGCTGCTCGTCGGAGTGTGGGTGGGCGTTGGAGTCGGTGGGCGGGCCATGAGTCGCCCAGCGCGTGTGCCCCAAGCCAACGGTGGCGCTGAAGCTCTTGTCGCGCAGGCGCTCGATTAGATCTCGCACCTTGCCCGCCCGCTTCTCTACGTAGAGCGCATCGCTCTCCAACAGCGCGATGCCGGCGGAGTCATAGCCACGATACTCCAGACGTTGCAACGCTTCTAATAACAGATCCTTCGCCGGACGATGGCCCACATACCCCACAATTCCACACATCCACGAACCGCCTCCTACTGTTAGTAAGTATATAACTATTAGCGGATAGGGAGCAAGCCCCCTGCCACGCGGCCCACGGTTATGTGGGTCATTTTGTCGAAGGCCACAGGTCGTGCTATAATGCTGATCGGAGGATGGTTATTAAGTACACAGTGAGGAGGTCGAGTCATGCTGCGAGAAGTCGAGGTCAAAGCCTTGGTCATGGATCCGCAGCAGCAGATGCCGGTGCTGCTTCTGCGCGAGCCGCGGTCTGAGAAGGTGGTCCCGGTCTGGATCGGGCATCCCGAAGCGACAGCGATTGCAATCGTCTTGCAGAATCGCGAGTTCCCCAGACCCTTGACCCATGATCTGCTGCGGGCGGTCCTCAAGACGCTCGACGCCGAGTTGGAGATGATCGTCATAGATAGCATTCAAGATTCGACGTACTACGCGACGCTCCACGTGCGCGACTCTCAGAAGCGGGCGCATCAGATCGACGCGCGGCCGTCGGACGCGATCGCCCTCGCCTTGCGCACCGGCAGCCCCATCTACATCTCGGAGGAGATCTTTCAGATCGCCGCGGTGGAGATGCCCTCCGGAGAGGAGGACTCCAAGCGCGATCCCTTCGTCAACTTCGTAGAAGCCGAGATGCGCTTGGCCGAGTTCAAGAGATTCGCCGTCGAGCCCTAGGGGATGAAGCTCTTGCTTCGACGCTTGAGCGATCTGCCAATAGAGGGGAAACGCGTTCTCGTCCGCGTGGACTATAACGTCCCTCTCCAACAAGGACGCCTTTTGGATGACACCCGCCTGCGCGAAAGCCTCCCCACCCTTCGCTATCTCCTTCAACGCCGAGCCAAGATCATCTTAATCAGTCATTTAGGTCGTCCCAAGGGCAAGCCCGTAGCAGAACTGCGTCTTGATCCCGTCGCGCAACGCCTCAGCGAACTCTTACATATCAAAGTGCACAAGCTCGACGATTGCGTTGGCCCGCGCGTCGAGGCGTTCGTCGCTCAGATGCGACCCGGAGAGGTCGTGCTCTTAGAGAACGTGCGCTTCTATCCCGAAGAGGAGGCCAACGACGAGCGCTTTGCTCAAGCGTTGGCCAAGCTCGGGGACTGTTACGTCAATGACGCTTTTGGGACGTCCCATCGCGCTCACGCGAGTACTTACGGTGTGGCGCGCCTGTTGCCTTCGGCGGCGGGGCTGTTGCTCGAGCAAGAGGTGACAACGCTCCAGCGCGTGCGGGAGAACCCCGCTCGTCCTTTGGTAGCGATCGTCGGAGGGGCCAAGCTCGCCGACAAGATCGGGGTGTTAAGAGATTTCTTGGACAGAGCCGATGTGTTCTTGCTGGGCGGGGGCATTGCGTTTACGCTGCTGAAGGCCGAGGGCGCTTCGGTGGGGAGTTCCATCGTAGACGAAAGTTTGCTCGAAGAGGCTCGACTCTTTCTCGCGGCGGCGCGCGCGCGTGGGCGGCGGGTCGTCCTCCCGCAGGATGTCCAGATCGCGCAAGCATCTCCAGCGAGTCTGCAATGGGCCGTCTCTGGGGCCGATCAGATTCCCGACGGGTGGCAGGGCTGGGATATTGGGCCTCGGACGATCCAGCTCTTTCAAGAGCAGATCAGGAGCGCCAAGACGATCGTATGGGCAGGGCCGCTGGGGCGCTTTGAGCATCCGCCTTTTGATCGAGGCACGCGCGAGGTCGCCCGTGCGGTGGCCGCCTCGGAGGCCTTTGCCGTGATTGGAGGTGGGGACACGGCAGCGGCCTTGCGCCAGAGCGAATGCGCGCACGCCAAAAATATCTTCTTCTCTACCGGTGGAGGAGCGGCTCTAGAGTTTGTTGGGGGGCGCCGGCTGCTTCCCATTGAGATCCTGCGCGCGAGCTGAGTCGTCTGCTTGACAAGCGAAAAGAGAAGGCTTAAAATAAGAAGACCTGCGGGTGTAGCTCAGCGGTAGAGCGTCTGCTTGCCATGCAGAAGGTCGCGGGTTCAAATCCCGTCACCCGCTCCAGGCGTGCATCGTACCGCCGCAGGCGGCACGGCGTACAGTCCAGACGAAGTCTGGGCCGGGGTGGCGGAATCGGCAGACGCTACGGACTTAAAATCCGTTGGAGGTGACCCCTCCGTGCGGGTTCGAGTCCCGCCCTCGGCACCCCTAGACCTCCCCGTGAATGATCTCCTTGATGCGCATCAGCGAGGCCCGGCTGCTGCGCTCCATCTCGTCCAACGCCATCGAAATTCTCTTAATATTCTCATCAATCTGCGGGATCAGCACGCGCTCCAGCGCATTCACCCTGCGCCGCGTCGTCTCGATCTCTTCGGCTAATAGCTCCAGAGACTTCTCAATCTCCGCGAGTTTGATCATCTCTGGCAGGACTTCTTGGAAGATCGTCAACGCGGTGTCCAACTCCGCCGAGGTCGCCGCAAACCCGTAAGCATAAATATCGCGACGATCCGAATAGTCAAAGCGCGGCACCCAGACGCTCATCACCGATTCGGTGCGCAACCGCAGCGCCCCGTTGCTGCTCGCCCCGGTCATGAGCGCCTCCTCCATGAACTCCTTGGACATCTCCGCACGGGCGAGCAAGAAGCTGCGAAACCCCCGCGCGAGCTTCTCTTCGACGCGCTCGCGCAGACCCCGCGTCTCTTCTACTAATTCTAGAAATCGGTGCATCAGCTCATCGCGCTTCTGTTTTAATAGCTTGTGCCCGCGCTTGGCCATGGCCAAACGCTTCTTCTGTTTGAGCAGCTCCATCCGGGTCGCGTTGACCCGCTGAGCGACTGCCATAGATGCTCACCCCTCACGCGACCACAGGTTCTTCGGCTCTCTTGGGCAGGTACTTCTCGATGAACTCGTCGCGCACGCGCTTGAGTTCCCCGCGCGGAAGCATGCTCAGCAGCTCCCAACCAATCGTCAACGTCTGAATGATAGTGCGATCTTCGTACTCGCCCTGCTGGATAAATCTGCGCTCGAACTCGTCAGCGAACTTCCAGTAGAGTCTATCGGTCTTGCTCAGAGCGGCTTCACCCAGGATGGCCGCCATCTCGCGCACGTCAATCCCACGAGCGTAAGCCGCGTAGAGCTGATTGAGCACGCCGGCGTGGTCTTCTCTGGTCTTGCCCGGCCCGATCCCCTTGTCTTTCAGGCGCGACAGACAGGGCAACACGTCGAACGGGGGATAGATGCCCTTTCGGTGCAGCTCGCGCGAGAGGAAGAGCTGCCCTTCGGTGATGTAGCCCGTCAGATCAGGAATGGGATGGGTCTTATCGTCTTGGGGCATGGTCAAGATGGGCATCTGAGTGATAGACCCTTTCTTGCCCTTAATGCGTCCCGCGCGCTCGTAGATCGTGCTCAAGTCGGTGTACATGTAGCCGGGGTAGCCGCGCCGGCCGGGGATCTCCTTGCGAGCCGCGCTCACTTCTCGCAACGCTTCGGCGTAATTTGTGATGTCGGTCAGTATCACTAAGACGTGCAAGTCTCGCTCAAACGCTAAATATTCAGCGCACGTGAGAACCAATCTTGGGGTCGTGATGCGCTCAATGACGGGGTCATCGGCTAAGTTTATAAACATCACGGAGCGCTCGAGCGCGCCCGTCTTGCGCAAATCTGTGATGAAGAAATTGGCTTCTTCGAACGTGATGCCCATCGCGCCGAAGACGACGGCGAACTCTTCTCCGGTGCCCAAGACTTTCGCTTGGCGTGCGACTTGAGCGGCTAATTTATTATGGGGCAATCCCGACCCCGAAAAGATCGGGAGCTTCTGCCCGCGTACGAGGGTATTCAACCCGTCGATCACCGAGATCCCCGTCTGGATGAACTCGTTGGGATAGTCTCGCGAGTAGGGGTTGAGCGGCTCTCCCGAGATGGGAAGCCGCTTCTCTGGGATGATCGGAGGGCCGCCATCGATGGGGCGTCCTGCGCCGTCGAAGACTCTTCCCAACATGTCTTCGGAGACGCCCAGCTCCATGACTTTGCCCAAGAAGCGCACGCGGCTCTGGCGCAGATTCAAGCCCTGCGCCGCCTCAAAGAGCTGGACGACGGCTCGGTCTCGATTGATCTCTAGCACGCGCCCGCGCCGGATCTCTCCCCCAGAGAGTTCGATCTCGACCAGCTCTTCAAACGTGACCCCACTAACACCCTCGACGACCATAATCGGGCCGGAGATCTCGGCAATGCTAGTGTACTCTCGCTGCATACGCTCCTCCTGCCAGCAGGCTTTCAAACTCGCCCTGAATCTGACGGTCTATCTCTCGGAAGCTCTGCTCGAACTGATTCTCTGGGATGAATTTCGCCTTGGCGATGCGCTCGCGCACCGGCAGCTCGATGATCTTCTGAATCGCCACGCCCTGCTCGATCGCCCGCTGCCCCAGCTCGTAAAAGCGCCAGATGAGCTGCATCATCTTCAGTTGCTTGCTCAGCGACGAATACGTATCTACGTCATCGAAGGCGCTCTGCATCAGATAGTCTTCGCGAATGGAGCGCGCGACTTCCAGCTTCAGTCTGTCGCTAGGCGAGAGCGCCTCCACGCCCACCAATCTGACGATCTCTTCCAGTTCGGCCTCGATCTGGAGCAGCCGCATGAACTCCTCGCGCAGCAGATTCCATTCTGCGCCGACATGCTTCTCAAAATACGGGATGAGATCGTCGTTGTAGAGCGAGTAGCTCGTCAGCCAGTTGATCGCGGGGAAGTGTCTTCTATAAGCGAGATTGGCGTCCAGCCCCCAGAAGACTTTGACCAATCTCAGGGTGTTTTGCGTGACGGGTTCGGAGAGGTCGCCTCCCGGAGGCGAGACCGCGCCGATGGCCGAGAGGCTCCCCTCGCGTCGCGGAGATCCCAGACAGATGACGCGCCCGGCGCGCGCGTAAAAGTCGGCAATACGAGAGCCTAAGTAGGCCGGGTAGCCCTCCTCGCCGGGCATCTCCTCGAGTCGTCCGGAGATCTCGCGCATCGCCTCGGCCCAGCGCGACGTCGAGTCGGCCATCAACGCGACGCTGTAGCCCATATCCCGGAAGTACTCGGCAATCGTGATGCCCGTGTACACAGACGCTTCGCGGGCGGCAACGGGCATATTCGACGTGTTGGCGATGAGCACGGTGCGCTTCATCAGGGGTTCGCCGGTTTTGGGGTCTTCGAGTTCGGGGAACTCCATCAGCACGTCGGTCATCTCGTTGCCGCGCTCGCCGCAGCCCACGAAGACGATCACCTGCGCGTCGGCCCACTTCGCTAACTGATGCTGGATCACCGTTTTCCCACTGCCAAACGGCCCCGGCACACACGCCGTGCCCCCCTTCGCCAACGGAAAGAGCGTATCAACGATGCGCTGCCCCGTCGTCAAGAGTTCGGTGCTGGGCAGTTTTTCCGTGTACGGCCGCGCCCGACGCACCGGCCAGCGCTGCATCATCTTCAGCTCGTGGCGCTTCCCTTGAGCGTCTTTGAGAATCCCAATCGTCTCTTCGACGGTGAACTCGCCCGCGCGAATCTCTTCGATCGTCCCCGCTAGCCCAGGTGGCACCATGATGCGATGCTCTACCAGCGTCGTCTCTTGCACAATCCCCAGAATATCGCCAGCGGAGACGGCATCGCCCTTCTTCACCTTGGGCGTGAATCCCCACTTTTTCGTACGATCCAGAGCTGCAGCTTCGACCCCGCGACGAATATACGCGCCCCAGCGCGCTTGGATCGCCTCCAGCGGGCGCTGAATCCCATCATAAATAGAGCTGATAATCCCCGGTCCTAGCTCGACCGAGAGCGGCTCGCCCGTCCCCTCAACGGGGTCGCCCGGCCCCAGCCCGGCTGTCTCTTCATAGACTTGAATCGAAGCCAAATCCCCGTCCAAGACGATCACTTCGCCGACCAGGCGCTCCTTGCCCACGCGGACGACCTCGTACATCTTCGCGTCTGTGAGGCCCTCGGCGACGACCAATGGCCCTGCTACTTTCACGATTCTTCCCGTTGCCATAAAGAGTTCCTCCCAAATTTATATTTCTTTTCCCTCACCCTCACCCGGCCTGCGGCCCCCCTCTCCCTTTTAGGGAGAGGGATGGGGTGAGGGTCTCCCCTTCCCGTGCGGGGAAGGGGGACATGGGGGTTAGGTCTCCTTGCGTGACAGTATATCAATCCCCACCGCGCGCTCGACCAACTTGCGCACGCGCTCGCGCGCGATCCCCAAGCTCCCGCGATTGTCCGGGATCATCACGATCGCCGGGGTCGCCCCCTTGCGATAGCGCTCGATCACGCCTCCCAACTCGGCGGCCAGACTCTCGGCGACAAAGATAATCGCATATTCTTGGGCGACCAGCTCTTGGATCGCCTGCTCGGCTTGGGAGGCCGTGCGCGCGTCTATTACGTTCAGACCCAGCGCTTTGAACCCCAAATAGACGTCTTTTCGGCCCACGATCGCGATCTTAGACATACGAGACCCTCAAGCGCTCGGCGATCGCTTCTTTGCTCAAGCCATTCAGTTTGCCGATGAGAATCATTCGGATATTCTTCAGTTCGATCTCTTTGGCTAGCGCATAGGCGACCAGCGGCTCGACGCCGTAGAGCGCCAGCTTCGCTCGCTTCAGATAGTTCACGACCAGATCGTCGCTGAGCTTCTCTAAAAGCGCGAGCGATTGTTGCTCTTCCCACGCGCGCAAACTGCGCCCGATCAGTTCCCCGTACTCGGTGTGGCGCAGCTCCTCGGCCCAGGTCTCCACCGCGCTCTCGAAGAGCTTTAAGAGTTTGCTCTTCTCTAGCATCCCCGCGGGCAAGAGCGCCCGCTCCACAAAGCCGCGCTCCCGATGGAGCAGCTTGGCCCGCAGGAGCGTCTTTAAGTTTAGCAGATCCGTCCAGAGCGCCACCAGCGTCTCTAAATACGGATGCCCCGAGACTTCTCTCTGAATAAGAGCAAACAGTTCCGTATCTAGGACGACATCGAGCGTTTGGGCTTGCTTCGTTGTCTGATACTCTCTGAAGGCGCGCTCGCCGGCGTGCGCGAGTGCTTCGGGGAGCGCGCTCCATATCTCGGTTTGCACGGCTGTCTCTATCAGCTTAGGCGGGACGAGCCCCACCCCCGGCACAACGCCCTCTCCCGGTTCTTCCCCCAAGAGCTTCGCTTTCAGATAGACCTTCAGATGATGAAAGTCATAGCGTTGCGCCAGCCAATCGGTCTCACGCGGGCGCACGGTCAGACGACGCACCAGATCATACAGCTCGCGCAGCTCGCTCTGGAGCGCTTGCTCATAATGATCTAATCTGACTTCGGTGGCTTTAGTGTAGCCGACTTCAGCCAGCGCGCGCCAGGCTTCGATAGCGTCGGGCGCGTCGAGCAAGCGCTGATACTTCGCCCCGTCGAGCAGCTTCGCTTCGAGGGCGCGAATCTGCCCCGTAGCGAACGCGTAAGCGCCGTCTTGGCGAAAGCTCGTCTCCAACAGCGCTAAACTCATAATCTCATGAGAAGAGTAAGCGCGCAACGTCTATTTCGAGTTCTTCTTGGGCCTGCTTGAGCAGCATATTCAGCGTCATATTCGTTTCGACGTTGCGGCCCTTGAGCACGAAGCCGCGCCCCAGCTCGCGGGTCTCGCTGGAGAACTTCAATTGTCCGCGCTTGCCCATCTGAGCGAGTTTTGCATTAAGTTCTCTCAAGAACGCCTCGCCCAGCGCCTGCTTGTCCGAGGGAGAGAGAATCAGTTCTTCGTCTCCCGTCTGCACCGCTTGGGGGATCGTCTGCAAGAGCCACGCGCGATACTCGTCGGTGGGCATCTGTTGCAGACGTGACTGCGCTTCGCTGAAGACTCTGTCGAGCACGGCGCGGCGCGCGCTCAGCACGGCGTTGCGCGCGGCCAGCCGCGCTTGTGAGAGGTGCGCGCGTCGTCGGTTCTGGGCCTCTTCGCGCGCTTGAGCCAAGATCTGCTCTGCCTGGCGTTGCGCTTCAAGCTGCGCTTGCTGACGGATCTCTTGCGCCTGCGCGCGCGCCTTCTCCAAGAGAGCCTGTGCTTCCGCCTGTGCTTCGCTTAAAATCTTCTCGACGATCTTCTCGGCGCTCATATCGCCAACAAGAGCAAGATCGAAGCGATCAAGCCCAACACAGCGTACGTCTCGACGAAGACGCCCAGCACGATCGCTTTGCCGACTTCTTCGGGGCGCTTGGCGATCATCCCCGCGCCGGCGGCGCAGACCATCCCCTGATAGATCGCCGAGAGAAACCCCGCAATGGCGATGGGCAAAGACGCGGCGAACATCATAAACCCGGACATGGCGACGGCGGCCTTCCCAATAAAGACAAAAAGAATCATAAATGCCGTGATGAAGCCATAGAACCCTTGGGTGCCGGGCAGCGCCGTCAAGAGCAAGAGCGATCCGAATTTATTGGGGTCTTCAGCCAGGACGCCGTTGGCCACCCTGCCTGCGATGCCAATCCCGATCGCCGATCCAATGCCAGCCATCCCGTAAGCGACCGCTGCTCCTAAGAACGCCCACGCCTGCCCGCTCAACCCTAAGACCGTTGCTGCTTCTGCTGCTTCTTGCATAGACGATAGACCTCCTTCAAGAGTGCACTTTTAGCGTTGCTCTCGAACTTCGTAATAGACCGATGCGCGCGCAAACGGCTTGAAAGGCTCACCTCCGGCTTCGTAGAACTTCGTGAAGAATTCTACATAGTGCAGACGCGCCGCGTGCACAAACGCCGAGAGCGAATTGATCAAGATGCTGAATGTCTGCAACAGAACGATAAAAACGACGCAGAGCACCGGCCCCACCCAGGGGAGATCCCACATCATCAACGAGAGCTTGTTCATCGAAGCGGCGATCAGCCCCGTGGAGACCCCCAGAGCCATGATGCGGCTGTAGGAGAGGACATCTCCCAGCAGCCCCGTAGCGCCGTAGAGCTTGAACGCTCCCGCACCGATGCGCCCCAGCGCGCGGCGCCCCTCACCGCTGGCGATAACCCCTAACGCTCCTAACGCCGATAAGCTCTCCCCCAAGGGCCAGTCCACGGGCTTTAGGATCCAGAACGTCAGCCCAAAGCTGAGCAAGAGCCACGGGATCTGCTTCATCAAGTTTTGGGGCGACTCCACACGACCGAAGAAGAGCACCAAAAACGTGCCCAGCAGCGCCAGATAGACTCCAACATCCATCCACGCAACGGGCAGCCCCGGCGCGTTCAGCTCCTTGGGCATCATCGCCGGCACGCCAACCCCCGCAACCACTCCCACCCCCACCATAAACACGATCCACGTGCCCTCGCTCCACAGAGCCTCCCAAAACCGCCCCTGCCGCGCTTTGTCGTAAAACTCCAAAAGATTCCCCAAGAGCACTTGCACAAACCCCAGCGCAAACGCAAAGAGCAAGAACGCAATCAGACCCGACGGCGTGCTGATATCAAAGAGCATGAACGTCCTAAGCGCCGTAAAGCTCTGGGCTAACTCTGGGCCAAACCATCCCCCGGTGACCGCTCCGGCGATCACCGCCGAAAGCCCGCCTAATATCATCAGATTTGCAAACAGCTGAAAGCCCAACTTGTGACGATACCGACGCTTGAGCACCCAGAACGCGATCATCAGCACCAAGCCGTACCCCGCGTCGGTGAGCGCGATCCCAAAAAATATCGCAAAGAACGGCAAGACGAAGGGCGTGGGGTCTAGCTCGCTTCGGTTGGGCAGCCCAAAGAGCTTGATGAGAAACTCCGCGGGCTGGAAGAGCTTGCGATTCTCCAACGCCACCGGCGGTCGCTCGTTCTCGTCGGGGGAGACCCGTTCCAGCCAGACGGCAGCGCCCGTCTGACGGATCGCTCTCTCTAGCTTCTCGTAATCAGCAGCACGCACCCAGCCCCCTAAGACAAACGTGTTGGCGCTGCCGACGAGCATCGCTTGCGATTGGAGCTTTACGTGCTCGTTGTAGAAGTAATCGTAGAGCGCTTGAAGCTTGCGCTTCTCCTTGACGATCTCGCGGGCGTGGTGCTCCAGCTCGGCCTGGCGCGCCGCGATCTGCTGCAAGCGTTGATCGGTCTTGGCCAGCCACTCTTGCACCGTTCCAGCGGCGTCGGCGGGCAGGCTCTGAAAGCTCACGCGCTCCCAGCTATACTCCGAAGCGATCTTGGTCCATTCTTCTTCGCTCTCTTTGGGCAGCACGGCGTAGTGATAAGTGAGCTGGTCGTCGGCGAAGACGCGCTCGATCACGATCAGGTCGCCGAATCTCTTCTGGAGGGCCTGCTCGAACGCTGAGAGCAAACCGTTGGGGATACGCCCCAGCAGCAACGCGGTGCGTGCCGACTTGTGCAGGGCTTGGAGGGGGAGCTTCAGATTGGCCCAGGGAAGCAGCTCGGCACGGCGGGCCTCTAGCTGCGTCCTCTCCGAGCGCAACTCCAGCAGCTCTCGATCCAGACGGCGCACCCGCTCGCAGAGGGTACGATAGTCATAGCTGCGCGCTAATTGTATTAACTCTTCGGGAGTGATCGCGTCTTTGAGATTGAAAAATCCCTGAATGAAGCCCTTCTTCTCGCGGTCGTAGCGCGCGATGAAGTCGAGCGCGTAGCGCAGCTCGGCCAGCGTGCTCTCTATATGATCGTCCCGGACGGGCTTAGGCGCGAAGGCCCCTTGAGTCGCTTGTGGCAGCCGTTGCGTGAGATCCGAGATCTGGACGACGCCTAGGTCTTGGAGCAGGGCGAGCAGGCGCTCGCGGTCCGCCTCGTGCCCCACCAGGCGGATCTGCTCCATCTTGGCCAAGCTCATACGCGACGCACCACTCTCTCCAGCACCAGATGGACGGCCTTGGAGATCTTGGCCGTAGCGTCCTGTTGCAGCTGTTGGGCACGTTCCTCGCCTTGGCGGAGGATCTCTTGAGCTTCTTGGCGGGCCTGCTGCTCTTCGGCGGCGAGGAGCGCTTCGGCTTGAGCACGGGCCGTTTGCTTGCTCGCTTCTATTAATTCGGTTGCCTCTTGACGGGCGCGTGCCAGCAGCGCTTCGGCTTCTTGGTGCGCAGCTCGCTTAATCTGGCGAGCCTGCTCTTCGGCATCGAGAATCCGTTCTAAGACCCCTTGAGCCATAGGAGGATCTCCTTTGCAAGATGAGCGCAGCAATCAACAAAAGAGGGCCTTCCAGAAAGCAAATCGGTTAAGCTGAACGTCTCCACAGAAAGACCTCAATACTGACGATAGTTTTGGCTAATGGGTAATAATTCTACCCAGCGGCCGGCTGCTTGTCAAACGCTCATGAGCTGCTTCTCCTTGGCCTGAGCTGCTTGGGTGATCTTGTCCATATAGTCGTGCGTGACCTTCTCCAGCTCCTTCATGACTCGGGTGTGATCGTCTTCGGAGATCTTGCCGTCTTTTTTCTCTTTGTCGAGCTGCTCTTTGATCTCGCGGCGGATGTTGCGCAGGGCGACCTTGGCCTCTTCGGCCTTGTCGTGAATGACTTTAGAGAGTTCTTTGCGGCGCTCTTCGGTCAATCTCGGTATCTTGATGCGCAGCAGATCGCCATCTACGCTGGGATTTAAGCCCAAGTTCGCTGCCTGGATGGCTTTCTCGATGGCGTGGATCTGCGTCTTGTCGAAGGGCTGGATGACCAGCATGTCTGGCTCCGGCGCGGTGATCCGCGCCAGATGCTTGAGCGGGGTGTGCGTGCCGTAGTAGTCCACTTTGACGTCCTCGACCATGGCGGGGTTGGCGCGCCCGGTGCGCAACTTCTGCAACTCGTGATCAAAGACGTGAAGCGTCTTCTCCATGCGGGCTTTGAGATCAACAATATGCTGATCTGGCATAGATTATCACCAAAAGTTATTATAATCGGTAATCTATATAGGGTTCAAGTGAGCCTAGCTATGCCTCATTACACGCTTGGCATCGAAACGTCGTGCGATGAGACCAGCGTCGCCATACTGCGCGACGGGCGCGAGATCTTAGCGAATATCGTCTATTCGCAGGCGCACCTGCACGACAAGTACGGCGGCGTCGTCCCGGAGGTCGCCTCGCGCAATCACATCAAGAAGCTGCCCTTCGTCGTGAGAGAAGCTCTAGAGAGGGCTGGACTGAGCTTGGAGCAGCTCTCGCTCGTGGGAGCGACCTATGGGCCGGGATTGGTTGGCCCGCTCTTGGTGGGGCTCTCGTACGCCAAAGCCATCGCCTATGCACTCGAAAGACCGTTCGTTGGGGTGAACCATCTCGAAGGGCATCTCTTTGCGCATTATCTAGAGAACCCAGACGCCCCGCCGCCCTTCGTGGCGCTCATCGTCTCCGGGGGCCACACGCTCTTGGTGCACGTCAAAGCCTACGGGGATTACGCTGTCTTGGGGGAGACGCGCGACGACGCAGCCGGCGAGGCGTTTGACAAGGTGGGCAAGCTCTTGGGCTTGGGGTATCCCGCGGGAGCAGCGCTCGATAGATTGGCCCGTCAGGGCGATCCCAACTCAATCGCGCTCCCCAGACCGATGCTCGACTCGGATTCGTTGGAGTTCAGCTTCGCCGGACTCAAGACAGCCATTGTCTATTATCTGCGCGACCATCCCGACGCGGATCGCGCTGATCTTGCCGCGTCTTTTCAAGAGGCCGTCGTAGATGTCTTGGTCGAGAAGACGCTCCAAGCCGCGCGACATCTGCGCATAGAAACGATCGTCGTGGTGGGCGGCGTAGCAGCCAACTCGCGCCTACGAGAGCGCTTGCTGGCTCATAGAGACTACAGAGTCTTATTCCCCAAGATGGAGCTGTGCACCGATAACGCCGCGATGATCGCGGCGTGCGC
>JANXAU010000012.1 GCA_025061735.1 Candidatus Bipolaricaulota bacterium
GCCGTGACGAACTTCTTCGATAACACAGTCAGCATATTGCTAGGCAACGGCGACGGCACCTTCGATCTGCTGGCGCCGTTCAGTGCGGGGCAAGAGCCGACGGGGATAGCTGTAGGCGATTTTAACAACGACGGCTTCGATGACGTAGCCGTAGCGGCCTCCGAAGAGAACGGGGCGCGGGTCTTCTTTGGGCGTGGGACGGGGCGCTTTCGCGAAGGCCCCTTCGTGAGGGCGGGCCGCGAGAGCCGCGCGGTCGTCACGGCCGACTTCGACCGGGACGGCGCGCTCGATCTGGTCATCGCGAGCCTCGAGAGCGACGACTTGTATATCTATCTGGGGCGTGGCGATGGTGCGTTTGAGAGATCCAAAGTCTGGCCCGTAGGCGACGGCCCGATTGCCCTAGCCGTAGGAGATCTCTTGGGGAACGGATTTCTCGGTATCGCGGTAGCGCACTTCTACAGCGGGCAAGTGGGGGTCTTGTTCAATCAGATGGGAAGATAGCTTGCGCTCCTCTCTAAATTTCGCTATCTTACTCTGAAGCACTCTTCGGAGTGAGAGGATGATCTTCAGACGCTGTTTTTATGCTTTGCTGGCGCTGCTGCTGTTGAGCGTGATCGCAGGGCCTGCTCATTCGCGCGAGGAGGTGTGGCCCCCTAAGCCGCTGGCTCCCCACGAGCATCATCCCAAGATCGAGTCGGCGCTCTTGCTTCAGGCGCAAGCCCTCTCCGCCTCTCCGCTCTCCTCGAAAGGCAGAAGAGCCGAGGGGGAGAGTCTTAGGGCGATTCTCGAGCTCACCGAAGAAGCTCTAGACGAAGCTCAGCTTCGGGCTTTGGGAGTTCAGATCGAGGCGCGTTCGCAGCGCTTGCTCCGCGCGCGCGTCCCAGCGCAGAACTTGCGAGCGCTTGTCGAGCGCGTTCCTCAGATCGCTTATATTCGCCGGCCCCTCAAGCTCCGCACGCTCAACGTGCGACGCACCGAAGGGCTTGTCCCCACCGGGGCGCTGCTCTTCCAAAGCGCGGGCTATCGCGGCCAGAACGTCAAAATCGCGATTATAGATCTGGGCTTTGCCGGACTGGCGCGCGCCAAGAAAGTCGGCGCGCTTAATCCCACCATGATCGTGGACGAGCAAGACTATTCGGGTGAAGGCCTAGAGACGGGGACGTCGCACGGCACCGGCGTTGCTGAGATCGTCCACGCGATGGCGCCTCAAGCCTGGCTCTATCTGAAGAAAGTCAGCGACGAAGTAGATTTAGCCAACGCCGTAGACGATGCGATCGCCCAGGGCGTGCAGATCATCAATCACTCGGTGGGGGTGGCCAACGCGAACTTCAACGACGGCACCGGCGTCATCGCCGAGATCGTAGATCGCGCGCGCGCTCACGGGATCTTGTGGGTCAACGCCGCGGGCAACCACGCCCAGAGCCACTGGATGGGCCGCTTCCAAGACAGAAACTCCAATCGCTGGCTGGAGTTCGCCCCTGGGCGCGAAGATCTCTCTATTCGCGCTGATTTTCCCGGCGCGATCGAACTCTATCTCACCTGGGACGACTGGCCGCGCTCCCGCCAAGACTTCGATCTCTTTCTCTACGATTCCCAAGGGCGCCTGGTCGCGAGTTCTCAAAATTATCAGACGGGCTATGAGTCGCCCACCGAAGAGATTGAATACGTCGCGTGGGCGCCGGGGGTCTATCGCGTAAGAGTCTTAGCGCGTAGCGTCACGCGCAGCGATATTCGCCTCAAGCTCTTTGAGCTTGGCCAGCACCGTCTGGAGCCTTACACCCCCGAGGGCAGTCTCTTGACGCCCGCCGACGCGCGCGGCGCGTTGGCCGTCGGCGCGATCAGCGTTCGTCTGTGGAGAGAGGGGCCCCAAGAGCCGTACAGCTCCCAAGGCCCCACCAGCGATGGGCGCATCAAGCCCGATCTCGCTGGCCCCGATGCCGTCTCGAATTACACGCTCTCGTACTTCACGGGGACGTCTGCCGCTGCGCCGCACGTCGCTGGGGCGGCCGCGCTCTTGCTGTCTCAAAACCCCCACTGGACCGCCGATCAGCTCCAGAGCGCTTTAGAATCCCAAGCGATAGACATGGGCGTCCCCGGCAAAGACAACATCTACGGGGCCGGGCGATTGGACTTAGCTCTGGGGACGCTGCACGCGCGACGTGAGATCGTCCCCACGATCGCCCGCCCCGGCGATACCCTCACCGTGACGATCTTGATGCGAATGCCCCCAGGGGTCTACGGCGGCCTGGTGCTTAGGGAGAATCCCCCGTGGGGCGACCCTCTGGCCCAGACGTGGCCGATTGTCTCGGCCAACGAGAGCAGACGTCTTGTCTATCAGATACAGATTCCCAAAGACACATCCCCTGGGGTCTATCGCTGGCAGGGCAGCGTCAACGGCCTGCCCATCTCTGGGGATGAGAGCGTCCAAGTCATTTCAGCGTTGTCTAGAGCAGAATGGCAGCTCTCTCTCAGCTCTGATCGTGTGCGGTTCAGCTCGCTCGCGTCGTTCGCTCGTGGGACGGCGCGCTTGAGGATCTTCGATCTTAAGGGAGCGCTCGTCTTTGAAGAGATCAGCAACTCGGGGGTCTTAGAATGGCGCTTTGCGACGACGGTGCGTCGTCGCGCCAACGGCGTCTATCTCTATCTCATCGAGATCGTAAGCCCAGATCAAACGAAGCAGACACAGTGGGGAAAGCTGGTGATCTTGCGATGAAATCCCGAAGTCTCTTAGCGCTTCTGGGCCTGATAGGAATAGGGCTGGTAGCCAGCGCGGGGTACTATCTCTGGCGACAAGCGTTGAACTCAGCGCCGATCTCGTCGATGCCCTCGGTTTCAACGACATCTTCGGAGCCTCCGTTTGTGAAGCCTCCCACGCCGGCCTTCCCCGAACCGGAAGAGCCAGTCGCTTCCGGGGGCAAGCCGAGACTGCGCTGGGTCGGCCCCGGCGAGGGCATCTGGGAAGACCCCCAAAACTGGGAAGACGAAGGGGACAAGACGCACCGCCTCCCCGGCCCCAACGACGATCTCCTCATCCCTGAAAGGGTCGGGGCGCGCACGGTGCGCATCTTGATTACCGACGGCGCTCCCAAGCGCGTGCGCAGTCTGGTCAATCGCGGGATTCTTCGGGGCGTCGTGAGCGAGAAGAACCCCACCGGCTCGGTCGTCCTCGAGGTCGAGGGAGAGCTGATCAATTATCGGCGGATCGAGTCGGCGGACGTGCGCGGGAGCGAGCCAAGCGCCGTCATTCTCAAGGCGCAGCGCCTGCGCAACGAATACGCGATCGAGGCCGGGCGCACGGAGAGCACCGGGCCGTCGGGCGGGCGGGTCGAGATCGCTGTTGATGTCTTAGAGAACAGAGACGAGATCAGCGGCGGCGATGCGTGGGGCGGTCAAGGCGGCTCGGTGCTGATCGCGGCGCGTCTCGTCCATAATATGGGCACGATTCGTGGGGGTCGAGGCGGCCAGCACGCGCAAAGCCCTCCCGCCCCCGGCGGCGACGTGATTCTGACCGCTACCGAAGAGATCAATCACTATGAAGGCCAGATCGAAGGCGGGCGATCCTTCAGCAGCGTGGGGGGATCGGTGCGCCTCGAAGCCCCCAAGATTCACCATCTTGGAGGGGTTATCCGTGCCAGCGATGGCGTAGCGCAGGGGGGATCGGTCGTTCTCCGGGCGACCAGGGTACTCCTCATCAGCGGGACGAAGACCAGCGTCACGGGATATCAGATCGCGTTGAGCGCGCCGGAAGTTAACATCCACGGTTTGGAATCGAAGGGCGTGCAAGCGCGGGCTACGATCGAGAGCATCAAAATTACAGCGTGCGAGAAGCTCAATCTGAGTGCGACCAAAAACAAAGGGATCTTTGATCTTCCAAAGGAAGGCGTGCTCTCGATCTACGTACCCAGCGAGAGCGCCATCGTGCTCGATCGCGGGATTTCGCTCGAATCTCTCTCTACCGTAAGCCCGCAGATTCTCTCTGGGGGCGGGTCGTGCCCATGATGACGATTGCCCAACTGCAACAGAAAGCGAAAGAACTGCGGCGCGACGTCGTGCAGATGGTCGCCGGAGCGCGTTCAGGCCATCCCGGTGGCGCGCTAGGGGCGGCCGATCTGCTCACGGTGCTTTATTATCAATATCTGCGCCACCGTCCCGACGACCCTCGCTGGCCCGAACGCGACCGCTTCGTCTTGAGCAACGGGCACATCTGCCCGATTCTCTATGCGATTCTCGCCGACCGTGGGTACTTTCCTAAGAGCGAGCTACAGCGTCTGCGTCGGTTGGGGTCTATTCTTCAGGGCCATCCCAGTCTTTCGGTGGGGACGCCGGGGGTGGAGCATTCGGGCGGGTCGTTGGGGTTGGGGCTTTCTGTATCGGTAGGGATGGCGCTGGCCGCTCAATTAGACAAGAGAGACTATAGAGTCTACTGCATGATCAGCGATGGGGAGTGTCAAGAGGGCCAGACGTGGGAAGCGGCGATGTCGGCGGCTCACTATAGATTAGACAATCTCTGCGTGATCATAGATCGCAACGGCACGCAGATTGACGGGCGCACCGAGGAGATTATGTCGCTAGAGCCGTTGGCCGAGAAGTGGCGCGCCTTCGGCTGGCATCTGATCGAGATTGACGGACACAACTACGAACAGATTATATCAGCGTTTGAGCGATTTCTGCACCACCGAGGGACTCAGCGCCCTACAGCGATATTGGCGCGCACCGTGATCGGCAAGGGCGTTTCATTCATGGAGAACGATTATCATTGGCATCACGGTGCGCCCAACCAAGAGCAATTGGAGCAGGCTCTGAGAGAGCTGGCTTAACCGCGCCGGATGATGCAGGTCCCCGGACCGGTGAGGATCTCAAAGATCCCCGACGTGCCATCGCGGATGCGCACGACGGTATCGCTATAGCGTCCCCAAGGCCCCTTGAGCCTGGAGCCTCTCAGCAATATTTTGCCTGTCTCGTTTATCTCTTGGGTGCAGACGATCGTCTCGGTGTCGCTCCCTGAGTCGCCGGGGCGCAGCAGGAACGTGTCATTTCCGCCACCGCCGCTGAGCGTATCCGTTCCGCGCCCCCCTTCGATCCAATCGTTACCTTGGCCCCCATCTATTAGATCGTCTCCATCGCCGCCTATTAGTATGTCGTTTCCTGAGCCGCCCTCGATCGTATCGTCGTCTAGCCCTCCGAGAATGCGATCGTCTCCTGAGCCGCCTTGCAGGATATCGTTGCCGTTCCCGCCCTCGATGCGATCATTTCCAGAACGGCCTTCCACCAAGTCGTCGCCTTCGCCCGCGAAGATCTGATCGTCTCCGGCTTCCCCATCAATGAAGTCATTTCCGTCGCCGGCCATGATCCAGTCGTGTCCCGTGTTAGGCAGGCCGCCGCGACCGTCATCCCCAAAGACGGTGTCGTCCCCCACCGTACCGATGATCTTATCGTTGCCGCAGCCGCTTGCTGGGCAAGCGTTGGGACCATCGGCGAAGTTGCCGTTCCCGTCGCCGCGAATCGTGACATCGGTCACGGTAGCTCCGGGTTGGAAGACCTCGTCTTTGCCATCGGTGCCCTCGACGTCGCCGGTGTAACCAAGCGTGCGCGTGGGCAAGAACGTCGCAGTGACGGATCGGTTGGCGTCCATCGTGATCGAGCACGTCGTGCTGGTTCCGGTGCAGGCTCCGCTCCAGCGATCAAAGATCGAGCCGCGCTCAGGGGTCGCCGTCAGCGTCACGGTCGTGCCGCTGGGGAACGTCGCCGAGCAGCTCGCCCCGCAGTTGATCCCCGCTGGACTGCTGGTGACCGTGCCACTCCCGCCGCCGGCTTTGGTCACGGTGAGCGTGAACGTAGCTGCAAAAGTCGCGGTGACGGATTTGTTAGAGTCCATCGTTACTGTACACGTGCCGGTGCCACTGCACGCTCCGCCCCAGCCCGTGAACGTCGAGCCGGTGGCGGCTACCGCGGTCAGCGTCACAACGGTGCCACTGCTGAACGTCGCGGAGCACGTAGGCCCGCAGTTGATCCCCGCTGGACTGCTGGTCACGGTGCCGCTCCCACTCCCGGCCTTCGCCACGGTGAGAGTAAAAGTAGTGCCCTGCGTAACCCCTAGGCTCGAACTCAAAAGAATGGCTAGCGCTGTGCAACCGATCAAGAGCGATAACTTGCGTGCCACGATGGGACGCCTCCTTTTTTCTATAGCTTCTCTCTGTGGGCTCTTTGCCTTTTGCGATTTTTGTTGATAACCGCTCTAGAGCCGTGCTCGACTCATTATAACAGACCCTATCACTATTCAAAAGTGACGTGTATCACGCCCTAGCGATGGCGTGTGCGCGCTCGTTTGGGGCGCGCACGGCGCTGCGAGCGCGATCTTCTCGCAGATTTAGCGCTCTTCTTTTTTGCCTTCTTGGGCTCGCGCGCCGGCGCACGAGCAAAGATCAAATCGTGCTCATTAGAAGCACGCGCCCGACCGATAGAGAGAACCCCCACAGGCAAGCGCCCAATCACGCCTACCACAGAGTCCTTGCCATCAATGCGCATGAGAACCAACTGCTCGATCTTGAAGTCCCGATGCGCTAAAAGCCCTGCTATAATACTCGGCTCATAACTGGAGACCCACAGACGACGGTCTGCCATTGAGAAATAGAGCGCCGTCTCGTTCTCGCGGGGATCAACCGTAGGATCGGCGCAGATCGGCTCGCCTCGGTAGCGCTTGCGCGTCTTGTACTCGATCGAATATCGTCCTTTGGATGTGGAAATCTGCACAGCCGTCGCTTCTTACACGCACTATCATAACGAAAATTCTCATAAACGCAAGTTCTCTGGCGCTTGATGAGATCTCGATTCTCTGCTAGAGTGAACTCTATGGCTCTGTTGAGCATTGGCACCGATGTCGGAGGCACTTTCACGGATTTTGTCGTTCTGAACGAAGAGTCTGGAGAACTCTACGGTTACAAGCGCCTCTCGACCCGGCCCCCGGATCTTGGGATTCTCCATGGCTTGCAAGAGCTAGCGCGGCTCTTTGGCTTCTCCCTCGCAGAGATCAAAAGTTTTCTGCACGGGAGCACCGTAGCGACGAATGCGCTGTTAGAGCAGAAACTGGCGCGCACCGCGCTCTTAACGACCGAGGGCTTTCGAGACGTTTTGGAGATCGGTCGCCAAGACCGCCCGAAGATCTACGACTGGAACGCCGACCGCCCAGAGCCGCTCGTGCCTCGTGCGTTGCGCTTTGGCGTCCCAGAACGGCTTGATTCTCAGGGCAATATCCTGAAAAAGCTCGATCTTGAGAGCGTCGCGCAGATCGCCGAGCACCTGCGCGAGGCTCAAATAGAATCTGTCGCGGTCTGCTATCTCTTCTCGTATCTCAACCCGGAGCACGAGCGCCAGACGGGCGAACTGCTGCGCGCTCTGCTGAAGCTCCCCGTGACGCTCTCTTCGGAGTTGCTCCCTGAATATCGAGAGTACGAGCGCACCGCGACAACGGTGCTCAACGCCGCGCTTCGCCCCATCATCGAAGCCTATCTCTCTCGACTAGAGAAGGAGCTAGATGAGCTGGGCGTGCGCGCGGAGATGCAGATCATGCAGTCGAACGGCGGACTCACGACGGCCCAACAAGCCGGCGAGCGCGCAGCCCAGATGTTGCTCTCCGGCCCGGCCGCGGGGGTCGCTGGAGCGCGCTATGTCGCTATAAAAGCGGGCTTCGAGAACGTCATAACGCTCGACATGGGCGGCACCAGCACCGACGTCTCGTTGGTACGTGAGGGCCAGATCGCGTGGAGACCCGAAGGCTCTATCGCCGGTCGCCCCGTGCGCCTTCCCATGGTAGATGTGCAGTCTATCGGCGCGGGAGGCGGTAGCATCGCGTGGCTAGACGCGGGCGGCGTCTTGCGAGTTGGGCCGCAGAGCGCGGGGGCCAACCCCGGCCCGGCGTGCTACGGAAGATCCGAGCTCCCCACCGTGACCGATGCTCAGCTCGTCTTAGGACGACTCGACCCCGACGTCCCCTTGGGAGGGCAGCGATTAGATCGAGCGCGTGCTCAAGCGGTGATCTCCGAGAAGATCGCGCGCCCGCTGAAGCTCTCTCTTGAAGAAGCAGCTCTGGGCATCTTGGAGATCGCCGATGCCCAGATGGAGCGCGCGATGAGATTGATGACCGTCGAACGCGGGCTGGATCCCAGAGATTTTACGCTGCTCGTCTTTGGGGGTGCGGGGCCGCTCCACGGTGCGAGCCTCGCGCGACGCTTGAAGATCAAGAGAGTCTTAGTGCCCAAGCTCTCTGGATTGTTGTCAGCTTTCGGGCTGCTCGTCAGCGAGCCGATTCAAGATCTCGTTCAGACGTTCATCCAGCCCTTGGAACGTTTAAACACGAGCGAGATTGACCGTCTCTTTTTGCAGCTTCAGCGCAAAGCCCAAGAGCGCCTGCACGGCTTTGATCAGATAGAGTACTTTCGCTCTTTGGATCTGCGCTATCGCGGGCAGTCGTACGAACTCAACATCGAGCTGAGCCATGAGAGTTCTG
>JANXAU010000017.1 GCA_025061735.1 Candidatus Bipolaricaulota bacterium
TATCTCTATCGGCGCGCTCACGCACTCCGTCAGAGCGATAGATATGCATCTAGAGGTGCTGGTGCCATGACCGTCGTCGAACAGTTGGAGATCACCGAAGAGATCAAGCGACTCAAGGCCGAGAAGAACGCCGTGATCTTGGCGCACAACTATCAGTTGCCCGAAGTGCAAGACTGCGCGGACTTCGTCGGCGACTCTTTGGGGCTGTCCCAAGCGGCAGCCAAGACCGATGCCGATATTATCGTCTTCTGCGGGGTGCACTTCATGGCCGAGACGGCCTCGATCATCTGTCCGGAGAAGAAGGTCTTGTTGCCCGATCTCGAAGCGGGCTGCTCGCTCGCCGCGACGATCAACGCTGAGCAACTGCGCCAATGGAAGGCCCAGCACCCCAACGCCGTCGTCGTCGCGTATGTGAACACAACCGCGGAAGTGAAGGCCGAAGCAGATTATTGCTGCACGTCTACAAACGCCGTGAAAGTCGTTCAGGCGATCCCGCCTGATAAAGAGATCCTCTTTCTGCCCGATATGTTCTTGGGCGCGTACATCGAGAGAGTCACAGGGCGCAAGATGCACATCTGGATGGGGGAGTGTCACGTGCACGCGGGGATTCGTCCTCAAGACGTAGAGGCCGCGCGTGCTGCCCATCCCGACGCGGAGCTGCTGGTGCATCCAGAGTGTGGATGTTCTACGTCATGTATGTATCTGCAAGCCGCAGGTGCGCTGAAAGATTTTAAGACGAAGATCTTCTCTACGGAAGGGATGATCCGCTACGCGAAGGAATCACCCAGCCGGGAGTTCATCGTGGCAACCGAGGTGGGGATTCTGCATCGGATGAAGAAAGAAGCGCCGGGGAAGAGATTCTATCCGGCCAATCCCAACGCGATCTGCGAATATATGAAGAAAATAACTCTAGAGAAGGTCTTGAGATCGCTGCGGGAAGAGATCTACGAGATTCGCGTGCCGGAGCCGACGGCGAGCCGAGCGCGAAGAGCGATTGAGCGAATGTTAGCGATTGTTTGAGATAAAGCTAGACTGGGACGATGAGAGTGTCGAGCACATTGCGCGCCATTGCATTGAACCTGAAGAGGTTGAATCGGTCTGTCGAAGGCGCCATCTTCGCGAGCGTGGACGACAAAAGGCTTGTATATATTGGGTCAAACTGAAGAAGGGCGCTATTTGTTTATTGTACTAGCACGACGGCGTTCTGGGCACTATCGCGTGATAACAGCTCGCGAGATGACAGAGAACGAGCGGCGGCGCTATCGCAAGAGATTAAGAAAGAGAAGAATATGAGTAAGAAGATCAGCTCGAAGATTCCTCGCTTTCGATCCGTTACAGAAGAGCGTCGTTTTTGGGAGACCCATGATGCGTTTGACACTCTTGGTGAGGAGGGCTGGGAGGTTGTCGAGGCGGGAACGCCAGTGCGCTCGTTGTACGTCGTCCGAGTAGGTCGTCATGGAGCGCTCGTGCGCATTCCCAAAGCGTTCTTAAAACAGCTGAGAGCCAAAAATGGGCAGAAGTTGCGGGTATGGACAGAAGGGAGCAAACTCATTCTGGAGACAGAATGAAAAAAACGAGAAAGGAGTCTGATGCTGGAGCGTCTTTCGTGGCTGAGGGCACGGGAGCTGTTTCGCACGGCTAAAGTCGCGCTGATCCCCGTGGGCAGCACCGAGCAGCACGGGCAGCATCTCCCCTTGGGCACGGACTTTCTGACCGCGCAGACGTTAGCCGAATCCGTCGCTAAAGAATTGAATCTCGTCTGCACCCCCGTCATCCCCGTAGGCATCTCCGACCATCATAGACAGTTCTGGGGGACGCTCTGGGTTACACCCACTACGTTTCGCTGTTATATGAGAGAGATTGCGCAGAGTTTGGCCTATCATGGGATCAAGCGCTTGATTTATGTGAACGGGCACGGCGGCAACAACGCTGCCCTGCAAGAAGTCTGTCGCGATCTGCGCCGAGAAGGGATTTTTTCCGTGCTCTATGCGTGGTGGCTCGACCCCGAAGTGCAGAAACTGCTGAATGAGCTGTTCAAGAGCCGTGGGACGCACGCGGGCGCGAGCGAGACGTCCATCGTTTGGGCGATAGACGCGAATTTAGTAGATCAAGCGCAGATGGAGGTCGCGGCGCGCGGGGCTTCTGAGGTCTTTGCCACGACCAAAGACGGTGCGCCCCTGCCCTTGGACACGCTAGATTTTTCGCAATCAGGAGCGACGCTCGATCCGCGAGAAGCCTCTCCCGAAGCGGGACGAAAGATTCTGCGCACCGCACAAGAGCGCTTGGCGAAGCTCGCCCTCTGGCTGCAAGAGGCCCCTGAGAAAGAGTTACAGAGCAAGCCGCATCTGCTTTAGTTACAAGCTGACAGCAGATTACTTAGTCGTAGGCATCTTAGGGGGAGAGATCACGCTTCTGCGCTTGAGGATGTAGCCCCACACTGCAAGATAGGCCAGCACGGCTACCACGCGCATCCAAGGATGGAGCGGGTTAGGGCTGTCGAAGATGGTATCCATCAAGCCGTAAGTAACCACCCTAGCCGATGCTACAATTCCTCCTGCCCATAAGCAAAACTTTATCACACGCGGGTATTTGATCTCCGATGCTGGCATTCTAACAAAGACGAACCATTGGAAAATCAAAACCAATACAAAACCAAACTTCATCCATATATCTACTTCTGTTGCGATCGCTGCTCTTGTGGCCTCATCCATAGCGGCCATCTCCTTACTTTCATATTTTAAACCCTCTGCGACTCTTAGTCAATTAGAGGCACGCTCGATGAACTCCAGCTCCTGCTGGAGGTTCTTGGGGGTGTACATCAAAACTTTCGCAGCTTTATGGGTTCCGCGGCGCGCACGCTTGGGCAGCGCTCTCGTTATAATTGCCCCCTTCGTTGCCCTCGACGAGATTTTCAGCGCATTCTGAAATATTTTCCGGAATCTCGGCTTGAACGCCGATACCCCGGTTGTTGCGGATCTCATTGCCCGTGAGCTTGCTTACCTGTACGCTCTCCTTGAGCACAATCGCGTCGTCATTCTCGAAAAATTGTGATGCTTCGATGGCCCCTAGCGTCGCGTCCCCTTGAGCGAGGAGCGCCGTGGCGTTCTCGGAGAAGAGGCTGCGCTGCACGTTCAGCAAGCTGCTCTCTTGTGCAAGAATCCCTATACCGTTGCCCACAATCCGGTTCTCCACCACAGTGCCGCTTGCTTGCCCTTGGAGCACAAGAGCCCCTGTCCCAAGCCCAAATCTTTCGTTATTCTCCAGGACGGAGCGCTCCACCAGGACGAATGCTTCTCCCCCTACTATCATGCTCCCTTGATTATCCCGCACGGCGCTCTCCAGAAGATGGAGTGGCTATTTTGATTCCTATGAGAACGAATAGACCGACCAGACGCACGCCGCGCACGACGACGGACATCATAAGTCTCGACCTCCTGTATCTCCTTGCTTGGCTGAAGGCAGTCGGCGATCTTCCTAGGTCTCACCTGGGAGCTATTACCGCAGCGGGCCGCAGGCCGCGCGCGGCCCGCCGCTGTTGCACCCTGATCGCTGAGAGCTGTCGCGACGCGTGCCTACTTCTCCAGACCATCTAGTAGGCTCTGGCACGATGCTTAATTCGATAGACCCGAACCTCCTTGGCTTGATCGTCCACGCTGTAGAGAATACGCCAATCCCCTACGCGGACACGATACCCGGGCGGATGGACATCGCGGAGTTTTCTCACCCCTGGGGGACGGGGATTTTGCTCCAGCTCCAGCAGACGTTGGCGCACCCGACGCGCCACCACAGGATCGAGCCTGCGCAGATCCCGTTGAGCTGCCTCCTCCACCAGAACCCGGTAGCTCATTCCCCAAGGGGATGGCCCTCAGCTTTGAGTTGCCGAAGGAACTCCCGAAGCTCGACGGCCTTGGTGGGATCGGACTCGGCGATAGCTTGCTCTAGGTCGAGGAGATCTTCGAGATCTTCGAGCAACTGGGCGACGACCGTGTCGGGCAGCCGGTCAATGAGCTGCTTGGCGCGTTCCTTGAGGGCGCTCATAGGGGTCTCCTTTCGGGGCTATTATACCCGACGGGCCGCAGGCCGCGCGCGGCCCGCCGCGGCGACAAGCTCAGCCCTGACAGCCCCTCCCTCACCTCCCCACCAAGTCGCCGACGTACCACAGTTTGATGGTCTGGTCAGCGGACCCAGAGGCAAGCAGTCGCCCATCAGGGCTGAATATCACAGACACAATCAAGTTGATCCTGTGCCCAGCAAGGGAGCGGACTTCTTGACCGCTGGTTACCTCCCACAGCTTAATGTTCCTGTCATTGGCTCCTGAAGCGAGCAGTTGTCCATTGGGGCTGAACGCCACGGACCAGACACCCCGAGTGTGCCCGGAGAGGGTGCGGACCTCGCGCCCGCTGCTCACCTCCCACAGCTTGATTTCCCCTTGGATGCAGCGGCCAGATCTGTCCGTGCGCCCACAAGAGTCGGAGGCGAGCAGTTGTCCATCAGGACTGAATGCCACGGAAAAGACTATGTTTGTGGGCCCGGAGAGGGTACGGACGAGACTGCCACTAGCCACCTCCCACAGCTTGATGGTCTGGTCCAAAGCTCCAGAGGCAAGGAGTCGTCCATCAGGGCTGAACGCCACAGACCTGACATAGCTTGTGTGTCCAGAGAGGGTGCGGACTTCTTGGCCACTGGCGACCTCCCACAGCTTGACGGTATTGTCCTGGGCCCCGGAGGCGAGCAGCTTACCATCGGGACTGAACGCCACAGAAGTGACAACGCTCGTGTGCCCGGAGAGGGTGCAGACGGTGAAGGGCTGGGTGGGCGGACAGCGCACCTCCTGATAGCCCTGCTGCGCGATCCCGACTGGCCCGACGTTCCCCGCGGCCAAGGCTAAGCACACCACGGCCGCGCCCACTCCGATCAACTTCACGACGCGCCTCATTGGGTATCCCTCCTTCTGAGTGGTCTCAGTTCTGCGCTACCATGCCCAGCACCACCGCCCCAAAACTATAGACCATCACCCGCCTAAGCCCGCCCACAGCAGGCTTTGTGAAGACAAAAATTCAAAAAATTTACACCCTGAAGCCGTAGCTATTATAGCACAGCTTGCTCATAGTCTGACACAGCTCAGAGAGAGGGGCGTAATCCCCAATATCGGGCGAACCCGTGCGCTCATGGTCGCAGTTGCCCTAAGAAGCGCTCGATCTCCTGAGCGTAGATATTCTTGAGCTTGAGAGCATCTTCCACAACAAGCGCAACTCGCTTAGGGTCTAGCTCGGCTTCGTACGCATGGCGAAAGAAGTGTCGGAACGCGCGCAGATTGTCGAGCAATCTGTAGCTCTCTTCCGACAGCAGCGCTGGACGGACCGTCTCGATGGGGATCTTCATGCGCCGCAGAAGTTCTCGATGATATTCTGCGCGCTCCGCAATGCGGTTCTCGAAGAATTCAGCGACGATCTTGAACAGATCTTCAAAAGCCGAATAGAGATTGTGCAATTGATATCCTAAGCTCTCAAGATAAACGGGGTCGTCGAGATGGGCTTGGCGTTCTTCGATCTTGGTGAAAATACGGGCGATCTCTTGACGTTGCGCATCGAGTGAGGCCTTCAAGAGTGCCCAGCGGGCTTCGTCCATCGGATTCCCTCCCGTATGATCTGATCTTTGCGGGGATGTCTCTCCACCTGCACGATATCCACATCGCGAGCGAGCCGATCCAAGAGAAACGCGAGCGCTCGGAAGAAATCTTCATCGCGCAGCCCCACAAAAGCAATATCTATGTCGGACTCTTCAGAGAAGCGTTCTGGGCGCGTGAGCGAGCCGAAGAGATAGGCTTCTGTAAAGATGACTTCTTGAGAGAGTTCAGCGAGGGCTTCGTATACGGTGTGTATCAGCTCTTGGCGGAGCTGCTCGCGGCGCTCGCGGCGGCGCTCCAACGCTCGATCTAAGATATGCGTTGAGAACTTCGCGCTCATAGCTCCAGTATAGAGCCGTCCCATTGCCGATGCAAAAATGGCGGGAGGCTAAAGCATTCAGTATGATAACAATATGCGTGAAGAAGTGCGGTGGTGGCAAGAGGCCGGGCAGAGAGACTTAGCTATGGCTGAGCGTCTGCTCAAATCCAAATTCTATGAGGGAACCGCATTTCACGCGCAGCAAGCCGCCGAAAAATTTCTCAAAGCTCTCTTAGTGAAATATCGCATAGAGTTTCGCACCCACTCCTGCGCAGCTATGCTGAAAAAGCTGCACAAAAAGCTTCCTGTTGAGAAGCGATTGCTCACGCTAGCCCGCAAGCTCGACGTGCACTATAGCGACGCTCGATATCCCAACAGCGTCGGCGGTTCGCCTCAGGAATTCTACGATGAAGCTATAGCTCAAGAGCTGCTCGACGCAGCCAAGGAGCTGATCGCCTATGCTGAAAAAGGGCTATCAGAAAGCGATTGAGCGTTTTATGCGACGGCTCCGCCGCGAGATCCGTCTGCAAGGGGTGATTCTCTTTGGCTCGTGGGCCAAGGACGAAGCCTACCCCAGCAGCGATCTCGACTTGGCCGTGATCTCTGAAGACTTTCAAGGGCAACACCGCATCGCGCGACGGCTCTTCCTCGCTGAACGATGGACCAGCGATGTCCCAGCCGATATTCTTGGGCTGACCCCTCAAGAGTTACGCACCGCGCCATCGCTGTTGGTGCGCGAGATTCTGCAGTACGGCCAAGTGCTCTTTGATACGGGTTGCGTGACCCAAGCACAAGCGAAACTCAAGGCTTCAGGAGGCAGACGATGAGCATCATTCGCGATCCGTCGCTTGCCCCCCAAGGGCAGCAGAAGATCACGTGGGTTCAGCGCCGCATGAGCTTGCTCAACAGAATCAAGTCCGAGTTCGAGCGCGAGCAGCCGTTCAGAAATCTCAGACTCGCTCTGAGCATTCACTTAGAAGCCAAGACGGCCTATCTCGCTCAGGTGCTCCAGGCCGGCGGTGCCCGCGTCGCCGTGACGGGCTGCAACCCCTTAAGCACCCAAGACGACGTCGCCGCGGCTTTGGCCTCTTCAGGAGAGATCTTCGTCGCCGCCTGGCGCGGCGCCACTCCGCAAGAGTATGAGTCCCATCTCAAAGCCGTCTTGCAGATCCAGCCCCATATCATTCTCGATGACGGCGGGGATTTAACAAAACTTCTGCACGGCGAACTCTCTCACTTAGCGAAAGATATTCTCGGTGGCACCGAAGAGACAACCACGGGAGTACGACGCTTACGCGCGCTCGTCGCTCAAAATAAGCTCTTGTTCCCGATGTTCGCCGTCAACGATGCCCAGATGAAGTTCTTGTTCGATAATCGCTACGGCACGGGGCAGTCCACCTGGGACGGCATCATGAGAACGACCAATCTCTCGATTGCCGGCAAAACTGTTGTTGTCGCGGGCTACGGCTGGTGCGGGCGCGGGATCGCCCTGCGCGCCAAGGGCCTTGGCGCCAACGTCATCGTCACCGAGGTCAACCCCGTGCGCGCCATCGAAGCCGTCATGGACGGCTTTCGCGTCATGAAGATGGTCGAAGCCGCCCCCTTGGGAGATATCTTCGTCACCGCGACGGGCTGCAAAGATATTATTACTGAAGAATCTTTGAGGGTTATGAAAGACGGCGCGATCTTGGCCAACGCGGGGCACTTTGACGTCGAGATCCGCAAGCCCGATCTAGAGCGCCTTTCGGTCGCGCGTCGCCCCATTCGCCTCAACGTCGAGGAGTTCGAGCTGAAGGACGGGCGTCGGCTCTATCTCTTGGCCGAGGGGCGCTTGGTCAATCTCGCTGCCGGCGACGGCCACCCCGTCGAGATCATGGACTTGTCGTTTGCGCTGCAAGCGCTCACGCTCGCCTATATCGCCAAGCATCACGCGGAGTTGAAGCCCGGTCTCTATCCCGTGCCGCCGGAGATAGATGAGCGCGTCGCGCTGCTCAAACTCGAGACGATGGGGATTGCTATAGACGAGCTGACTCCTCAACAGCGGGCCTATCTTGAAAGAGCCCACTAAACTGAGTATACTGATCGGAGTTTCATCAAGCTAGGAGGTCTAAGATTGCATTGTGATGAACACGCAAGTGGAATCAGCACCCAAGACACGGTTACCCAAGATCTTACCCGATGGCAAGATCCATGCCGTCGGGCGGCGCAAAGAGTCTGTAGCGCGGGTCTTTCTCAAACCCAACGGCGACGGCAAAGTGATCGTCAACGGAAAGCCCGCCGAGGTCTACTTCGCCGCCGATCCGTACATCAAGGATCGTCTGGAGCAACTGATCAAGCGTCCGTTTTACGTGACCAACACGGTCAATCGCTACGACGTGATCGCCAATTGTCGTGGCGGAGGCTTCACGGGGCAGATGGAAGCGATTCGCCTTGGGATCGCGCGGGCGCTCTTGGCGGTCAATCCCGATTATAGACCGATACTGCGCAACGAAGGGCTGCTCACGCGCGATCCGCGCATGGTCGAGCGCAAGAAGTACGGCTTCCACAAGGCGCGGCGCGGCCAGCAGTTCAGCAAGCGCTAGCAGGCTTCGCCTGCACCATTCGCCGTGCCGCCCGCAGCGGCACGAGGAGTCTAAGGAGGTTCTATGAAGCCAGGGATTCATCCCGAATTGAAGCGCGTCGTCATCCGGTGCTCCTGCGGGGCTGAGCTGGAGACGCTCTCCACCGTAGAGAACCTGCACGTGGACATCTGCTCCAAGTGCCATCCGTTCTTCACCGGAGAAGAGAAGCTGATCGACACCGAGGGGCGCGTGCAGCAGTTTGAGCGCCGCTACGGGAAGAAAAAATAGAGAAAACATGCGCTTTGAAACCAAGACGGTGCAAGCCGCGCGGGAGACCGACCCCATCACCGGGGCGCTCGTCCCGCCGATCCATCAGAGCGCCACGTTCGTTCAGGAAGAGCCGGGCGTCCACAAGGGCTATCCCTACGGACGCACCGGCAACCCCACCCGCGCTCTCCTAGAGAGAGCGATCGCTACCCTAGAGAACGGCCGGTACGGCCTGGCGTTTGCCTCGGGCTTGGCCGCCGAAGACGCCATTCTTCACCTGTTGCAGCCCGGCGATCACGTCCTCTGCTGCGACGACGTCTACGGCGGAACGTATAGACTCTTTGAGCAAGTACGGCGCCGTTATGGGCTGGAATTCTCGTATTTCGACACGACCGACGCCACGGCCGTCAAGCCCCAGAAAAATACCAAGCTCATCTGGCTCGAATCCCCCACAAACCCGCTCTTAAAGATCGCCGACATCTCAGCAGTAGCCGAACGCAAAGGGAACGCCCTGCTCGTCGTTGATAACACGTTTGCAACGCCCTATCTGCAACGCCCGCTAGAGCTGGGCGCTGATATCGTCGTACACAGTTCCACCAAATATCTCAGCGGGCACGGCGACGTGATTGGGGGGCTGATCGTCACGTCGAACAGCGAGATCTACGAGAAGTTAAAGTTCTTGCAGAACGCCATCGGCGCGGTGCCCGGCCCCTTTGATTGCTGGCTCGTCCTGCGCGGCTTCAAGACCCTCGCCCTGCGGATGAAGGCGCACTCGGAGAACGCGCAGGCCGTCGCCGAATTTCTCAGCAAGCACAGAAAAGTCGAGCGCGTCTATTATCCCGGATTGGCTACCCATCCCGGCCACGCGATTGCCAAAAGACAGATGAACGGTCTTTACAGCGGGATGTTGAGCTTCGAGCTAAAGGGGGACGTGAAGAAGTTTGTGCAAGCAACGAGAGTTTTTGTGCTCGCAGAGAATCTGGGCGTGATTGAGTCGCTCACGACCCACCCAGCGACGATGACCCACGCTTCGATTCCCCCCGAAGAGCGCGCTCGCCGGGGCATCAAAGACAATCTCGTGAGGCTTTCGGTGGGCATCGAGAACACGCAAGACTTGATCGAAGATTTGCAGCAAGCGCTTGAATGCGCCTAGACTATGCGCGTCGCAGAGAATCTGTTAGAGCTGATCGGCCAGACGCCGATGGTCGCGCTCAGTCGCATTAACCCCATCAAGGGCGTGCGGCTGCTGGCGAAATTGGAGTACTTCAACCCCGGTGGCTCGGTCAAGGATCGCATCGGGATCGCGATGATCGAGGCGGCCGAACGCGCGGGCCAGCTCAAACCCGGCGATTGGATCGTCGAGCCGACCAGCGGGAACACGGGCGTGGGACTCTGCATCGCCGCGATCCTGAAGGGCTATAAAGTTGTCTTCACCATGCCCGATAAAGTCAGCCCAGAGAAGATTGATCTCTTGAAAGCGTACGGGGCCGAAGTGGTCATCTGCCCGACGGCGGTCGCTCCCGAAGACCCGCGAAGTTATTATTCGGTAGCGAAGCAGATCGCGCGGGAGCGCCCGGCCTTCTTGCCCAATCAGTACGAGAATCTCGCCAATCCCGAGGCGCACTATCGCACGACGGGGCCAGAGATCTGGGAGCAGACGGACGGAAGACTCGACGCGTTCGTGGCGGGGATCGGCACCGGGGGCACGATCAGCGGCGTCGGGCGCTTCCTCAAAGAGAAGAATCCCCAAATAAAGATCATCGGCGCCGACCCCGAAGGCTCGATGATCTATACAGAATTCTATAAACTTCCGCACAACGTTCATACGTATCTGATTGAGGGGATTGGAGAAGACATCATCCCCGGCACGCTCGATCTGAGCGTGATAGACGAGATCATTCGCGTCTACGACAAAGAGTCCTACGCGATGGCGCGAGAATTGGCCCAGAAAGAGGCGATTCTGACGGGCAGCTCCGGCGGTGCCGCTTTAGTGGCGGCGTTGCGTTACGCCGAGAAGCTCAAGTCGGGGACGGTCGTGGTGCTCATCCCCGACACGGGACGGCAGTATCTGAGCAAAGTCTATTCCGAACGATGGCTCCGCGACAAAGGGCTGCTCTGATCGGCAGTTTAGCGATCATCGCAGCACTGCTCAGCAGTTGCGATCTCTTCACGCCGCCGCTGGTGGTGATGCGCGAGGGATTTGAATCTGGGCTAAAGCTCTGGCACAAAGGATTGGATGTCCCGCCCGACCCAAGTACACGCAAGCCCGTCGTTTGGGAGATCGATCTCTCCCAAGAGCGAGTGATCGAGGGCAACTGGGCTACTCGCTGGTTTCTCGATGGTCGTCAAGGGGACGGCACAATCTGGCTGGTCACGCCGCTGAGCGTTCATAAGAACCGTCCGTTGACCGTGACGCTGTCGCTTCAGCTTTGGAGTGCCACGGTGAGCGCTCAGCCGCGTGCTCACGTTGTCGCTTACGCTGGGAGCTTAAGACCCGTCGAGGAGACCGAGTTCTCTTTCAAAGAGCCTGCTGATAAGAGAGCGGGCTGGCAGCGCTATCGGTTTGTGATCCCCGTGGGGAGCACCGAGGGCGAGCTGTGGGGGGCGCTGGAGATCAGCGCGGCGCAGAAGACGCTCTTAGAGTATTTTATAGATGACGTGCGGGTCGAGGTGCGCTGACGCAATATTTGTCTTGCTCTCAGCTTTGCGCTATCATAGCGAACCTGATAGAGCTTCATAAAGGCTGTTCGCAGGAGCAGAGATATTATGAAACAGCATCAAAGACTCCCGCAGATTGTCCTTCGCAATGGCAAACCCGCTGCTGTTATTTTAGATATAGATGAATACCAAGAGTTGCTAGAGCGCCTAGAAGACCTCGAAGATCTTCAAGCTTTGGAGAAGATGCGCAGGAGACCTCTCAAGTTTAGGAGATTAGAGGACTTCTTGAAGGAGTACAACCCTGGTGTATGAAGTGCTTCTCGAGCGCGCAGCTGAGCGCGATCTTAAGAGACTTTCTTCTAGGGAATTCTCAAAAGTCATTGCTGCAATCCGAGCACTGGCTGAGCATCCCCGCCCTCGGGGATGCAGGAAAATCTCTAGCTCTGAGCATGACTGGCGCATCCGCGTAGGGCCTTTTCGAGTCTTGTATGAGATTGATGATAAAGCTAAGATAGTACGGGTAATGCGCGTGAGACGAAGACCTAAGGCTTATATGCTCTAACAGGGAGGGACACCTATGGCCTATCGCAGATATGTAGCAATCGTTGGCGTTCTGCTATTTTTCGTGATGGTTCTTACGCCCCTGGCGCTGGCCAAGACCATCGAAGTCCCCAAAGACTTCCCAACGATCCAAGCCGCGATCAACGCCGCCGAGCCGGGCGATCTCATCTTGGTCAGTCCGGGCAGCTATCGCGAGAACGTCAGTATCAAGAAGAGCATAGAGTTGCGCGGCTTCGGCCCAGAGACGGTTATCGACGGCAGCGCCGCACGCACGCGCCCCACGATCTGGATCCAAGACGCCACCAACGTTACGATTCAGAATCTCACGATCACCCGAGGGCGGCGCGGCATCCAAGTAGACCGCAGCAGCCAGATCGTGATCGCGAAGAATATCATTCGCGCCAATCGCCGCCAAGGGATTCTCATCACGGAGAACTCCCACACCGTCGAGATCCGCGAGAACCAGATTCTCGATACTGCCCCCGACGAGGGCAACGTCCTTGGCAACGGCATCATCCTCAACGGCACCAAAGACGCCCGTGTTGTGAAGAATCTCATCGCGCGCAACGCCTACAGCGGGATTCGCCTCTTGAGCGCTGATGCCCAAATCGAGGGCAACACCCTCGAAGAGAATAGGTTCTACGGCATCGAGATCTGGCCCAACTGGGTCGACTCGCCCGAAATCCCCTCCCAAGCCGTGATCGCCGATAATATGCTGAAGAACAACGCGCGCGCCGGCCTCTTCATCACCGAAGAGTCCATCGCGCTCGTGCGCCACAATCAGATCGTCGAGACCACCAAAGACAGCGACAACCAACACGGCCACGCCCTGTGGGTGACCGACGGCTCTCTCGTCACTCTCGAAGAGAACGCGCTGGTGCGCAGTCAAGGGCATGGGCTGTTTGCCCCCTCCGGGCGCGTCCTGCTCGGCACCAATACGCTCTCGGAGAACCAGGGGTGTGGACTCTATCTCGCAGACGGCTCGTGGCTCTCTCTCGCTCCAGAAGCAAAACTCACTTTCACGGAGAATCGTTCTGGGGATGCGTGCGGCACGGCGCAGACCCTTGAACCCGGAAGGTCGCTGGCGCTTCCCCTCGTCGCCACCCAGACGGGAGTGCTCAAAGCCCAAGCGCTCACGCTCACCCAAGATACGTCGCTTGTGCTGGCGCTCTTTGGGCCGGGCCAAGAGAACCCCTACGCGCAAGTGCAGCACCCGGAGCCGCTGAAGCTCAGCGTCGAAGTCTCTTCCGAGACGCTGGCTTTGGGGACACGCTGGAGGGCTGTTGTCGAAAACCGCGGCGACCGGAGCGCCCTAGTGATTCTCCAAGCGTCGGCGCCGTTTCGCCTGGGCAGTTGTGCCGATATCACGAACGAGTTCGGCATCCAGCTCTTTCACGTGGATGCGCCGCCGTTCAGCGAGCGCCAATGCAATATTTTCTATTCTTCTCTGAAGGCCGTCCCCGAAGGGATGCGCCGCACCACGACGTCGATTACAAACTATCCCAGCGACCCGCGAATCGCCGGGAGCTACACCGGCGCGGGAAGGATCAATCTTTTCGGCCCGATGCTCCGCAGAACCCTCGCGTTCGTCTTCCTTCACGAGCTGGGGCATGCCGTGCAGGATCGCTTTGTCAGCCGCGAGCTGAACGCGCGCTGGCGCGAGCTGCACCGTCGTTCCGGGGACGACCCCGATCACTTCGTGAGCGATTACGCCCAGACCAACCAAGCCGAAGATTTTGCCGAGACGTTCGCGCACTACGTCGAAGACACGCTAGAACTCCTAAGGATCGCGCGCGAGCGGGCCGCGCGCAATAAGACCCTGCTCCTCGAGAAAGTGAAGTTTATGACGGAGCTTTTCCGTATCGCGCGCGCCGATGGGTCTCTCAGCGCTTTTATCTATCAAGTGCATATCAAGAGCGACGACGAAAAGGCGCGCCTGACGCTGCGCCGCGCCGAAGTCGAACTCGACAGCGATGCGCTCCCCAAGATTCCCCCAATGATAGAATGGGAAGAGTTTTAAGTGCGTTTGACAATCTCCCATGTTAAAATAGAATAGATATGGCAAAGGAGGTCGCATGAACCGACGACATGCCGCGCTGCTCATCTTGCTCGTGCTGATAGCTGCTCTTGCGCACGCTCAAGAGTACCAACGCCCCCATGATCAGCCTGGACCCGCCGTAGACATCGTCTATGTGCGTTCGTTTCCCATTGATGTTGCACCCCTAGAATTAAAGGCCGGGAAGATGGACGTCTATCTCTTTGGGATTCGGCCTGCGGCCGCGCAGGCCCTGCGCGATATTCCCGATCTCACCCTCTACGAAGCAGCAGCAGGCACCAACTCGATCATTCTCAATCCTGCGCCCGCCCCTGAAGGCGAACTCAACCCCTTCTCGATCAAGAAGGTCCGTCAGGCCATGCACTATCTGCTCAATCGCGATTACGTGGCCAACGAGATCTTCAAGGGCATGGCCGTCCCGATGCTGGCCCACGTCAGCTCGATTGACTATGACTATTTGGTGCTCTTTGAGCTGCTCCAAGCCGCCGAGCTGGGCTACAACCCGGAACGCGCCCGCACCATGATCGATCAGGCCCTCAGCGAGGCCGGAGCTACCAAGATAGACGGAGTCTGGCACTATCAAGAGAAGCCTATTACGGTGAAGTTCATCATTCGCACCGAGGACGAGCGCCGCGAGATCGGCGACGTCTTGGCCGCGGAGATGGAGAAGGTCGGCTTCAAGGTCGAACGCCTATATCGAGAATTCGGCCCAGCGCTCAAGATCGTCTACGAGACCGACCCCAAAGAGCTGCAATGGCACCTCTACACCGAGGGCTGGGGGCGCGCCGCGACGATCCGCTACGACACAGGGACGATCAACCAGATGTACGCGCCGTGGTGGGGAAACATGCCCGGCTGGCAGGAGTCCGGCTTCTGGCAGTACGAAAACCCCCAGATAGACGAGCTAGGCAAGCGCATCTATCGCATGGAGGTCTCCTCCAAAGAAGAGCGCGACGCGGCTTATCGAGAGGCCGCACGGCTCGGCTTGGAGGAGTCGGTGCGCATCTACGTCGTCAACGAGTTGAGAACGTTCGCGACGAACAAGAACATCGTGGGCGTGACGTTGGATTCGACCCCTGGCCTGCGCAACCCGTTCTTCTTGCGCTCGGCCTACATTCCGGGGAAGAACAGCCTCACCGTGGGGCACCTGTGGGTCTGGACCGAGCGTTCTACCTGGAACCCCATCGGCGGCTTCGGTGACGTCTATAGCGTAGATCTCTGGAGAAATATCTACGATCCTGCCGTGTGGAACCATCCGTTCACGGGCGTGCCCATGCCCTTCCGCGCTACCTACACCGTCGAGACCGCTGGCCCTCATGAGAAACTCAGCGTCCCCGCCGATGCCGTCATGTGGAACGCCGAGCAACAGAAGTGGGCTCCCGTCGGCGAGGGCGTCCAAGCCGCCAGCAAGGTCGTCTTCGACTTCTCCAAGTACTATCAGAGCGTCTTCCACCACGAGCAGAAGATCACTCCTGCCGATCTCTTCTACGATCTCTTCTTAACGTATGATATCGTCTTCAACACCGAAAAAGCCCAGATCGAGTCGGCGATTGCGAGCAGCAACCGCCCCATCTTAGAGCAGTTCAAAGGCTATCGGTTGATAGATAACAATCGCCTTGAAGTCTACGTAGATTACTGGCACTTCGATCCCAATATGATCGCCAGCCGAGCTACGCCTTCGTCGCTGGCCGTGCCCTGGGAGCTATTAGCAGCGATGGAGCGCGTGGTCTTCACCAAGCGCCAAGCGGCGTTCACGGATACGGCCTCGGGCAAGTTCAAGGTCCCGTGGCTCAGCTTGGTCTTGCGGGAGCACGCCCAGATGGTGCGCGACGCGCTGATCGAGCTGCAAGACCAACCGATCCCGCCCGCGTTGGTGCTCAACGGGCAGCCCCTGGTCACCCCTGAGGAGGTCCAAGCGCGCATCAAAGCCGCTTTGGAGTGGTTCGAGAAATATAAGCACTTGGTGATCAGCAGCGGCTCGTTCTATCTGGCGCGCTTTGACCCCGAAGCCCAATTTGCCGAGCTGCGGGCGTTTCGCCATCCGACCTATCCGTTCAAGCCGGGGGATCTCTACTTTGGGCTGCCCGAGCCGATCGAGTTCACGCGCATCGAGACCCCCGATCTGCGCATCGGCGAGCCGTATCGCGCGCGCGTAGACCTGCGCGGCCGGGGGAATCTGGGCCTGCGCTACGCGCTCATCGACACGGCCGCCGCCAAGATCGTCGCCTCGGGGGAGGCCCACCCCCAGAGCCGTCAGAGCGATCAGAGCTTCGTGATAGAGCTTTCGGCAGACGTAACCAAGCAGCTCTCGCCGGGGTTGTATCGGCTCGCTCTGGCGGCGTATAGCGACGCGCTCTCGCGCGTGAGCGAGGAGCAGAAGCCGATCACGGCCCAACTGCCACCCGCGCCCGCCACCCCCGAGCCTCCTCAACAGCAGCCAGAGCAGCCCCCTGTAACTCCGGCCCAGCCGACTCCACCTACGGCTCCGGCGACCCCAACAGCGCCGACCGCACCGGCTCCCCCGGATAACACCTGGCCGATGGTGGGGTTTGCCCTCGGGGCGTTGGCCGTGGCGCTCTTGGCGATCTGGTTGGTCACCAAGAAGCGCGGGTGAGGCTCTCTTCGCGTATGGCGCTCCTGCGGCTGCTGGCGATCCGCGCCCTGACGATGGGCCTGGTCCTCGTGACCGTGCTCTTTCTCATGGTGCTCATCTTGGGGGCGACGGGGTATTCGGATTTGATCTTGAGAAACATCGTGCGCGAGGAGCTGCGCTTCATCCGTCAAGGGCTGGCCGAGACGATCCGCGATCCGGCCGAGCTCGAGCGCGCTCTGGAGAAGATCCGCCAAGACCGCGAGATTCTCTACGGGCTAGACAAGCCCTGGTACACCCGGCTCCCCCAGATGATCGTGAGGGTGCTCACGCTCGACTTGGGAGAATCGCGCACGCTCCAGACGGCTCGCGGCAGCCGCCTCGTCTCTGAGATCATCTTAGAGCGCCTGCCCAACACGATCTTGCTCTTCACGACCGCTTGGTTTGTCTATGTTCTCATCGGGATTCCCTTAGGGGTCTATCTCTCCACGCGCGTCGGCGGACGGATAGATCGAGCGCTCTCGGTCTTCGCCTCGGTCTCGTATGCCGTGCCCACGTGGTGGCTGGCGCTCTTCATGATCATGATCTTCGCGATCTCTCTGAGGATTCTGCCTTCGGGGGGCATGTACAGCAGCCCGCCCCCGGAAGGCGGACTTGCGCGCTTTTTAGATTTAGCGTATCACACGATCCTGCCCGTCATGACGTTGGTGCTGGCTGCCGTCGGCCCCGTGATCTACTCGACGCGGACCCTCACGCTGACGACCGCGCAAGAGGATCACGTCACCTACGCGCGCGCCAAGGGCCTCGACGAGCGCGCCGTCATGTACCGTCATATCTTGAGGGTTGCCGCTCCCCCTATCGTGACCGGGTTGCTCTTGGGCCTGACGGGCACGATCGCCGGGGGGATCTTAACCGAGACGGTCTTCAACTGGCGCGGCATGGGCCGGCTCTACTGGGATGCCCTGCGCGGCACCCCCGACGAAGCCGTCATCATCGGCCTGACGTTCATCTACACGCTCATCTACGTCTTGGCGCGCTTCGTCTTAGAAGTGCTCTATCTGGTCTTAGACCCAAGGGTGAGATATTGACCTCATGGAAGAACGAAGCTTTCTCCGCATCTTCTTGGCGAGCGGCCCTGGGCGCATCGGCTTGGTCTTTCTGGGCGTGATTATCGCTATCTCTGTCTATGTGCTCACACAGTACCCGTTGGACTATGGTCTAAAAGTCTGGAACAACCCGGCGCTGTGGGCCGATTACCCCAAAGAAGCCCCGCCCATCTGGATTCGGCTCTTTGGCGTCAACGCCGTCCCGCATACGATCCTAGAGCTGCGCACCCCCACCCAGCGCGATCCCAATGGGAGCCTCTACACCGTCGGGTTGGAGTGGGGGGACCTGCCCCCAAGGTTCATCTCGCTCACGTTAGGGAAGATCGATTTCCATCGCGAGCGCCCTCCGGTCATCACGCTCTCGCTGCGGCGTCCCGATGGAAAAGAGATTCGGCTCTTTCAGCACTCCCCGCTGCGCCCCCAAGCCAACGAATCCCCCCCCTACGTGCGTTACGAAGTCCCCCGACGGTTCGCGCTCAGCGCCGATACGACCGTCCAATCGGTGGTCGCCAGTTGGTTGCGCAGCGAGTTCAACTTAAGCATTACAGCGTCAGCCTTGAGAGATCACGTCCCTGCGGCGCTCTTTGGCACTCCCGTCTCGGATCGGGAGTTCCGGCCCCTCCCCGGACGCTACGAGTTGCGCGTTCGCGTTGATACTCCCGACCCTCGCGACACGCTAGAGAAGCTCACGGTCGTGCTGGGCGGCTCGGCCTACGGCTTGATGGGAACGGATACGATTGGTCGAGATCTAGCGCAAGGGCTGCTCTTTGGCTTCCCCGTCGCGCTCTTCATCGGGTTGTTCGTCTCGATCATCACGACGTTCGTCGGAGCGGCTTTGGGGATTTTGAGCGGCTATCTGGGGGGCTGGGTGGATGCGTTCATCCAGAGATTCACCGACATCGTCGTCAGCGTGCCCACGCTGCCGTTGTTGATCTTTCTCGTCGTGCTCTTGGGGTCGAATCTCTTTTATATTATGCTGTTTATCGCGGCGTTTGGCTGGACGGGCTTGACGATCGTGATCCGCCCGATGGTCTTGCAGCTACGCGAAGGCCAACTGATAGAAGCCGAGAAGAGCTTAGGGGCGTCGCGCTGGCGGATCATGGCGCGGCACATCTTCCCCCAGTTGGGGCCGTACATCTTTGCGCAGCTTATCTTTTTCACGCCCTCAGCCATTCTGACCGAAGCGGGCCTGAGCTTCTTGGGGCTGGGAGACCCGTCGCTGCCCACGTGGGGCCAGATTCTGGAGCGCGGCTTTCGCACGGGCGCTGTCTATCTGGGCTATTGGTGGTGGGTGCTCCCACCGGGGTTGCTGATTGTCTTCACGGCCGTGACGTTCTTGTTATTAGCTCTCGCTCTGGAACCCATCGTCAATCCGCGCCTGAGGAGAATGTGAGATGGCTTTCTTAGAAGTCCAAGACTTGACGCTCTATTACGACACGCATCGCGGCCCGGTGCGCGCGGTGGATCGCGTCTCGTTTTCTTTAGAGAAAGGGGAAGCTTTGGGGATTGTGGGCGAGTCGGGCTGCGGCAAGAGCAGCATCGCGCTGGCGCTGATCCGCGTCTTGCCCAAGAACGTCCACACCTACACGGGCAGCGTGCGGCTCGACGGGCGCGAGCTGCTTTCGCTCTCCGATGAAGAGTTCCGTCGCCAGATCCGCTGGCGCAAGATCTCGATGGCGTTTCAAGGCGCGATGAACGTGCTCAATCCCGTGCTGAAGGTCGGCTATCAGATCGCGGAGCCGTTGCTGCAAGATGGCCAGATCCCCAAAGAGAGGGCGTTTGCGCGCGTCCGAGAGATCTTGCAGTTGGTGGGGCTACCGCCAGAGACGGCCGAGCGTTTTCCGCATGAGCTTTCCGGGGGGATGAAGCAGCGCGTCGTGCTGGCTACTGCGCTGGTCTTCAACCCCAGCTTAGTGATTCTCGACGAGCCAACTTCGGCCCTGGACGTGAGCGTCCAAGCGCAAATTATGAACTTACTAAAGAGACTGAAATCCGAGCTGGGCTTGACGTTTATCTTTATCACGCACGACATCGCATTGGCCAGCGACCTCTGCGACCGTCTGGGGATCGCCTATGCGGGGCAATTGGTCGAAGAAGGCCCGATAGAAGAGATCTTGCAGCGTCCGACCCATCCGTACACGCAGGGGTTGCTGGCGAGCATGCCGCTGCTGCACTCGGACAAGCCGCCGTCGTTTATTCCGGGGGCGCCGCCGGGGTTAATAGATCCCCCAAAGGGCTGTCGCTTTGCGCCGCGCTGCCCGTATCTCTTTGAGCGCTGCGAGCAGCCACCGCCGCTCTTGGAGACATCGCGCGGCAGCCGTGCCCTCTGTTGGTTGCTGGCCGAACGCTCCTCCCGCTCGCAGCCGACCCCCGATCAGAATCCGGAGAGAGAATCGCCATGAAAGCACTCAAAGATATGGTGCGCCTAGAAGACGTGCACGTGCACTTTGTGCTGCGACGCGGACTCTTTCAGCGGGGTATTGTGCACGCGGTCAACGGCGTCTCGCTCTCGATTGCTGCGCAAGAGATCGTTGCGTTGGTGGGGGAGTCGGGGAGTGGAAAGACGACGCTGGGGCGCGTCTCGTTGCGCTTGGAGCGTCCTACTGTGGGCCGCGTCTGGTTCGACGGCCGAGAGATTTCGCACCTGAGCGAGGGAGAGCTGCGAGAGTTTCGGCGACGGGCGCAAGCTGTATTTCAAGACCCGTATTCGAGCATCAACCCGTATATGACGGTCGCTCAGATCGTTGAAGAGCCTCTGATTATTCACAAGATCGGCAGCCGCTCCGAGCGCCTCGCGCACGTCGAAGCTCTCTTGGAGGCGTTGCGGCTGCATCCGGTGCGGGAGTTCATGCAGAAATTCCCCCATCAGATGTCGGGGGGGCAGCGCCAGCGCGTCGCCTTGGCCCGCGCGCTTATCCTCAACCCTGACTATCTCATGGCCGACGAACCCGTCTCGATGATTGACGCCTCCAGTCGCGCCGAGATCTTGCAACTGATGCAAGAGCAGCAGAAAGAACGCGGGATGGCCGTGCTCTATATTACTCACGACATCGCCACGGCAAGACACTATGCTCATCGAATCGGCGTGATGTATCTGGGCAGTCTCGTCGAGCTGGGGCCGTCGCGTCGGATCATAGATCACCCGTTGCACCCATATACGCAGCATCTCATCGAAGCCGTACCGGAGCCAGACCCGGCCAACCGTCACCGTCAGCGCCAAGTCGTCCCCGGCGAGCCACCCTCGCCGATTCATCTGCCCAAGGGCTGTTTCTTCCATCCGCGCTGCCCCAAGTTCATGAAGGGCCTTTGCGACGCGGCGCGCCCGGCGCTCAAAGAAATCGAATCGGGGCACGCCGTCGCGTGCTATCTCTATCACCAAGAGTCCCTCAAAGAGGCGAAGACCGAGCAAGTCGCTGCTCAAGTCTAAGTGCGCTATACGCTATAATAGGTGAAGAAGCTCTACGCGCGCGCGAGGGTCACTGAGTATTGGCTTGTAGATCCAGAGAAGAAGACCGTCGAAGTCTTCACGCTGGGCCAGAAAGGGTTTGAGCGCGTGGCTATCTTCAAGAGAGACGAAACGCTCACGTCACCCCTCTTAGTGGGACTTCACATCTCCCTTAAAGAGATCTTCTCCTAGCTGCGAGCATTGGATCTACAGCAGCACGAATGAGTCAACCGCAGGGATATCACGATTTATGGCTGAGCTTCTCAATCAGCGCTTCGACCGTGAACAGTTGTTCTTCTCCGCTGCGCATGTCGCGCAGCTTTACTTTGTCCTGAGCGACTTCATCCGGCCCGACAATCACTACAAACGGGATATCATACGCGTTGGCGTATTTTAACCCATCGCTGATGCCCTTGGCCCCAAAATCTATATCTGTTCTGATCCCCGCGCGACGAAGCTGCTGACAGACCCGGCGCCCCTCTAAAAGTAGATTCTTAAACGGGATGACGTAGACTTGGGTGACCGTCTTGCGCATGGGCAGATCACGGCGTTGTTCTTTCAGTACCTCGAGGATCGGCTCCAAGCCAAACGAGATTCCTACCGCGGGGATCTTTTCGGTGCTCTCTAAGAACTGCCCGATCATATTGTCGTAGCGCCCGCCCGCGGCGAGCGATCCCGTGACCGAAGACTCTTTTGCATAGACTTCGTAGATCGTCCCGGTGTAGTACGACAGCCCTCGGGCGAGCGAGGGCGTCCAGACGACGCGTGGGGCTTGGAGAAAGGTTAGCACGGGTTCAAGCTCGTGATAGCCTGCGCTGTTTTTGAGAGCTTCGGGATCTTGCGCACCAGAGAGAAAGCGCTCCGCGCTCTCTTGTGTGAGTCCTCTCTCGACCATCTCGCGAAGGACTCCTTCTGTCCCGATCTTTTCGAGCTTATCTAACGAAAGAATAGCGGCATCTGTCAGCGCTTCGGGCACGCCGGCCATGCGGGCCATCTCGGAGAGGATCTTTCTGTTATTGATCTTGACGATCACTTCGATCCCCAGGCGCTCGAAGACGTCGAGCGCCAGCTGCACGCACTCGGCGTCGGCCAGCGGTGAGCTGGAACCAACAATATCGGCATCGCACTGATAGAATTCTCTGGTGCGGCCTTTCTTGATCGGGCCATCGCGATAGACCGTGCCAATCTGGTAGCGTTTGAACGGGCGCTTGATGGTGGGATTCATGCCGACGAAGCGTGCTAAGGGAACAGTCAAGTCGTAGCGCAGCCCCAAATCTCGGCCCCCTTGGTCGGTGAGCCTGAACGTCTCCTTGAGGATCTCCTCGCCGCCGGAGTATTTAGCTGAAAGAACCTCCCAGCGTTCGACGACGGGGGTTTCTAAGGGGCTGAAGCCGTACAGCTCAAAGATCTCTTTAAGCGTAGCGATGACGTCATCCCGAAGGATCTTCTCTTCGGGCGGGAAGTCGCGCATCCCGCGCGGGAGTTGCAGTTCCATAAGAGATTACTTTAACAGCTAGAAGAGGCGCGTGCAAGGTTGCTCGATCTTTGACAGAAGGGCCCTCTATACGTTACTATAGAACCGCTCACTTCTATCGCTAGTCTTTTGGTTATCTTGCACGAGGTGATCTTGATGAAGCGCGTGCTCATTATGGGCGCCGCCGGACGCGACTTTCATAACTTTAACGTCTATTTTCGCGATAACCCCAATTATCAAGTCGTCGCCTTCACCGCCACCCAGATCCCCGACATCGAAGGCCGCAAATACCCCGCTAAACTCGCCGGCAAACTCTACCCCAAAGGCATCCCCATCGAATCCGAAGACGACCTCGTCACCCTCATCCGAAAGCACGATATCGATCTTGTCGTCTTTTCGTACAGCGACGTCTCGCACCAGCACGTGATGGAGCGCGCCAGCCGCGCCCTGGCCGCCGGCGCCGACTTTATGCTCCTCGGCCCCAAAGCCACCCAGCTGCGCTCTACCAAGCCCGTCATCTCCGTAACTGCTGTGCGCACCGGCGCCGGCAAGAGCCAGACCACCCGCCGCGTCGCCGCCATCTTGCGCGAACTGGGCCAGCGCGTCGTCGTCGTCCGCCATCCCATGCCCTACGGCGATCTCGTCGCCCAAGAGTGCCAACGCTTCGCCAGCTACAAAGACCTCGACCGCTATCACTGTACCATCGAAGAGCGCGAAGAGTACGAACCCCACATCGCCAACGGCAACGTCGTCTACGCCGGCGTGGATTATGAAAAGATCCTGCGCATGGCCGAACGCGACGCCGATGTGATCCTCTGGGACGGAGGCAACAACGACTTCTCTTTCTATAAGTCTGATTTAAATATCGTCGTGGCCGACCCCCTGCGCGCCGGCCACGAAGTCACCTACTACCCCGGCCACGTCAATCTGCTCTTGGCCGATGTCGTGATCATCAACAAAGTAGACACGGCCGGAAGAGCCGAGATAGACCGCGTGCGCGAGAACATCCGCGCGTTCAATCCTAGGGCCAAGATCATCGAAGCCGTCTCGCCGCTTTTTGTCGAAGACCCCCGCGTGATCGAAAATAAGCGTGTCTTGGTCATCGAAGACGGCCCAACGCTCACCCACGGGGAGATGGGCTACGGCGCGGCAACACTGGCTGCCGAGAAGTTCGGCGCTAGAGAGATCGTGGACCCTCGCCCCTATGCCGTCCACTCGATTGCCCAAACTTTTAAGAAATATCCCCACATCGGCAAGCTGCTCCCCGCGATGGGATACGGTGAAGAGCAGATTCGGGATCTGGCCAGGACGATCCGCCGCACCCCTTGCGACGCCGTCGTCATCGGGACGCCGATAGACCTGCAACGACTGATCAAATTCGAGGTCCCCACGACGCGCGTGCGCTACGAACTCCAGGAGATCGGCCACCCCACCCTGAAAGACCTGATCGCGCCGCTGGTCCGTTAAGCCCAGACATCGGTCACGTGCAGACCAGACAGAAGCCCACCGGCGCTTAGGCGTCCTTCCTTCGTTTTGCGGAGCGCTTCGCCTATAAAGAACGCCGTATGAAGCGATTATCACGCGCTCTGCTTTGCGGTCTGCTCGTCTTGGTCTTCAGTGCGGTGATGCCTACGGTCGTCGTGGGGCAACAGTTTCTCGGGCGCTTCCTCAGCGAGCTGACGTTTCAGCCCACAGCTCCCTACTTCGTGAACGCGGAGTTTCGCGTGCTGTCTAAGATCAGCGTCGCCGAAGCGGCGTTCGCGATAGACTCGAAATTCGATGTGGGGGCACTGCGCTGGCAGCGGTTTATCGCGTCGGTGACCGTGCCGCCGCTGAGCGCGCGCAATCGTCTGACGTTCGTGAACGGCTTTGCCTTCGGCAAGAACGAACTGGTCGCCGCGTTGCAGTTTGGCGGGGTTGCCCTAGGCATCGAGCTGATTCTGCACAATCAAACCGCGACGTTCGACATCGAGTGCCCGCCTACGCCCATGACGCCCTCATTAGAAGTGGGCTTGGTGATCGAGGCCGGAGTCCGCACCGAGTTCTTCGCGGTCGCCAGCTATACGGGCTTTGGCGTCATTCGCTTAGTAGAAGACTTAGATCAAGAGCAGTTGCCCATTATTAACGAGCCGTTTGCGTTTGAACCCCGGATCGTGATGCTTGATATCTTCAGCGAGCGCGAGCCGGATCGTCTCATCGTCGCGCCCTTTCAGTTCACTGAGCAAGTCGTCGCGTTTGAGTTCTATCTGATGAACGTCGTCTCGCTGAGTTCGCTCTCGGTCTTCACGCCGCTAGGATGGAAGAAGCAAATCCCCGGCTTGCTGGTGAAGGTCGACGCACCGGCGGCAAATCTGAAACTGCGCTTCAGCGTCAGCTCGACGTTTGAGCTGCCCGGCTTCTTCTTGACGTTCTTGCCCGTAGAGCTGGACTTGCGTTGGCTCTTCTTCCAATGGCGCAGCTTCACGCTCTTTGGCGATCCACCAGGGCCGACGCCCTTCTCGTTCCGCAAGCAAGTCTTCCAATCGCTCTTTGAGCTGAACTTCTTTCGAGGGTTCTTGGAGCTGTGCTTAGGTCCCGACTGCCCTTGTCCATTTGGGGGTCTGATCCCTAATCTACGCTGGCGCTTCGGGATCGAGCTGCGATTCCTCTTCGGCCCTTAATGCTATAGACGCTTGAGGAAGGCTTCAGCTTCTTCTTCGTAGGTGTGAAAGGGATTGGCCAAGACTAGCGTCTTCTTCGGTTCGACGAAGACCCCGTCCCACTCGATCATATACTCGTGCTTGCCGCGCGTACGCAGCCCGCGCACGATCATGGCGCGCCCGTAGGCGCGTGTATCCACGGGTGGGTCTTCCATAGCTCGCAAGATCGCCCTATCGCTGACAAGCCGCACGCGATCTTCCAGGGCATAATGCAGCCCGTACTCTGGATCAATGTTGTGATATTCTAAATCTAGGCTGTGGATTGCCTCCGACTGCCACGAGAGGCCCTCGGCCTCTTGGTAGAGCCGCAACAATTTGTATTTAGCGACCCAGTCGAGCCGGTCGGCGAGCGTGAGCGGATCGCGTTCAAGAGCATCCAACGTGCGCTCCCACTCGCGCAGGACTTCGTCGGTCTCGGCATCGCGTCCCAAGAAGCGCTTCTGTGCCGCTTGTAGATAGATTCTTTGTAAGTCTATCGCCGAGATCGTCTGGCCGTTCTCGCGCCGCACCAGCCAGCGCCACGTCGGATCCCGCGAGATCTCCTTCATGGCTTTTAAGGGCTGCACCAACTCGACGCCCAAGGGCACCGCGCGCTCTTCCAACAGATCGAGCACCAGGACGGTGGTGCCCATCTTGAGGAACGTCGCGTACTCGGAGGGATTGGCCTCCCCAAAGAGCAGATGGAGTCGGGGGCTGCGCGACAGCTCGTACATCTGATCCCACTTGGGGTTGATGAGCGCGCGGCTGAAGCGCACCCGCCCCGAGACCGTGTGCAGGATATGATCGGCGCGCTGCGAGAGCTGAAAATCTACGGTGGGATCGGGTTCGACGCTGTAAGCGGCGTCGACAAAGACATAATCAGCCGGGTGCCGGCTGCGCTGGTGGGAGAGGCGCTGCCAGTCGCTGGTCAGGCGATGCCCGCCCGCACGACCGGCCCCCGCGAAGATCTGGCGCGTCACCAAGAAGGGCACCAATTTTTCCAGGGCTTGCCGCCACGAGAGCGCCTCGACGTTGACCGAATAATTCTCATGACACCCGAAGGTATGCCCCGCAAAGTGATCCACGCTGTTGTTGTAAAAGCCGACGCGCTCGTGCCAGCGCAGGGCGCGCAGCGTCCGGACGATCAAGCGCTGGCCGGCGCGCTCATACGCGATGAGATCCCTCAGAGAGCGACACTCGGGGGTCGCGTACTCCAGATGCGTCCCGACGGCGTCGATGTAGAGCCGTCCCCCGTTGATGAGAAAGCCCCCGGCCTCGGCCGGCTCAAAGTACATATCGCGCGTGTGCAGATCGAGCAGCCCCCACTGCCCCCGCGCGAAGATCGCCTCTTTGACCCGTTCGACGACCGTCTCGTACGACCCCAGAGCCGTATCACGCACCAGGCAGCCAAACTCCGTCTCCAGACCGACGATGCGATGTTCCATAATCTTTAGATAAACCGCGACAGAGCTGTTTTCACGTCGCGGTCCTCCAGCATACGGAATCTCCGGTCGCGCCGCGAGTCGCGCTCCAGCAGCGCCGCTTCTAGCCTCCCGTGGCGCAGCTCTTGGGTCAGGCGCTCCTCCCATCTCTCTCCCGACTCTTTGAGAGAGCTACGCCCTACCACCCATGCTCGCAACGCGATCTCCAACGCGGCTTCCAGCTTAGGGACTCGCTTCAACTCGCTCAAGACTTGCTCCATCTCCACACGACTGGCCTCTCGCCCCGCCGCGGCTGCGTAGCGGTGATGGAGCGAAAACTCGCCATCGTAGTTTAACAGATAATAGAGATCGTCTTCCGGGGTTGGCTCGACCTGGGCAAAGAGTCCCAAGAAGACCAGGGGCAATCTCAGGGGATCGCTGAAGCCCCGCTTGAGTGCCGGGCTGAGGGCCACGCCCACGACCCGCTGAATCGAGACGTCGTCGGGGCTGCGCTGGAAGCCCTCGGCGTGCGCAAAATCTACGGCCAACTGACGGACGGCCTCTAGATCAGACTGATTCCCCAGCCCGGAGAACGCCAGACGGTCGTAGATCTCGAAGATCTTGCGCTGGCCACGCCGCACCGTCAAGAGCAAGATCCCCTCTTGGGTAGAGAGGGCCACCACGGGGCTGCCCTCTTTGAGACGGTCTTCGACGTAGTCGGCCTTCTGGCGGAGCGTCTGTTGCCAATTGTAGGGGGTCATAGGGTGAGCAGCTCGCGCTGGAGCGCGCGCAGCAGATCTTCTGAGAGTTCTTGAACACCGTCGGCGGTCACGGTCTTGGCCGAGGGCAGTCGGCGAATCCCGCTGGTGGCGGTATCGAGCGAAGCGGCGATCTCTAAGAGCAGAAGCGTCTCGCGCAGCGCCTCTTCGAGCTTCATCTGGCGGAACGGGCGTTTGGTGCGCACGATGTACTCAAACGCGCCGCGAATGCGCTCCGCTCCGGAGCCGGCCGCGCCAAACTCGCGGCTCTCGAAGCGCGCTCCCATGGCGTCGTAGAAGAAGATTCGGCCTTCGCGCTTCTCCCTGTCAAACGCGCTGACGATGGGCAAGAACCCCCCAATCCCTTGGAGCGCTCCCGGCAGGGCACGCCCCAGCACGCGCGAGACTTCGTGAAGCTTGCCCTCCAAGCTCATCTCTTGGAGCTGACTGCGCGCGTAGTACTTGAACGAGTGCTGCAGAAAGCGTACGGCCTCCGAAGCCGCCGCATACGAGCCCGCGATAGCGATGAGCGTCTCGTCGTCGAGCTTCAATATCTTTTCGGCCTCTTCGTAGAAGATCGCGTTGCCCGCGGTAGCGCGACGATCGGCGACGTTCAAGACGCCCTGGTCGAACTTCACGGCGATCACCGTCGTGCCGTGCACGTCGACCAGAGAAACTTGATGGGTTCGTAAGTCGGCGTCCACCGTGGGGAACCGAATCCCCTGAGCCTCTAAGAGGCTCATCAAATCGCCAGGACTCCTTCGCTCAGACACGTTGTAAGTCCTCCGGTTGACAAGCTAAGAGCTACTCCCCGCTGCGCTGCCGATAGCGCTGCGCCTGACGCGGATCCACACGGCGCATCTTCTCTAAAAGCCTTTCGGCATCGGGCTTAGGAACGTTGGGCGTCCGCGGGCCATCGCCCTCTTCGCGCTTCGTCCACGGTTCGCTCGGCCTGACGATTCGCTCCGGCATCGTGAAGGCCCTCCTTTCTCAGATTAGAGCTGCTTTATCATACGCCAAAGCGCTCGCGGTGTCGAGGCCGCCTCTATGCTCTCCAAGGCAAGAGCGTTCAGGCGACCGTCCACCCAGCGTGTCAAGTCAATAGTAAGCTCTCCCTCGCCGTCGCGCAAGTGGATCTTGCCCCAGTTGAGGGCTAGGATCGAATCTGAGAACTTCTGCACGCAGAGGCCGCGCACCCAGGCGCGCGTCTCTTTGGGAGGACTCTTGCGCGCTTGCTCTATCTCCGAATCGCTCACTATGCGCCGACAGCAGCCCTGACGCTGCAACTCGTAAAACAACCCCCGCTGCGGATCCAGATTGTGATACTCCAAGTCCAGGCTGCGCAGGATCTCGTCTTGCCATGTGAGCCTCTCCGACTCTACAAATTGCTGCAACAGCTGATACTTAGCTGCCCAGTCGACGCGATCCGCGCAGCGCGTGGGATCGCGCTCTAGGTCGTCTAGGATAGACTCCCATTCGCGCAGCACCCAGTTGGTCTCCTCGTCGCGCCCAAGAAAGAGCTCTTGAGCCGCGCGCAGATAGAGGCGCTGTAGCTCCAGAGCCGAGATCGTGCCCTCGCCTTCCAGCTCGACGATCCAACGACGGTTGGCATCGCGCGAGAGCTTCTGCAGGGTCTCTACGGGCTGTTTGAGCCTTCCCGGCGGGCCGTAGCCCAATTCGAGCATCCCAAGCACCAACGCGGTTGTCCCTATTTTGAGGGCGGTCGCGTACTCGTTCAAATTAGCGTCGCCGCAGATGACGTGCAAGCGGCGATAGTGCTTGGCATCGGCGTGGGGTTCGTCGCGGGTGTTGATGAGCGGGCGACGATGGAGCGTATCCACGCTGCATAGCTCGGTGAAGAAGTCTGCTCGTTGCGAGAGCTGAAAGTCTATCTTGGGATCGGATTCGCTCCCCACACGACCCGCCCCAGCGAAGAGAATGCGCGTCACCAGAAAGGGCGTCAAGCCCGCGATGAGCCGCTCGAAGGGGAGCTTGCGCTGCACAAGATAGTTCTCGTGGCAGCCGTAGCTCATGCCGTGATAGTCTATATTGTTTTTGAAGATCGAGACGGCGCGCCCGGTCCGTTGGGCGTACGCTTGGGCGGCCTCCCAGACGATGCGTTCGCCGGCTTTGTCGTGGGCGATTAAGCCGCGCAGCGAGCGGCATTCGGGGGTGCTGTATTCGGGATGCCCGTGGTCGTGATAGAAGCGTGCGCCGTTGCCGAGCACGCGATCGGCGTGGTCTTCCGAGGCGCTGAGCATCCGGTGGGTGGGCTTCTCGTAGCGAGCGTCTTCGGGATTGACGGAGAGCGCGGGGGCGCGTCCGCCGCGCGCGTCGCGCAGCGGGTCTTCATCGCTGTAGTCCCACGGGCCGGTTCCGGGATAGCTCTGGACGAGCGCGCGGGCTTCGTCGGCCAATTCGGCAATCTCCACCCCCTCGATGAAAATCCCGTACTCGGTTTCGATCCCCAAGAGACGATCCATGTTTTTATTATGCCAGTTTGGTATTGATCTAGCAACGTGACGTGATCTTAGGGAGAGCCCCTGCGCACTACACGCTCATCCTCAATCTTCTCAAGAGTAAGACTATCGGCGAGATAGGGCCAACGCTGGCGCGCTTCGGCGATCTGCGCGAGATCAATCTTGACCGTATAAACGCCCTCGGCGTCTTCAGCCTCAAAGAGCACCTCTCCCCGAGGCGAGACGACCATCGAGTGCCCGCTCACCGGACGATCATCGGGATAGAAAGATTTCGTATTATTCGCAAACGCTACGAAGATCGTGTTCTCGGCGGCGCGGGCACACAGCAGCGATCTCCAAAGCCCTATGCGATTCTCGGGAATATTTGAGGGGTTGAAGAGAATGTGAATCTCGCGCTGCGCCAAAGAGCGCACCAGCTCGGGATAAAAAAGATCAACGCAGATTGCTACCCCAAAGCGCGCTTTTTCTGATGAGAAGACGGGCAAACGCTCCCCAAAGCGCAAGAACGCGCGCTCGCCTACAGCATTTGATGGGAAGATTTTTTCAGCGTATCCCACGACAGCGCCGTCGGGACTGATAACGTGCCCAAGGGCGATTCTGTGGTCTCTACGCTCGACGATGAGACTGCCTGTGAGCAGCGTGTAGCGCCCCTGCTGAGCGTATCGCCCCAGAAGCGCAAGCACGTCCGCAAGCTCCCCTTCGTTGAACACGACGACGCCGGCCCAGTTCTCCGGCAGACAAACAATATCTACGTTGCGAATCTGTTCGAGCAAGCGCGTGACGGTCTGGAGATTCTTCGCTCTGTCGAGCCGATCACGCGCTGGTTGCACAAGGGCGATCTTCATCGCGCTCACCCTTCAGGGCGCTCTCCAAAGATCTTTGTGCCAATGCGCACGACGTTCGCGCCCTCTTCTAAAGCGATCCTATACGTGTTGCTCATACCCATCGAGAGATACTTCATCTCGACGTTGGGAATGCTTAGAGCCTTGAGGCTCTCAAAGAGCTTCTTCGTCTCTTGGAAGTACGGACGAGCCTCTTCGGGGTTGCCAAAGCGCGGCCCCATCGTCATCAAGCCCAAAACTTTGAGATGGGGAAGCGGCGCGACTTCTCTAATCAGAGTCTCAGCGTCTTCGGGGAGGACTCCCGACTTTTGCGGCTCGCGCCCGCTGTTGATCTCGATCAAGACGGGCATCGTCTTCCCCAAGCGAGCGCAGTGCTTCTCCAGCTCGTGCGCCAGCTCTACGGAGTCGAGCGTCTCGATCATATCAAAGATTTCTACAGCCCTCTTCGCTTTGTTTCTCTGTAAGTGTCCGATCATGTGCCATTGGGCGCGCCGCCCGATCACCGAAAAAGCTCGCTCGGCTTCTTGGACGTAGTTCTCGCCGATGATCGGCACCCCGGCTGCGATGGCTTCTGAAATCTCTTGGGGCGTGCGCCCTTTCGCCGCCGCCACCAAGAGCACCCCCGGGGGCAGCTCGGCTAGGAGCTTCTGGACGTTCTCGCGAATGGTCATAGTCTAGGCCCTCACCCCGGCCTAACGGCCACCCCTCTCCCGTCGGTGACGACGGGAGAGGGGACGGGGGTGAGGGCCTCACCAATCTTGTAATAACTGCATGAGCAATCGCACCCCGTACCCCGTTGCGCCCTTGGCGTGATAGAGCCGGCTTTCGACGTCATACGCGACCCCAGCGATGTCTAGGTGCGCCCAGGGATAATTAACGAACTCCTTCAAGAAGATCGCGCCGATGGACGCGCCCGCCTGCGGGCCTTTGTTCGCGCTGTTTTTGATATCGGCGATCTCGCTCTTGATGATCTCTTTGTATTCTTCATAGAGGGGCAAGGGCCAGACGCGCTCCCCTGTCTGTTGGGCAGCTTTCTGAATCTTCTGAGCAAGAGACTCGTCGTTGGAGAACAAGCCGGCGGCTTCTTTGCCCAGCGCAATCGTGCACGCGCCCGTCAGTGTCGCTACGTCTATCACGGCTTGGGGATTGTATCTTTGGGCATAGACGAGCGCATCGGACAGCACCAATCTCCCTTCCGCGTCGGTGTTGGTCACTTCGACGGTCTTGCCGTTGGAGATTCTTATGACATCGCCGGGCTTGAGGGCCTTGCCCGACGGCAAGTTCTCGGCGGCAGCAACTAAGCCCACAACCGAGATGGGCAGCTTCAGCCGCGCGACCGCGCGCATCACGCCCAAGACGGCCGCCGCGCCGCTCATGTCGTACTTCATCGCCTCCATGCCCTCGCGGGGTTTGATCGAGATACCCCCGCTGTCAAACGTGATCCCCTTGCCCGCCAGCACGATGGGCCGACCCTCACCCTGCCCCCTCTCCCTTAAAGGGGGAGGGATGGGGTGAGGGTTGTACTCTAGCACGATGAGTCTTGGCGGCTCGTCGCTGCCCTTGCCCACCGCGAGAATCCCGCCCATGCCCATCTGTTCTAAAATTTTCTCGTCGAAGACCTCGCAGCGCAGCCCAAGCTCTTGAGCTAGCTCTTGCGCACGACGCGCCAGCTCCCTTGGGGTCAGGCTCTGCCCCGGCTCGTTCGCAAGATCACGAGCCAAGCACACAGAGTCTGCAATGATCTGCCCCTGCTGCGCCCCACGCTTCAGTTGCTCTATTTTCTCTGCGCTGTGCTCGACAATGCGCAGACGCTCGAGCTTGATCGGCTCTTCGGGTTTCTTAAATTTTTCGAAGCGATATAAGCCCAGCAGCGTCCCTTCGACGGTTGCTTGGGCCGCTAGTTGGGGATCCAGCCCGCCGATGCCCGCGCCGTGCGCGAGGGCCGTCAGCTCTGGGAGAGATTTCGCGACGCGGGCGGCAACGGCGCTCACTTCGCGAACGACATCGGCTGAAAATCTTTCAGACGGTCCCAGGCCGACCAACAAGACGCGCTTGGCTCCGAGCTTGCCGCGCGTGCGCAGCCAGAAGACCTCGCCCTTCTTGCCCGAGAAATCTCCATCGGCCAAGACCTCCGAGAGCGCACCGTCGAGAGCTCTGTCAACAGCACCAGCGGCCCCACCAGGGCGCTGCACGCCCTGAAAGATCCCCAGACAGATCGCTTCGGTCTCGACTTTGGTGATATCGCCTTGCTCTACAGATACGTGCATACGAAGAATCCCCCCTCTTCACAAGTCTATCTCAGCTGGGATCGGGTGACAACCTCGGCGAGGAGGGAACCTGAGAAGCGTCATGCCCAAAACCAGCCCACGTCATTGCGCACCGGAGAAAATTTTTGGGTAGAATAGACCGAACAGAGGACGAATGCTATGAGCGATGAACAATTCATCATCGAGGGCACAGATTTCCAAAAGCTGCTGGACGCGCTGCGCCAGCAGGGCTACACGACCGTTGGCCCCACCGTGCGCGATGGCGCTATCGTCTACGACGAGATCGCTTCTGTGAAAGACTTGCCCATCGGCTGGACGGACGAGCAAGACGGCGGCCGATATCGACTCCAAAAGCGAAACGATCAAGCCCTCTTTGGCTACGTCGTCGGGCCCCATTCGTGGAAGAAGTTCTTGCACCCCCCGGTCTTGTCACTGTGGAAGGCGCGCAAGAACGGAAAGAGCTTTGAGATTCTCCCCAATCGTAACGACTCCCCTCGCTATGCGTTCATCGGCGTTCGCTCGTGCGAGTTGCACGCGATCTTTATCCAAGATCGCGTCTTCACCAACGGAAAATTCATAGATCCGCACTATCAAGCTCGCCGTCAGAAGGTTTTTATCGTCGCGGTCAACTGCGTCCAAGCCGGCGGCACCTGCTTCTGCGTCTCGATGAAGACCGGCCCGAAAGCCACTCTTGGATTCGATCTGGCGCTCACAGAGATCATAGACGGTCAGAAGCACTATTTCGTTGTCGAGGTCGGCACGGAGAAGGGCGCCGAGATCATACAAAGAGTGCCGGCGAAGCCCGCTCAGCCCAACGATATACAAATCGCCGAAGAGCGCATCGCCCGCGCGGCCCAGCAGATGGGGCGCCATCTCGACACGACCGATATTAAGAATCTGCTCTATCGAAATTTAGAGCACCCGCGCTGGGACGAAGTCGCTACGCGCTGCCTCAACTGCGCCAACTGCACGATGGTCTGCCCCACCTGCTTCTGCACCACGGTAGAAGACGTGACCGACCTGACGGGCACCGAAGCCGAGCGCGTGCGCAAGTGGGACTCGTGCTTCACAATGGATTTTTCGTACATTCACGGCGGGAGCGTGCGCGCGTCGGCCAAGTCGCGCTATCGGCAGTGGCTCACGCACAAGCTTGCCAGTTGGATAGATCAGTTCGGGACTTCAGGCTGCGTCGGCTGTGGACGGTGCATCACGTGGTGTCCCGTAGCGATTGACATCACCGAAGAGGTTCGTGCGATTCGTGAGAGCGAGCAAGTCAGCAAGAAAGGGGAATAGCGATGGAGATGTTGGATCGTCTGTTGGCCGAACACCCGTTCTTTAAAGACTTAGACCCGCGCTACATCAAGCTGATCGCTGAGTGTGCGCGCAACGTTACGTTCAAGGCTGGAGATTTCATCTTTCGGGAGGGAGACCCCTCTAATAAGTTCTGGCTGATTCGCTCTGGCAAGGTGTCGCTGGAGGTCTTTGCTCCCGGACGTGGGCCAATCATGATCGAGACGCTCGGCGACGGCGACGTGATGGGCTGGTCGTGGGCCGTGCCGCCCTACAGAAAACAGTACGATGCCCGCGCTCTCGAGCTGACGCGCGCGCTGGAGTTCGATGCCCTGTGCATTCGCGGCAAGTGCGACGAAGAGCCAAAGCTCGGCTATGAACTCTTCAAGCGTTTTGCTCAGATCATCGGGCAGCGCTTGCAGGCCACTCGTCTCCGATTGATTGATATCTATGGCGGTCGCAGTTAAGCCCCAGACGATTGAGATCTCGGCTGATCCGATGGTGCCCGTGCCGTATCGGGTGCTGCGCGTGCGGCGCGAGACGCCGGATACGTTTACGTTAGAATTAGAGGCCCTCACCTCGGCCTTCGGCCACCCCTCTCCCGTCCAGACGGGAGAGGGGTCGGGGGTGAGGGCCTTTGCACCGGGCCAGTTCAACATGCTCTATCTCTTCGGCGTGGGCGAAGTGCCTATCTCGATCAGCGGCGACCCGGCGCAGCCCGAGGTCTTGGTGCACACGGTACGCGCTGTGGGCGCTGTGACAAGAGCGATCTGTGCGCTCAAGCGCGACGAGATCGTAGGGGTGCGCGGCCCCTTCGGCAGCGCCTGGCCCGTAGCAGAAGCCGTTGGGAATGACATTGTGATCGTCGCTGGGGGCGTGGGCTTAGCCCCGCTGCGCCCGGCGATCTATCACTTATTAAACCATCGCCACGAGTACGGACGCGTCGCGCTGCTCTACGGCGCGCGCACGCCCAAAGATATGCTCTACAAAAGAGAGCTTTCGGAATGGCGCGGGCGCTTTGACATCCAGGTCGAGGTCACCGTAGACGCTGCCAGACCCGACGAGTGGCGCGGCAACGTGGGCGTCGTCACGACGCTCATCTCGAGAGCGAATTTCGATCCGTTCCACACAACGGCGCTCGTCTGCGGCCCAGAGGTGATGATGCGCTTCACGATTCTGGAGCTCCAGAAGCGCGAGCTGCGCGACGATCAGATCTATATCTCGATGGAGCGCAACATGAAGTGCGCTATCGGGTTCTGCGGGCACTGTCAGTACGGCCCAAACTTTGTCTGCAAGGACGGTCCGGTCTTCCGATTTGACAAAGTCAGGGAGCTTTTCGGAAAGCGAGAGATCTGAGATGCCCAAAGCGAAGAGGCCGAAGATTGCTGTCTGGAAGTTTGCGTCGTGCGACGGATGCCAATTGAGTCTCTTAGACTGCGAAGACGAGCTGCTTGCCGTCGCTGGAGCTGTTGATATTGCGTATTTTCTAGAAGCGTCGCGCGCGGTCGTCAAGGGGCCGTACGATATTTCGCTCGTCGAAGGCTCGATCACGACCCCGCACGACGCCGAACGCATCCAAGAAGTGCGCCGCGTCTCCACATTCTTGATCACGATTGGGGCGTGCGCGACGGCGGGAGGCATCCAGGCCCTGCGCAACTTCAAGGACGTCAAAGAGTTTATCTCGATCGTCTACGCCAAGCCCGAATATATCAGCACGCTCGACAAATCAACGCCTATTGCCGATCACGTCAAAGTAGACTTCGAGCTGCGCGGCTGCCCCGTGAATAAATATCAGTTGATCGAAGTGATCAATGCGTTTCTGAACCGGCGCAAGCCGAACGTGCCGACTTATAGCGTCTGTGTGGAGTGCAAGCGGCGGGGGACGCCGTGCGTGATGGTGGCGCGCGGGACGCCGTGCTTGGGGCCGGTGACGCAGGCGGGCTGTGGCGCGATCTGCCCGGCGTACCATCGCGGCTGCTACGGGTGCTTCGGCCCCAAGGAGACTCCCAATACAGTATCGCTGAGCGCATGGTGGCGAAAGCTCGGCGTCAACGATCACGACTTGGTTCGGGCGTTCCGGGGCTTCAACGCCTACGCCGAGCCGTTCCGAAAAGAGAGTGAGCGCTATGAGCAAAGATAGAACGATCAAAGTGGACTATCTGGCGCGCGTCGAGGGCGAGGGCGCACTCTACGTCAAGGTCAGGGGCAATACAGTTACAGATGTGAAGCTGAAGATCTTCGAGCCGCCGCGCTTCTTTGAAGCGTTCTTGCGCGGGAGAAGCTTCAGCGAAGCTCCAGATATTACCGCGCGCATCTGCGGAATCTGCCCGATTGCGTATCAGATGAGTGCGTGTCACGCGATGGAGGACGCCTGCGGCGTTGCTGTAGACGGGCAACTGCGAGCACTGCGTCGGCTCATCTATTGCGGCGAATGGATCGAGAGTCATGTGCTGCACGTGGCGATGTTGCACGCCCCGGATTTTTTGGGCTACGAGAGCGCGATCCACATGGCCAAAGACTATCCCGATCTGGTGCAGCAAGCTCTCAAGCTCAAGAAAGCCGGAAACGAGATCGTCGCGTTCCTTGGGGGGCGGGAGATTCATCCCATCAACGTGCGCGTCGGGGGCTTTTACAAAGTCCCCACCAAGAACGAGCTTCGCGAGCTAGTCCCCAATCTGCAATGGGCGCGCGACGCGGCCTATGAGCTGGTGCGCTGGACGGGGTCTTTAGAGTTTCCAGATTTCGAGCAAGGCTATGAGTTCGTCGCGCTGCGACATCCAGACGAGTACCCGTTCAACGAAGGACGGCTTGTCTCGAGTAAGGGCTTGGACATCGCGATTCGCGAGTACGAAGAGCACTTTATCGAGGAGCACGTCGAGCATTCCAACGCGCTGCACTCCGTGATCAAAGGGCGCGGGAACTATTTCGTTGGTCCGTTGGCGCGCTACAATCTCAACTTCGATAAACTCCCGCGCTTGGTGCAAAAAGCTGCCAAAGAAGCGGGTCTTGGCCCAGTCTGCAAGAACCCGTTCCAGAGCATTATCGTTCGTGCAGTGGAGACGCTCTATGCGTGCGAAGAAGCCTTGAGAATCATCAATCAGTACGAGATGCCGGAGAAGCCTTTTGTAGAAGTGCACCCGCGGGCCGGGGTCGGCTGCGGCTGTACCGAAGCGCCACGGGGCATTCTCTACCATCGGTATCGAATTGACGATCAGGGCACGATCTTGGATGCCAAGATCGTCCCGCCCACGTCGCAAAACCTGAAGACCATCGAGAGCGACCTGCGGCACTTCGTCCCCAATAACATCAGTCTCTCTAAAGATCAGTTAACATGGAAGTGCGAACAAGCGATTCGCAATTACGACCCATGCATCTCGTGCGCGACGCACTTTCTCAAGCTTGAGATCGAGCGCGAGTAAAAGAGTGTGATCAAGATCAGTCAAGACGCTGATCTTCCTCAGCGTCTTTTTTGTTATGAGGGGCTAGAGTAAGGTAGCTTGGAAAGGAGGGGAGCACAATGGCGATGACGCGCCGGTGGAGCGAAGAGGAGATCTTAGACCAAGCAACGTGTGTGATGACCGAGTGCGGCGAGCGGGCGACGCGCTGCACGATGCTGGAGATCGTGCTTGATGAGTTGATCGAGCGTGTAGGGCCGTGGAAGTTGGCGCACTTCATCGCGACGAGCAAGAACGAAGCGGCAGCAGCGGCGCTGGGGAAGTATCTGGAGCAGAACTGGCCGGACTATGCCCATAAAGTGACCGAGCTGCTCGAAGCGACTTCGTGGCAGAAGGGGGAAGAAGAGCTAGAGCGCGAGTTCGGCGGGGATTAAATTTTAAGCTAGAATAAGAGCACCATGAAGGCGATGGTGCTCCAGCAGCTCACCCGGCTCGACGAGAACGCAGCTCCTTTAGCGTTAGAGACGCTGCCAGATCCCGTCCCCCGAGAGCGCGAGATCTTAATAAAAATCTC
>JANXAU010000054.1 GCA_025061735.1 Candidatus Bipolaricaulota bacterium
GGCGGAATTGGCAGACGCGCACGTTTGAGGGGCGTGTGGGGTAACCCATGGGGGTTCGAGTCCCCCCCTCGGCACCACCCGGTTGCATCCCCCCTCCAGCCACTCTACAATCACCCTGTATGGCGATCATCACCTGGCTCAGCGACTTTGGCTCGGCGTCGGGCTACCCCGCCGCCATGAAGGGCGTCGCCCTACAGATCTGCCCCGGCGCTACTTTCGTGGACCTCAGCCACGACGTCGAACGCCACAACGTGCGCGAAGGAGCCTTCCTCCTCTGGATGACCGCCCCCTACTTCCCCGACGGCACCATCCACTGCGCCGTCGTAGACCCCGGCGTAGGAACCGAACGACGCGCGATTATTATCAAGACACAGAAGCACTTTTTCGTCGGCCCCGATAACGGCCTGCTCCTCCCCGCCGCCTCCCGCCTGGGCGACTTCTCGGTCTATCTCATCCAAAACACCAAGTTCTTCAGACCCGAAATCTCCAAGACCTTCCACGGGCGAGACATCTTCGCCCCCGTCGCGGCCCACCTGGCCAACGGCATCCCCCCCGAAGAGATCGGCCCCCCCGCCGAAGAGTGGGTCAAGCTCAGCTTCGGCCAAGGGCTGCGCCGCGGAGACCTCCTCGAAGGCGACGTGATCTACATCGATTCGTTCGGAAACGCGATTACCAACATCGCCGGGGAGCTGCTGCCCAAGACGCTCAAGAGCAATCTGATCATCGAGACCGAGCGCAAGTCCTCCTCGGCGCGCTACGCCCGCACCTACGGCGACTTCCCCCCCGACGAGCTGATCGTCACCGTGGGCAGCCACGGCCACGTGGAGATCGCGGTGGTGCGCGGGAGCGCGGCCCAACGCCTGCGCCTGCGCGCCGGAGACCCCATCAAGATCCACTGGCACGAATGAACTCCATAGACGTCGAGAAGATCTTTCGCGCCCATCCCTACGCCAAGACGATCTTAGAACGGCTCACCCAAGCGGGCTTCGAGGCCGTGATGGTCGGCGGGATCGTGCGCGACGCGCTGCGCGAACAGTTTGAATCGGATTACGAGTTCGTCCCCGATGAAGTCGACATCGCCACGGCGGCGCAACCCGACGAGATCCGACGGCTCTTCTCCGATACGAAGATCATAGAAGTCGGTGAAGCCTTTGGGGTCTTGCTCTTGCTCTCCCCCGACGGCCGCCCCTACGAAGTCGCCACCTTCCGGCGCGAGAGCGAGTACGACGGCCGCTGGCCGGGTCGGATTGCCCTCGTGCGCCGCCTCGAAGACGACGTGCGGCGACGCGACCTCACCATTAACGGGCTAGCGGCGACCCTCGACGGGCGTGTGATCGATCTGGTCGGGGGCGTGGACGACCTGCGCGCCAAGAGAATTCGCACGATCGGCGATCCCGATGAGCGCCTGCGCGAAGACTTTTTGAGAATCTTGCGCGTCATCCGTCTGGCGTGCGCGCTCGACGGGCAGATCCTTCCCGAGGTCAGCGACGCCCTGCGCCGCCATCGCGAGGGGCTGCGCCTGATCTCGGCCGAGCGGATTCGCGACGAGCTGATGCGAATTCTTAAAACCCCGCGGGCGGCCAAGGGCATCCGGCTCCTGGACGAGCACGGCCTTCTGGAGCTGCTGCTGCCCGAAGTCGCGGCGTGCAAGGGCGTGCCCCAGCCCGAAAAGTACCACCCCGAGGGCGATGTCTACACGCACACGCTCCTGGCTTTAGAGTGCGCCGACAAGATCATCAAGGACCCGTTGGTGAAGCTCGCTGTGCTCCTGCACGACATTGGCAAGCCCGTTGCGTTGGAGAAGAACAACTACGAGCACGCCGGCGCGCACGAGATCATCGGCGAGCGCATGTCCGAGAAGATCTGCCGACGATTGAGACTCAGTGTAGAAGAGATTAGACTAATTAAATTTCTGGTGCGCGAGCACTTGAGAATCGGGAAGTTTGCCGAGATGAGCGTAGGCAAGCGGGTGGCGCTCCTGCGCACGCACGAAGACGCTTCGGTCTCGTTGGAGCATTTCCCTCAGAGGTTCTCGTATTTCAGCAAGCTTTTGGCGCTGATGGTCTGCGATTGCGAAGCGAGCGCGCATAGGTCTTCGGGATGGCTGCCGGTGCTGCGCGCGCTCATCCCGTTGTTGCATCGGCTGAAAGAGATCGAGGAGCGGGAGCGCGCGCGCAAGCTGCTCGACGGGCACGATCTGATCGCGCTGGGGCTCAAGCCCGGCCCGCGCATCCGCGAGATCCTAGACGCCGTCTATGAGAAGATCTTCTCTGGAGAGATCACCACGCGCGAGGGGGCGCTGGCGGAGGCGCAGAAGCTACTTGGGGCTGATCACAAATTCGAGTAAATCGGCTTCATCTGCTACTGAAATCTGCTGTCGGCTTGCTCTTCACTGCGTGAAGTCTTATAATCGCTGAAGTTCACAGATCGGTCTCGTTGAGGATGAATTTCATATACACAACGTATGCGCGGAGGCGATTGCAAGAACGATATATCTCTGAAGCATGGGTTGAGGAGATCATCGTTCATGGAGTTCGCTATCGCGACACGCTCTCTGGCCGTGAAGTGGCTGTAGGACGTCGTCAGTATTTGGGCAAGGAGCGAGACGTAATGGTGGCTTTTGAGCGTAAAGGCGATACCATCGTCATCGTGACCAGCTCGGCGTTGAAAGAGAGCCAGCGGGAACGTAGAATCCAAACAGGAAGGTGGGTGCCCCTATGATCGAACGTGGCTCGGTTCGCTATGACGAACAGGCGGACATCTTATACATTCACAGGCGAGAGGGCTTCGCCGTCAGCGAAGAGTTCATCCCCGGTGTGAGCATAGATATAGACGAAGAGAGCGGGGAGGTCTTAGGGATTGAGATTTGCGAAGCCTCACGGATACTTGCTCCCTTGCTGGAGGGTGTAAAGAAGATCCAGACCAAGACCGTAGCTTCGTAAAACCGTCAAGGAGGACAGCAATGAAGATCACGATCAGCGCGATCAAAGCCGACATCGGTGCGATTGCCGGGCACATCTGCCCCAGCCCCGGCGTCGTCAATGCCGTCACGGAATACGTCAAAAAGAATGCCAAAGGGCTTCTAATAGACTATTACATCGGCTACTGCGGCGACGACATTCACATCTTGATGACCCATCAGAAGGGCGTTGGGAACAAGGAGATTCACGGATTGGCGTGGGAGGCATTCAAAGCCGGAACAGCCGTTGCCAAGGCCGAGGGGCTGTACGGCGCGGGGCAAGATCTGCTCAAAGACAGCTTTTCTGGGAACGTGAAGGGCCTGGGCCCCGGCGTCGCCGAGATGGAGATCGAAGAGCGCCCCGCAGAGCCGTTCTTGTTCTTCGCTGCCGACAAGACCGAACCGGGGGCGTTCAATCTCCCGTTGTATTTGGGCTTTGCCGATCCGATGTACTGTTCGGGATTGATGCTCAGCCCCGCGATGGCGGCCGGGTTCACCTTCACGATCATGGACGTCAACTACACCGAGGGCGACCGAATTATCAAACTGAACGCTCCCGAAGATCTCTACGATATTGCGGCTCTGTTGCGCGACAATCATCGGTTTGTGATCGAGACGATTCACTCGCGCAAGACGGGCGAGATCGCGGTGGCGTGCAGCACGACGCGACTGCACAATATCGCGGGCAAGTACGTAGGCAAAGACGACCCAGCGATGATCGTGCGGGTGCAATCGCAATTCCCGGCGACGGGGGAGGTGCTCGCGCCCTTTGAGCTGGCGCACTATGTGGCGGGCGATTGTCGTGGGAGCCACAACGTCCCACTGATGCCCGTCAAGAAGAATTCGACGATTGGGTACTTTGACGGCCCGGCGATGGTGCAGTGTCTGGGGTTCTCGATGAAGGAGGGCAAGCTAGGCACGCCCGTAGATATTTTCGATCATCCGTATTGGGACTGGGTGCGGCAGAAGGCTGCCCAGAAGATGAGCGAGATACGGCGTCAGGGTTTTTCGGGGCCGGCGATGGTGGGGATGGAAGAGTTAGAATACGGCGGGATCGCAGAGCGACTGCACAAGCTGGACGAGAAATTCGCGGTGAGGAAATGAAGTTACAGATACCCAAGACCCAGATGTGGCTAGATTATGACGAAGACGCTGACGTGCTCTACATTCACTTTGAGCAGAAGCCACGCTCAACGCATAGCGAGCTGCGCGATGACGGGGTCATCTTGGATTATCGGGGAAATCGTCTTGTCGGGATCACAGTCTTAGAGGCTTCGCAGCGAAAGTAAATGCACAACGAGATCGAGCGCATACTCTTCACCGAAGATCAGATCGCAGCCCGCGTGCGCGAGCTGGGGCAGCAGATCTCGCGCGACTACGAGCAGCTCTTGGGCGAGAGAATCTCGCACGAGCCACCGTTAGCGATTGGGCTGCTGCGCGGGGCTGTGATCTTTTTGGCGGACTTGGCCCGCGCCATGCCCATCCCCCTAGAACTCGCTTTCATGGCGCTTTCGAGTTACGGCAGGAGCACCTCTCCCGGTGAAGTGCGCGTAGTTAAAGACTTAGAAATCCCCGTCGCGGGAAGACATCTTCTGATCGTCGAAGACATCGTAGATACAGGGCAGACGCTGGCCCATCTCACCGAGCTTCTGCGCGCCCGTCACCCGGCGAGCGTGAAGATCTGCACGCTGCTCGACAAGACCCCGCGCCGCACACGCTCGATTAAGCTCGACTACGTCGGCTTCACCCTCCCCGAAGACGCGTTCGTCGTCGGCTACGGCTTGGATTACGCCGAGCGCTATCGCAATCTGCCCTACATTGCAGCGCTCAAGCAGAGCGCGACCCGCTCTTAATTTGACAACTTCGTGCTCTTCTAGCTAGAATTTATTTATCATAAATCTCTGTGGGAGGTCCATCGTCATGGGTGCTCGTGAAGAATTGGAAGCCCAACTGAAGGCCGTCTTCGGCAAAGCCAAATATCCCGTCAAGAGCGTCTTCGATCTGTTGCCCGTGCTGCCCCAAGGGCCGATGACCAAGTTCACCGCCGGCGGAAAATCTTGGACGGCGATGGAGCTGTCGCAGAAGCTCGCCGGGCAAGCGCGCTTCCCCTATAACGACGTAGATACGTTCGTCAACGACATCATCGCGGGATTGCAAGCCAAGGGCGAGTTGCCCCAATAGCTAAGCACTTTCAGTAAGGGCACAGCAGGCTGTGCCCTTGCTTGCTATGACCGAACGTGAGCCGGTCATCGTGGAGGCCGTGCGCACCCCCATCGGCAAAAACCAGGGGTTTTTCAAAGATACTCGTGCCGACGATCTGGGTGTCTTGGCGGTACAAGGGCTGCTGGAGCGCACGCGCATCAGCCCCCGGGAGATCGAAGACCTCGTCTTCGGGTGCGTCACCGCTCGCGGCGAGCAGGGCGGCAACGTCGCACGGCTCATCGCTCTGGAAGCCGGACTCCCCATCGAAGCCGCCGGCACCACGGTCAATCGGCTCTGCGGGTCTGGCCAACAAGCGGTCAATTTCGCGGCGCAGGAGATCGCGGCTGGGGTCTGCGATTGCGTGATCGCCGGGGGAGTGGAGTCGATGACCCGCGAGCCGATGGGATCGGACATAGACAAGCCGCTCAACCCCAAGCTGATGGAGCTGTATGAGATCGTCTGGCAGGGGGAGTCGGCCGAGCGCGTGGCCGACCGCTGGGGGCTGACGCGCGCCGAGCTGGACGAGTTCGCGCTCCAGAGCCATCTCAAAGCCGTCCAAGCGATAGACGAAGGTCGCTACGCCCGTCAGATTCTCCCCATCACCCTCAACGGCGTGACGCTGGCCCACGATGAGGGCGTGCGACGGTACGCAAGCCCGGAAGAAGGGCGAAGCAAGCTCGCTAAATTGCTGCCGGCCTTTCGGCCCGACGGGAGGATCACGGCGGGGAATTCGTCGCAGATCAGCGACGGCGCGGCAGCGTTACTGATCATGACGCGCGCGAAGGCCAAAGCGTTAGGATATAAGCCCAGAGCGCGGTTTCGCTCGTTTGCGGTTGCCGGCGTTGACCCCACTCTGATGCTCACCGGACCGATCCCCGCGACCCAAAAAGCCCTCGAAAAAGCCAAGCTCACTCTAAAAGAGATTGATCTCTTTGAGTGCAACGAGGCGTTTGCTTCGGTGCCCCTGGCGTGGGGGCGCGAGCTGGACATAGACTGGGAGCGGGTCAACGTCAACGGCGGGGCGATCGCGCATGGGCATCCTCTGGGGGCGACGGGCGCGATCTTGATCACCAAGATTCTCTACGAGCTGGAACGTCGCGACGCGCAGTTTGGTTTAGTCACCATGTGCATCGGCTTTGGGCAAGGGATCGCGACAATTCTGGAGCGTCTATAATTCATGACCTCCACGCCGGAAGGAATCGAAGGAGCGATGGCCCGATGAAAACAACCGTGCTCAAAGTGGTGGGCATGACCTGCCAGCATTGCGTGAAGTCGGTGACCAAGGCGCTCCAGAGCGTCGCTGGTGTGCAGAGAGTGAGCGTCTCGCTGGAGCGCGGCCGCGCCGACGTGGAACACGCAGAAACCGTCTCGCCCCAACGCTTGGTGCAGGCGGTGGTGGACGCCGGCTACGAGGCCGAAGAGCTGAATCAAGACGCCGAAGAAGACGAGCCACGACGTCAAAAAATCACGCTGAATATCGAATCTTCTTTGGGCATGAAGGGGTCCCCTCCCCGCGTTGGAGAGGGGGTCATCGCCCTGTCCATCGAGGGCATGAGCTGCGCCAGTTGCGTGGCTAAGGTCGAAAAGGCCCTTCGAAGCCTCCCCGGCGTCCTAGACGCCAGCGTCAATTTGGCTACGCAAAGAGCCACCGTGCGCGTCATCCCCGCCCACGTCACGAGAGAGCAGCTCAAAGAAGCCGTGCGCCGCATCGGCTACGACGTGCCCGAAGACAGGCACGACGACCACGAAGCCCACCTGCGCCATAAGCTCATAATATCAGCTCTCTTGACAACTGCTATCTTTCTGTTGATGTACCCGGGGATGCTGGGCTTGCGGCTGCCGATCCCCGATACTCTCAATTATTGGCTGCAGCTGCTCTTGGCGACCCCGGTGCAGTTTTGGGCGGGTTGGCCGTTCTACCGGGGCGCGTGGGCCGCGGCGCGCCGCAAGACAACCGACATGAACACGCTCATCGCCGTGGGCACGAGCGCCGCTTACGTCTACAGCGCCCTTCTCCCGCTCTTCTCTGCACACGGTCACATGGATCTTTATTTTGACACGTCCGCGGCAATCGTCACGCTGATTCTTCTTGGGCGCTTGTTAGAAGCGCGCGCGCGGGGGCGCACTTCGGAAGCGATCAAAAAGCTGATCGGCCTACAGGCCAAGACGGCGCGCGTCGTGCGCGATGGGCAAGAGCAGCAGATCCCCATCGAAGAGGTGCGTGTCGGGGATATTGTGATAGTACGCCCCGGCGAGAAGATCCCCGTGGACGGCATCGTCATCGAGGGCGCTTCGGCCGTAGACGAGTCTATGATCACCGGGGAGTCGCTCCCGGTGGAGAAGCGCCCCGGCGACGAAGTGATCGGCGCGACGCTCAACAAGACCGGGGCTTTCAAATTCAGGGCGACCAAAGTGGGCCGCGAGACCGCGCTCGCACAGATCATTCAGTTGGTCGAAAATGCCCAAGCGTCGAAGCCTCCTATTGCTAGACTCGTAGACCTGATCGCTAGTTATTTCGTCCCCGCGGTGATCGCGATCGCGCTCGTGACGTTTGTGGGGTGGTATCTGATCAGCCCGCCAGAGATCGCGCTGACCAAGGCGCTGCTCAATTTTGTGGCTGTTCTGATCATCGCGTGTCCGTGCGCGTTGGGCTTGGCCACGCCGACGAGCATTATCGTGGGGACGGGGAAGGGGGCCGAGCACGGGATTCTCATTCGCGGGGGCGAGGCGCTCGAGACGGCCCACAAGCTGACGACGGTGATCTTAGACAAGACGGGCACGCTGACCAAGGGCCGACCCGAAGTCACAGATATAATCCCGATCTCTGGGGTGGCAGAATCCGACGTGCTGCGCCTGGCAGCGATCGCCGAGCGCGGTTCGGAGCATCCGCTGGGGGAGGCGATCGTCAAGCGCGCGCAAGAGCAGAACTTACAGCTGGAAGAGGCGCGAGAGTTTGTGGCCGTGCCGGGGCACGGCATCCGAGCGAGCCTCAATGGAAAACGCATTCTCTTGGGGAATCTCAAGCTGATGCACGACGAGCAGGTCGCGCTGGACGGTCTAGACAGACAGGCCGAAGCGCTAGCAGAAGCGGGCAAGACGCCGGTCTTCGTCGCTCAAGACGGACGCGCCATCGGGATCATCGCTGTCGCGGATACGATCAAAGAAGGCTCTCGCGAAGCGGTAGCGGCGCTGAAGCGCTTGGGGCTTGAGGTCGTGATGATCACCGGGGATCATCGTCGGACGGCCGAGTCGATTGCGCGCCAGGTGGGGATCGAGCGCGTCTTTGCCGAAGTGCTCCCCCACGAGAAGGCCGAGATCGTCAAGCAGCTCCAAGCGCAGGGCCAGCGCGTAGCGATGGTCGGAGATGGGATCAACGACGCGCCGGCGCTGGCCCAAGCCGACGTGGGGATCGCCATTGGGACGGGCACCGATGTTGCGATGGAAGCCTCTGACATCACGCTCGTCGGCGGCGATCTGCGGGGCGTAGTAAGAGCGATCGCGCTCAGCCGAGCTACGGTGAGAAACATCTGGCAGAATCTCTTCTGGGCGTTTGTCTATAATACGGTTTTGATTCCTGTAGCAGCGCTTGGGCTGCTCAACCCGGTCTTGGCTGCCGCGGCGATGGGGCTGTCGAGCGTGAGCGTCGTGAGCAACGCGCTGCGCCTGCGGAGATTTCGCGCGCCGCTTTGACGTATAAGACAAAGCAAGAAGAAGACCGCTAAGCTGATAGAGGGCTTTATAAGTGAAAGACTACAGAGTCGGGCGTGGACGTCCGCACCTCGGGCAGAACCGCTCATCTTGGCGAAAGGCTCGTCCGCATCCCGTACAGAAACCCAGCGTTTTTGATATTGGCTGAGAAGTCGGAGTCGTTCGTCGCCGCCACCAGTACCAAGTTACGGCCGTCAGTCCTACAGCCAATAGCGCTACAGCCGCGGCGATGAACCACAGCGACGGAAGGCCTGAGCCAGCGTGGAGTTGCACCGAAGGGCGAGCGTCGCGCTTGGTGTAACTGATCCGCTGCTCGACCAGCACGCCCACGGGAACGGCTCCGACTCGTCTCCCCAAATAACGCAGCCCTTGTACATCGGTGCCCAGATTCTCCGGCAAGGGTGGGGTCGCCAAAAACTCTTCGGATCTCAAGGGCTGCTGAACTTCCAGATACAGCTCTTTGATCTCGTAACGGGTTGACCGAAAGCGAAACGTGAACGCCCTCTGAGGGCGCTGCCCAAGAATCTCGTCATAGTACTCTAGCTGAAAGCGACGGCTCCCGGGCATGAAGATCACTAATTGTTCGCGCTCATCGCTGGGGAGGAGCTGCCAGTCGCTCTTGAGGAGTCGGCCTTCGGAGTCCAGATAAGCCACGGCGTGTATGTCGGCGGTGAGGGGAATGGCAAACGTCAATGGCTCCGTAGGCTCTTGAGCCAGCTCTCCTCGGTAGATGACCAAGAGCCGCGGGTCGTCGTACTCCGGCCAGAGGGAGATCTCCAAGCGCTCGATCACAACGGGGGTCTGGTGGGCCGACACCGCTCCAGCCCAAAGACCCAACAGCCACACGACAGAGCGTAAGAGGCTCATAAGCGTCGCTTGTATTCTATCGCAACGACCATTGCCAGCACCACCAAGGCTCCGCCTAGCCAGCCCTGAGGGCTGAGCATCTCCCCCAACAACACGTAGGCGAAGAGCGCCGCGAAGACCGGTTCGAGCGCAAAGATCAACGCAGCCGCATAGGCGGGCACGACGCGCTGCGCCAGCGCTTGGAGCCATAAGACCAGCGCCGTCGCAAAGAGCGCCAGATAGAGCAGCGCGAAGAGCGCTTCAGCGCTCAGGCTGGTCAGCATGTGCACGTCCGGGATCGCCCAGAGCCAGCTCAGCAACGCCACGACGATAATCTGAAGCGATGTGAGCACGATGGGCTTATGGTGCACCGCGATCTCGCCGAGATAGATAATATACAGAGCATAGGCGAGCGCTGTCCCCAAGACCCAGAAATCTCCGACGACCAGCCCCTCGTTGGGGTTGAGCGTCATCAGCCCCAGCCCAACGAGCGCTAAGACCGCCGCGATCCACGCGCGCCGCGGGATTCTGTGGCGCAGCCAGATCGCCCCGACGATGGGCGTGAAGATGACGCTCAACCCGGTGATGAACGCGGCTTTCGACGCCAAAGTCGTCAGCATCCCTACGGTCTGAGTCGCGTAGCCGGCAAAGCTCAGCAGCCCTAAAATCAAGCCGGGGAGGAGCGTCTTGCGCTCTGGCTTCACCCAAAGCAACGCCAGCGCCGCAAAACTGAAGCGAATCGCCAACAGAACGGGCACCGGCACGGTCTCGATGGTCTCTTTGACAATAGCAAAGGTGCTGCCCCAGATCAGCGCTACCAAGATCAAAAGCAGCACCCCGACGATGGGCGACATAGAGGACCTCTCCCCCGGCCCCTCCCCGGCACGGGGAGCCAGACTTCGTCTGGACTGTCCATCGTGCCGCCTTTGGCGGCACGGCGAACGGTGCAGGCGAAGCTTGCCCTTCCCCTTTAGGGAAGGGGGCTAGGGGGTTAGGTCTAGCTCACGTGCTTCTGAAAGAACTTGACGATCTCGGTGTAGCACTTGACTTTGTTCTCGTACTTGAGGACGTCGTGGCCCTCGTTCTCGAAGACGATGTAGTCTATCTGTTTGCCCTGGGCGCGCAATTCGTTGACCAAATCTGTCGATTCGGCCTCGCGCACGCGCGGGTCGTTCCGCCCTTGAATGACTAACAAGGGGCACGCCAATTGATGGAGATACGTTTTGGGTGAGCGCTCGACGAAAAATTCTCGGTCTTTCTCTGGGTGCCCCACAGCGAGATAGAAGTAGGTCTTCCAAGTCTCAGGGATGCGCTCGATGAACGTGAAGAGATTGTACGGGCCGAACATGTCGCAACCGGCCTTCCACAACTCCGGGTGCCGGCCCACGAGCATCAGCGTCATGTAGCCGCCGTAGGAGCGCCCCATCACCCCGACGCGGTTCATATCGAGGCGCTTGTCTCTCTTCAAAAATTCAAAAGCCGCGACGTGGTCGAGTCGGTCTTGGCCGCCCCAGTCGCGATCTACGCGCTTCATATATTGTAAGCCGTAACCCGAGCTACCTCGCACGTTGGGGACAAACACAGCAAAGCCGTTCAGGGTGAAGTACTGAATGAGGGGCATGGAGAACCACGCGAAGTTGGGACGCTCCTGGCTCTGTGGCCCGCCGTGAATGTAGAAGATGACCGGGTACGGAGCAGCGTAGCCGAGTTTCTTCGCAGGCAGATAGAGCCGTGCCGAGATTCTCAGCCCGTCGTGACTGATATACGATGCGTCTTCACCGGCAGAAAGCAAGTCTTTAGGGATTCCCAAGATGCGCTCGTTCGTCTGGGGCTTGAGGCTCTTGCCCTCCAGAAGATAGAGCTGCGTCGGCGAGTTTGCTGTTGAGAACGACGCGATATAACGATGGCGCTTCTTGTCGTAATAGAGCGACTGCACGACGCCGTTACTCAGTGCCCCCCTCCCAATAATATTCTTCGTGATCTTGAAGACGAGCTTCTTCTCGTCAAAGACTCCTTCGTAGACCCACGAGCAGCCGTCAATGTTGTAGCTGAGCAGATAGCGATTCTCCTTAAGATGCGAGAGCGACTCTAGCTCCCCCATGCCCTTGTGCATGACGCCCTTGATCGCGACGGGCTGGACGTCTTCGGGCTTTTTCAGTTTCAAATAGCCCAGCCCGTAGGTGTCCTCAAAGAGCGAGGTAACGAAGAGCAGTCCCCTATCCCTGGGGGTGAAGTGGCACGAGCTAATCGAATTTAACGGGACTTGCTCGCCCTTGTCGCGGGCTTCAATGGGTTTGCCGTAGAGCAGCGTGCGCTCTTTGTCGCCGCGCTCGCGAATATAGACGACGTGATCCCCGGCCGTGTAGCCATCAATGAGAATAAACTTTGTGTGCGATTGGTTGACCCCGGCGACCCAGTTGCCGTAGAGGCTTGTCCCTAGGTCTTCGAGCTTGCGTTTTTGCAGATCTACGCGATAGGTCTGATGGACAGGGCTGGTGCGGGGATCCACTTGGAAGAATGCGATGTTCTTCTCCCAATCGCAGTGATGGGCGTGGACCTGCTGGCCCTTAAACTGATCTCCAAAGACGGGTTCGGGGATGCCGCCGTCTATGGGGATAAAGCACGGCTGATAATTCTCGTCGCCATCACGATCAATCATCACCAAGATTTTCTTGAGCTTGGGGAAGACGTAGAACGGTTCGCCGCCCATGAGCGTAGGGTTCTGCAGGGCGATGTCTGGGGGCAGAAGGGGTTCTGGGACGCTGCCGCCCTTGTTCATCGCGTAGAGACTGAGTCTCCCCGACAGATCGCTGATAAAATAGATACGATCCCCGACGATCTGCGGGCTGAAGAAGAGCCGAGCTGAGAGCAACGACTCGATGCGAAAGTTATGAGACATTAATATCACCTTTTTGGTAAATATTCTTCTGGTATGCTATTATCTTACGCAAGATTTTCGGCATGGGCAAGAATACGCGATTGCTGAATAGGAGGATAAGATGCGAACGCTTCTCGCGGTCGTGCTCGTCGCGCTGTGCAGCACTGTCGTATATGCAGAACCAACGCTCGGTGAACAGGCGCCGGCGCAACTGAATTTTGGGCGTCTGTGGCTCAGCGGCTCTTTGGGCGCGCTTGTGGGGGGGGTCGGCGGTGCGGTGGGCGCTTATCTCGTCTGCATCAACCTCACGCCGCGCGGCCCTTGGGCCGATTTAGTATGCTTGGCTGGCAGCTTGTTCTACGGCTATCTGCCCGGCGTCCCTATCGGCGCCACAATCGGGGTGAGCCTCTCTGGCGCACGCCAGCAGGTGCGCGGCAACGTGGGAATGGCTGCGCTGGGAGCCGTTCTGGGCGGAGCCGCTGCTGTCGCGCTCTCCCAAATCTTGGCCAACTCGCTGCTCAATCAACCCGGTTGGCAATCCCTGCAAGATTTCTTCGTGCCGTTCTTTCTCTTTATCGGGGTTCCGGCCTCGGCGGGCTGGGGAGCCGCGTGGGGGTATTCTATGGGAGCCAAGCCCGTAGAAGCTCCCTAGAGTCCAGCCAAGAGCTTATCTAAGAGCCGATGCCCCGGCGTGATCTTCAGCCCCGTAGCGGCGGCAGCGCGCTCGTGAAAGCCACGCGCGCCGTTGCTGCTCTGAGCTTTGCTCCGAAAGATCAGAAACGGCACAGGAGCGGCTCGGTGCACGCGCTCGCGCACCGGCGTGTAGTGATCGGTCGTCACTAAGAGCGCAAAATCTCCAAAGCGTTCTTGCAAGCCTGCCACCAGCGGCCCAATCACTTTGCTGTCGAAATCTTCAATCGCCCGGAGCTTGAGATCAAGCCGCCCCTGATGCCCGCACTCGTCGGGCGCTTCGATGTGCAGATAGACCAGATCGCCCTCAGAAAGACTGTCGAGCGCGTGCTGTACTTTGCCCGCGTAGTTGGTGTCCAGATACCCCGTCGCGCCGGGAACGTTGATGACTCTGAGTCCCGCATAGACCCCCAGCCCTTTGATGAGATCTACCGCCGAGATGACCGATCCCGTAAGACGATAGCGCTCGTAGAGCGTAGGCATCTGAGGGCTGCGCCCCGCGCCCCAGAGCCAGATCGAGTTCGCCGTGGGGTGCGCACCCCGGAGGACCTCCCACGAGCGCTCGATGAGCGCTCGGAATCTCTCGCTGCCCTCCCCTTGGGGAAGATACTGAGAGATGGGCTGATCGGGGATCTCGTGCGGCGGGGTCAGGGAGGCTCGTTCAGGAGCAATCGGAGCATCGCGCCAGATGAGCAGATGCCGGTAGCTCACGCCCGGGTAGAACTCTAGCCCATTTCCCCCTAGCGCTTGCTGCAATTTAGCGATCAGCCCTCGCGCCTCTTCGGTGGGGATGTGCCCTGCGCTGTAGTCGCGCATCACGGAAAAGTTATCACCGAGCGTGACGAGATTGCACCGAATTGCGAGATCGCGCTGATTCAGGGTGATGCCCTGCGCCGCGGCCTCCAGCGGCGCGCGGCCCGTATAGTAGCGCTGGGGATCGTAGCCCATGAGCGTCAGATTCCCCACGTCGCTGCCCGGTGGAAGGCCCGCCGGGATCGTCTCGACCAAGCCGACCGTGCTCCGCTGGGCAAGACGATCCAGATGGGGCGTGCGCGCGTATTCTAAAAGCGTCTGTCCGTTCAGCTCGTCATAGGCGTAATCGCCCATGCCGTCGCCCACGACGATCGCGTACTTCATCGAGATCACACTTTAATCGGTCGTTCGCGTGCTGTCAAGTCCTGCGACTTTGCGCTATAATCGGCGCGATGCGCACCGAAGTGCTCGTGGCCGATGAGACTGCGATTCGCAGAGCCGCTGAGGTGATTCGGGGTGGGGGGCTGGTCGCCTTTCCCACCGAGACGGTGTACGGGCTAGGCGCGGATGCGCTCAACGAGCGCGCCGTGCGCCGCATCTTTGAGGCGAAGGAGCGCCCTTCTGATAATCCCTTAATCGTGCATATCGCGCAGACGCAGGAGCTGGAGCGGCTGGCCCGCGCGATTCCCGAGCGGGCGTGGGACGTGGCTCAGCGCTTCTGGCCCGGCCCGTTGACGCTTGTTCTGGAGCGAGCGGCGTGCGTCCCCACCGTGACAACCGGGGGCTTAGAGACCGTCGCGGTGCGCGTGCCGGCGCACCCTGTGGCCCAGCAGCTCCTTCGCGAGAGCGGGTGCCCCATCGCCGCGCCCTCGGCCAACCGATTCGGGCGTCCCAGCCCCACGCGCGCTCAGCACGTCTTAGAAGACCTCAATGGACGAATCGAGCTAATCCTAGACGGCGGGCCAACGTTGGTGGGACTGGAGTCTACCGTTTTAGATATGACGCAAGATCCCCCGATGGTGCTGCGTCCCGGCGGTGTGACGTTGGAAGAGCTGCGCGCCGTTTTGGGGGAGGTGCGGACACTGGAGCCTACGGATCGGGAAGCGGCGCGGCGTTCGCCGGGGACGCGCTATCGGCATTATGCGCCGCAGGCGAAGCTGCTACTTGCAGAATACGGGCAAGCAGAAGTTCTGGTGCGGGAGCTGCTGGCGCAGGGGCGGCGCGTGGGGGTGCTGCTGCAGCGGGCGCTGAAGTTGGGAGATGGCGATCTCGTGGTGCAGCAGATGCCCACCGATCTGGAAAGTTACGCACAGCAGCTCTTTGCGGCCCTACGCGAGCTAGACGCCCAAGGCGTGGACGTGATTGTCGTGGAGAGCGTGGAAGAGCGTGGGCTGGGGCGCGCGATTATGGATCGGTTGCGCCGCGCTGCAGG
>JANXAU010000075.1 GCA_025061735.1 Candidatus Bipolaricaulota bacterium
GGTGAGTTCGGTGCTCTACGCCGATGTGATTATCAAGAACGCGAATATAGAGACGGTCACGCGTGGGCGCGCTTCGGCTCTGGCCGTGCGCGACGGCGTGATCGTTGCTGTGGGGAGACCCGACGAGGTTCTTCCATTCGCTGGCCCCAAGACGCAGATCGAAGACCTGCACGGCAAGACGGTGCTCCCCGGCTTTGTAGACGCGCACATGCACTTGGTCAGCGTGGGGCTGCGCCAGTCTGGATACTATCTCGATCTGGGCGAAGCCCGCTCTCTGGACGAAGCGCTGGAGCGCGTGCGCGAGCGCGTCAAGAAGACCGAAGAAGCCCACTGGGTGCTGGGACGCGGTTGGGACGAATCCCGTTGGCCAGAGCGCCGTTATATCACTAAGGCCGACTTGGACCGAATCGCTCCCGAACACCCTGTCGTGCTGATTCGCGTCTGCGGGCATATTCTCTGTGCGAACACGCGAGCGCTTCAGAAGATTTCTGTAACGCCTCGCGCGGGGGAGTTTGATGAAGCTTTGGGGCTGCTGCGCGAGGAGACGGCTTGGCATTTCTTGCAAAAGCTTCAGCCCTCCGACGGACAGCTCCAAGCGGCGATCTTGGCCGGGGTGAAGCTGGCGCATCGCTTGGGGGTGACGGCGATTCACGACATCGCCAAGCCGGAGCACCTCCGGGCTTACGCAACCCTGCACCAAGCTCAAAAGCTTCAACTTCGGGTGCGCCTCAACATCGAAGTCCAACACTTAGAGCATCTCATAGCGCTGGGGCTGCGCTCTGGGTTCGGCGACGATACGCTGAAACTAGGCGCGATCAAATTCTTCGCCGACGGCTCGATCGGGGCGCGCAACGCCGCGCTCCATCGTTCATATCGTGACGCCGACGGCGTGGGCAAGCTCAATTACGAGCAGAGCGATCTCAATCGCCTGGTCCAGCGCGCGCACGACCACGGCTTCCAAGTCATGATTCACGCCATCGGCGACAGAGCGATAGACGCCGCGCTCGAAGCGCTGGCATACGCCGGTGCAACGCCAGACAGACGCCATCGCATCGAGCACGTCGAGCTGGTCACGCCCCAGCAGCTGGAGCGCATGAGAGAGCTGGGGATTATCGCGTCGATGCAGCCGAATTTTGTGCAGTGGAGCGGCTCCGGGGAACTCTACGAGACGCGCCTTGGCCCAGAGCGCGACGCCCAGATCGACCCCCACCGGAAAGTCTTAGAATCCGGTGTGAAGTTAGCATTTGGCTCCGACGGGATGCCCTTCGGACCCTTATACGGGATCCACTGCGTCGTCCACGCGCCCCATCCCGTTCAGAGGGTCTCCGTTGAGGAAGCCCTTCGCGCCTATACGCTGGACGCCGCATATGCCGGGTTTGAAGAGCGCTCGTGGGGATCGCTAGAAGTGGGCAAGCGCGCCGACTTCGTCGTCTTGAGCGAAGATCCCACAGATACCAAAGCAATCAGCGAGATTCGCGTCGAGCGCACCTATCTAGAGGGTCGGTGTGTCTACCGGGAGGAGGGGAGATCGTGAAGGCGGTGATTCTCTGCGCCGGCGAGGGGACGCGGATGCGCCCGCTCACCTACACGAGCGCCAAGCATCTCATCCCCATCGCCAATAAGCCCGTGATTCTCTATAGCTTAGAGACAATCGCCGCGGCGGGCATCCGCGAGATCGGCATCGTCGTCAGCCCTCATCGCGAAGAGGAGTTTAAGCTCGCGTTGGGCGATGGCGAGCGCTGGGGCCTGAAGCTCTCGTACATCTTGCAGCACCAGCCCAAGGGGTTGGCCCACGCCGTATCGTGCGCGCAGGAGTTCGTCGGGCACGACGATTTTCTCGTCTACTTGGGAGATAATCTCTTGGAGAATGGCGTTGCGACCTTTGTCCGCGAGTTCCAGCGGCAACACGCCGACGCGTCTATTCTGTTAACTCGCGTCGAAGACCCGCGCAGCTTCGGAGTGGCCCAGCTCCAAGACGGCCAGATCGTCCGAGTGATCGAGAAGCCCAAAGACCCCCCAAGCAACCTGGCGATCGTCGGCGTCTATCTGTTTAACAAGAAGATCTTCGAGGCGATCCGCGAGATCAAGCCCAGCTGGCGCGACGAGCTGGAGATCACCGATGCGATTCAGAGGCTCATCGAGAAGGGCTATCGCGTCGTGCCCCATCTCGTTGAGGGCTGGTGGAAGGACGTGGGCAAGCCCGAAGATATGCTGCACGCTAACCGATTGCTCTTGGAGCAGATCGAGACGCGCCTGGAGGGGGAGTTAGATGGGCGCTCCCAAGTGAAGGGCCGGGTCCAAGTAGCTGCCGGCGCAAAGATCATCAATTCTGAGCTGCGCGGCCCGCTGGTGATCGGCGAGCACGCCGTCATCGAAGACTCGTTCATCGGGCCGTTCACGGCGATCGGCCCGCGCGCTCAGATCAAAGCCAGCGAGATCGAGTACAGCATCGTCATGGAGGGGACTACGATTTCAGGGGTGGGGCGCGTGGATCACAGCCTGATCGGTCGGAACGTCTCGCTGGGGAAGAGAGCGCGCCGCCCCGAGGCCCTTAGCTTTGTCTTGGCCGACAACAGCCGCGTGGAGCTGGTCTAGGACTAGAGAGCCGCAGGCCCATTTGGTATAATAAAGAGCCGCAACAGAAGGAATGGGGACCGGGTGGGTCCTTCTCAGAGATAGACCCCCATTCCTCTCACCACCCTAAGAAAGACTACCCGGTCCCCACTTCTGTTGGTTGCGTGTTCGTACCAAAGAGCGTATTCAAGAGATGGACCAAGCCCATGCCGATCGTCGTCCCCAAGGCGATCCCCTCGGTGCCTCCCTCAAACTTCGGCTGGGTGTAGCCGCAGTGGAGGCACGTCAAATAGCTCTTGGGGTTCTCATCGTCGGTTTGGGCTTGAGTCAGCTCGGATTTGCAGATCGGGCAACTCTTCGGCTGGAGCACGGTATGGGGAAGCCGGTCTAATCCCTTGCGCAGGATCGCCAGCTCGGCCTCCTTCGCGTTGGCATAGACCCACATCGGCACCTTGATCGTCTTGTAGGCCTCTAGGTCCTTTCTGACAGTGTTTCTCATGCTCGTGGCCTCAGAGTAGAATTGTATACTTAGTGTTATTCTATCTCAAGTCGCATTATACACTTTTTCTACCCGGTTGTCAAGTCCCCCCCTCTTTGGGGGAGATAGGGCCGATGGAGTCTAGGGGATTGAGTGCTCTTGGCGCAGCCGCTGGCAGAGGCGTTCGTAGAAGCCGATCTCGCCGAGGGCCTGGTCGAGGGGGATCCAGGCGACGGCCTCTATCTCGTCAGGGGCAGGCTGGAAGCGCTCGTGCTCCAGTTCGGCCTCATAGAAGAACGTATGCCAATGGTAGTTGGTCGTGCGGCCCAGCCGCGACTCCGTCCCCAAGAAGCGGACGATCCGGCAGGGAACACCGGTCTCTTCGCGGGCCTCGCGCAGGGCGGCCTCCTCGGGCGATTCCCCATACCCCACAAACCCACCGGGCAAGGCCCACCGCCCCGCGTTATAGCCTCGCTTGGGGCGCACCATCAAGAGCTTCCCATCTTTGATGATGATCGCCTTGGCGGTCAAACGCGGCAGGCTGGTGCTCACGGCGAGCCGGACAAGGGGCAGGGCCTCGTCCAGCTCGGGGATGCGATCCTTGTGCCACCAGTCCTCGGGGTGGTGCGCGATCAACGGCTTGCCATAATGCACGCGCTCGTCGCGCAGCCGCATCGTGTGGACGATCTCGTAGGGAAAGGGGATCTCGTGCGGGCCGGTGGGAAAGCGCAAGCGCCCGCCCTCCCAAATTAAATAGACTTGGCCGTCTCTTTCTAGATAAAAGTGTTCCACAACTTTAGCATAGAGCATTGGAGAGGCCGGTGCAAGTGCAGGGGGTTGACTTTCAGCGCCCAGAGAGCTATAATTCGGCTAACTCTCAGCCATGTTAACGAAGAGCTTCTTCATCTCTCTGACCTCCACCGGATCCCCCTAGGGGGGATCTCTCTTCTCTTTTCTTTTTCTTCGCATTTTTTTGAGTGCTTGAAGCCCATATCGCCTTCACTTCGAAAGGAGTTTCTATGGCGCTTCTTGTTCAAAAATACGGGGGCAGTTCTCTGGCTACTCCCAGGCAGATCCGCGAGATCGCCAAGCAGATCGCGCGCGCGCGTTCGGAGGGGACCCAGATGGTCATCGTCGTCTCGGCTCGCGGCGACACGACCGACGACTTGATCGATCTGGCCCGCGAGGTACATCCCGAGCCATCCCAAGCTGGCCGCGAGTACGATGCCCTCCTGGCCACGGGCGAGAAGGAGTCGGCCGCGTTGCTCGCCCTCGCGTTGCTGGCCCAGGGCGTGGCGGCCATCTCGATGACCGGCGCGCAAGCGGGCATCCAGACCGACAGCGTCCATCGCAAGGCGCGGATCTGCGGGTTCGACCCCGCCCCCATCCGGCGCCAGTTGGCCCAAGGTAAGATCGTGATCGTCGCGGGGTTTCAAGGAGTAGATCGCGAGGGCCAGATCACGACGCTGGGGCGCGGCGGCTCGGATATTACCGCAGCCGCATTGGCTGCGGGCTTGGGAGCCGAGCGCTGCGAATTCTTCAAGGACGTGCCGGGCTTTCACACCGCCGATCCCCGTCACGTGCCCACCGCTGCCGTTCTCAAAGCCCTCTGCTACGACGAGGCGATGGAGCTGGGCAGCGTCGGAGCGCAGATCATCCATCCCAGAGCGGTCGAGCTAGCCCGTCGCTATCGCATCCCCTTGTTGATTCGCCAGACCCTTTCTGAAGCCCCAGGAACCTGGATCCAGGAGGTAGCCCCTATGGAGAACATTCACGGGATTCGCGGCGTCGTCGCCGATACTCGCGTTGTGAAGATCTCGGTGATCGGGGTGCCGGACCGGCCCGGGGTGGCCGCGGCGCTCTTCGTCCCCCTTGGGCAAGCGCGCATCAAGACCGATATGATCGTGCAGAACATCTCGCACGAGGGCTTGAGCGATATCTCCTTTGTCGTGGCTCAGGACGAGGCTCAAGAGGCTCTGGCGATCATTCAGGAGAAGGCCAGATCGTTGGGAGCTGTTGAAGTGCAGTTTGATCCCGAGATCGCTCGGATCTCGATCGTAGGCGGGGGGATCGCCAGCCATCCGGAGATCGCCGGGGAGATGTTCGCCGCGCTGGCAAGCGTGGGCATCAATCTCGAGATGATCAGCACTTCGGAGATCAAGATCTCGTGCATCGTGCGTCAGGAGCACGCTCAGAAGGCGCTTCAGATTCTGCACGATCGGTTTGAGCTGGGGAAGGGAGACGCGATTGAAAACTAGAACGTTAAAGCTCTTGCAGGTGGGGTTGGGGCGAGTGGGGTCGGAGATTATAGAGCAACTGTGGGAGGTGCGTCCTCTCTGGCGAGAGCGTTTTTGTCTAGATGTGCATGTCGCCGCGCTGGTGCGCCGTCAGGGGGGGATCTTGCGCCCTACGGGCCTGACCGACGAGGAGCTGCGGCGCGCCTTGCTCGCCAAGCGTCAGAATCGCCCCATCACGCTCGAGCCGAACTCTCTTCCCGTCTTGAGCGCGCACGAGTTGGTCTCTCGCATCTTGCCCGCCGACGATGCAGACCTCTGGGTGCTGATAGACGCCACCGGCGCGGACGAATTAGGCCCCGTCCTCGAGAGCGCGTTGAGCAAGGGGATTCACGTGGTCACTGCCAACAAGAAGCCGCTGGTGCGGGGGTTGGAGGAGCATCGGAGGCTCTTGGCGGCGGCGAGGGAGGGCGGGGCCTCTTTTCTCTACGAGACGACGGTAGGGGCGGGGCTGCCCCTCTTGAAGACGTTGCGCGCGCTGGTGCATAGCGGGGACCAAGTGCGGGAGATTCAGGGGTGCTTGAGCGGTACGAACAATTTTCTCTGCGCGTGCCTAGAGGAAGGGCAGACGATTGTAGAAGCCGTTCGGCGTGCACAAGAGCTGGGGTACACCGAGCCGGATCCGCGCGAGGACGTGGCGGGGTGGGACGCGGCGCGCAAGGCGCTCATCTTAGCGCGGGAGTTGGGGCGGCCGTTGGAGCTGAAAGACATAGAGATTGCGGGGTTTGTGCCGCCGGAGGAAGGTCCCTATGTGCCCGATCGGTTTTATGAACAATTGCAGCGGGTGAGCGAGGCGTTGGGGGCGCAGGTGGAGGCGGCTCGGCGGGAGGGGAGGGTGCCGCGTTTTCTGGTGACTCTCACGGCGGAGGGGTGCCGTGTGGGGCTAGAGTTTGTCGCTCAAGGGACACCGTTGGGGCGTTTGCGGGGGCCGGAGAATCTGGTGGTCTTTCGGACGAGGCGTTACGATCGGTATCCGTTGGTGATTCAGGGGCCGGGGGCGGGGCCGGAGGTCACGGCCGCGGGGGTCTTGCGCGATCTGCTCGCGGTGGCCGGTGTGGATGAGCGACGCTCTGCTTTTCGAGATTAGCTAGCGCTCGAGAGCTTGCACAGCCTGCCCTCGATTGATTACACTCTTGAACCAAGATGATGAACCAGCAGCAGCACGGCTTTCTAGAGAGTGTAGTTCAAGGCAGTCTCTTCACGCATTATTTTCTCAGTGAAGGAGTGCAACAGACACCGGAGTATCAGCAAAGCGATGCTCAAGCTTTGACCGCTCTCTTGGAAGAGTTCCAAGAACGCTATTGCACACTTCATGCTGCCCAAGCTCCTGATGAGGCCGATACTGAAGATGACCTTATTGAGCCTATCTTAGACAGATTGGGCTTCCAAGCTCGCAGTCGGCAGAAGACCCCTAGGCAAGCCGCGAGCGACCGACCGGACTTTTTGCTCTTCCCAGATGCTGAGTCCAAGCGCCGCGCCCAGCGAGATAGAAGCAATCAATATCAATATGGGGTCGCGATCTTGGAAGCGAAACGCTTCGGGCGGCCGTTAGATAGCCGTTAGATAAGCGCGGTGGAGACCCACTTGATCGAGGAACTCCTTCTAACCAAATCTTGCGCTATCTTTCTATTGTCGAGCCAGCTTCTAACGGTAAAATCCTCTGGGGTATTCTTACCAACGGTCGTCTCTGGCGGCTCTATTATCACAAAGCCAAGTCGCGCACTGACGGTTATATCGAATTTGATCTCGATCCTTTGCTTAATCCACAAAGCTTGTTTAGGTTGAGCTTAGAAGAGCGACTAGAAGCGTTCAAGCTCTTCTATCTCTTCTTCCGCCGTGAGGCGTTCGTGCCCACAGCGGAGCGCCCAAATCAGACGTTCTTACAGTTTGCCCTTGAAGAGGGCAAGAACTACGAAGAGCGCGTCACAGAAGACCTTAAGCAAAAGATATTTGAAGAAGTTTTTATCTTGCTCGCTCGCGGTTTTGTTGAAGACGCCCAGCATAAGGGGGCTGCGATCACTCAAGAATTTCTTGACGAGGTCTATAAAAACGTACTTACGCTGCTCTATCGTCTGCTCTTTATTCTTTACGCAGAAGATCGTGATCTTCTGCCTGTGCGCGATGATCGCTACGACGACTACTCGCTCCGCAAGGTGCGCGACGAGATTGAGCGCAGGATAGACAAAAGAGATAACTTCAGCCAGCGAGCGACCAGTTACTGGGATCGTCTCAAGACGCTCTTTCACATGATCAACGATGGGGATCCTTCGATCAACGTTCCTATTTATAACGGCGGGCT
>JANXAU010000079.1 GCA_025061735.1 Candidatus Bipolaricaulota bacterium
ACAAGCTCCGGGTAGACATCCGCAGCGTTGCCCAACAGCCCAATTGAGATCGCCCGACCGGTCTCTTTGTACTCTCTCACAAGAGCGAGGGCTTCGTCGAGATCGTGCGTCCACGTGTCAAGATAGTTCGTCTTCAGACGACGCTCGATCTTTTCGGGATTGATCTCGACGATCAACCCGACGCCCTCGTTCATCGTGATCGCCAACGGCTGAGCACCGCCCATCTCCCCCAAGCCCGCCGAGAGCACGAACTTGCCCTTCAGCGACCCGCCAAAGTGCTGCTTCGCCACCGACGCGAGCGTCTCATAGGTGCCCTGCAAAATCCCTTGAGTCCCAATATAGATCCAACTGCCCGCCGTCATCTGCCCGTACATGATTAAGCCCTGACGCTCCAATTCTCTAAACTTCTCCCACGTGGCCCAGTGGGGCACCAGGAGCGAATTCGCGATCAGAACCCTTGGGGCATCGGGGTGGGTTTTGAAAACCGCGACGGGCTTTCCAGACTGCACTAGGAGCGTCTCGTCCAACTCCAGCTCTTTGAGCGTGTTGACAATCGCCCAGAAGTCTTCCCAAGATCGCGCCGCCTTGCCCGTTCCTCCGTAGACGATCAAGTTTGCGGGATCTCCAGCGACCTCGGGGTCTAGGTTGTTCATTAACATGCGCAGCGGGGCTTCGGTGAGCCAGCTCTTGCAGCTTAAGCGCGTGCCACGCGGGGCGCGGATCTCTGTAGGAGCAGCGACGGCCATAGGGTCCTCCTTCGCAAAATTATAAGCGATGGGAGCTGGCCTTGCCAAGGCGGCCAACGGAAGAGGCTGGTCCATCGGGACGAAACGAGCCTTCAGAAGGGTCATTTGCAGGGTCTTGATTTTTTTGGTATACTCACCAGACCGATGGCGGCTAGAGGATTCGGCTCTCGCGAGAGCTTGTGCTTTCTTTCCCAGCAGTCTTGCTTTGCCTGAAGACGGAGGATTCCTAAGGATATGCCGTTGTATCGCTATCGCTGCGAAGCGTGTGCTCATACGTTCAGCGTTCTAGATTCGCTAGATAGCGCCGCGGTCCGCACCTGTGAGGAATGCGGGGCGCCTCGCGCCCACCGGATTCCCGCGCGGGTAGGGGTCCACTACAAAGGCAGCGGCTTCTATACAACGACCTATCGTCGCTCCCGGGAATCCAGCGACACTGACACCCGGGAATCCAGCGACACGGCCAACACCAGCTCAAGCACTTAAGAGAGTCGCTCCCGCGCTATCAAAGTCTGGGGTGAGACGTGGTGTACAGCGGCGATGATATTGCCAAATTGCGCATCGGTTTAGCCTCTCCCGAAGAGATCCGCAGTTGGTCGCGCGGCGAGGTCACCGAGTCTGAAACGATCAACTATCGCACGCACAAGCCCGAACGCGGCGGCCTCTTCGCCGAAGAGATCTTCGGCCCAGAGAACGACTTCGAGTGCGCCTGCGGCAAATACCGCGGGCGTAAGTACGAGGGCATCACGTGCGAAAAGTGCGGCGTGCTCGTCACCAGCTCCGATGTGCGCCGCTCCAATATGGGCCACATCGAGCTGGCCAGCCCCGTCGTCCACTTCTGGTACCTCAAGGGCATCTCCTCCCCGCTCAGCACGCTGCTGGGCATCAAGCGCGCTACCCTTAAGAAGATCGCCTACTACGAGACGACCCCCATCGAAGAAGAGATCTATCTGGTCACCCAATCCGATCGCTCGGACTTCGCCGAAGGCGACCTCATCTATGGCTCCCAGCTCCAAATCTTGGGCGAGAAGAGGCGCTTCACCGCCGAACGCCTCTATGAGCTAGAAGCCGATTACGAGGTGCGCGCCGAAGGCGCCGGCAAGGTCTCGTTTGAGAAGACCAAACTGGGCAACGGCGAGGAGATCAAGCTGATTAAGCTCTCGGAGTCGACGCGGGCCTTCCCCGTGCCCCCCGATGCCGAGCTGCTCGTCTCCTCCGGAGAGCGAGTAGAGCCGGGCCAGCCGCTCGCCAAGCTCTACCGCGAGAACCCGCTCTCCGAGACAAAATTCAACTTCCTCAAGACGGTCTACCCCGACCTCAAAGGACGCAAGCTCACCGAACAAGTCGACAGCTTGATCTATCTGGTCACCCAAGTGAAGGGGAACCAAGTTCCGTTGAAAGTCGGGGATCGCCTGTGGGAATTGGAGAAGAAGGCCTATGAGAAGCTTTACCCCGGACAGTTTGAAGCCGAGACGGGCGCCGCGGGCATCAAGGGCGTCTTAGCCAATCTCGACCTGGCAGCCCTGGAAGAGGAGTTGCGCCAGCAGATCGCCCAAGAGCCCACCGAGGGCCGGCGCAAGCGCCTCCTCAAGCGTCTAGAGATCGTTCAACAGATCCAACGCAGCGGCAACAAGCCCGAGCATATGGTCTTGGAGGTTATTCCCGTCCTTCCCCCCGAACTGCGCCCGATTGTCTTACTAGAAGGCGGCAAGTTCGCCACCACCGATCTCAACGATCTGTATAGAAGAATCATCAACAGAAACAATCGCCTGAAGAAGCTCTTGGAGATCGACGCTCCCGAAGTGATTTTGAGAAACGAGCGGCGCATGCTGCAAGAGGCCGTAGACGCCCTCATCCACAACGAGAAGAAAGACAGCCCCATCTTGGGACGCGATAATCGCCCCCTCAAGTCGCTGAGCGAGCGCATCCAGGGCAAGCACGGGCGCTTGCGAAGAAATCTCTTGGGCAAGCGCGTCGATTACTCTGGACGTGCCGTGATCGTCGTCAACCCCAAGCTGAAGCTGCATCAGTGCGGCATCCCCAAGAAGATGGCCCTCGAACTCTTCAAGCCCTTTGTGCTGGCGCACCTAAGCGTAGGACAGGGCGTGAACGTCATCTCCAATTTCGATGAGGTCAAGAACAAAGCGCTCTCCGGCGAGATGCCCGAAGTCTGGGATATCTTAGAGCAATTAGTGAAAGAGTACCCGGTCTTGCTCAACCGCGCCCCCACGCTCCATCGCCTGGGGATCCAGGGCTTCGAGCCGATCTTGGTAGACGGCGAAGCCATTCAGATCCATCCGTTTGTCTGTCGCCCCTACAACGCCGACTTCGACGGCGACATGATGGCCGTCCATCTCCCCTTGAGCAAAGCGGCCGTCCAAGAGACGCGCGAGCTGATGCTCTCTACCAAAAACATCCTCTCGCCAGCCAACGGCCGCCCGTTGAGCGTCCCCACCCAAGACGCGATCTTCGCTTATTATTACCTGTCGCTGCTCGATCCCGACGGGCCCGGCAAGGGCAAATACTTCGCCAGCATCACCGAGGCCGAGCGCGCTTACGAAGAGAAGATCATCTCGCTCCACAGCCCCGTTAAGATTCGCATCGACGGCCAAGTGATCGATACGACGCTGGGGCGCGCCTTGCTCAACAGCGTCTTCCCCAAAGACCTGCGCGATTATAACCGAGAGTTCGACTCCGATGCGATCTACAACGTCATCATGGAGTGCTACTTCCGGCATGGCCTGGAGCGCACCACCCAACTGCTGGACGACCTCAAAGAGCTAGGGTTTGCGTTTGCCACGCGCTCCGGGCTGACGATCGCCGTGCGGGATTGTCTCATCCCCTCGCAAAAGTCCGAGATTCTCAAAGAGGCACTCGAGCGCGTCCGCAAGGTCAACGAGCGCTACGAGCGCGGCCTGGTCACCGACGACGAGCGCCGCACCAAAGTCATCGAGATCTGGATGGAGACCGTAGATCGCGTGGCCGACGTGACCATGCAGAACCTCGCGCAGCACCGATTCAATCCCGTCTACATGGTGGTGGATTCCGGCGCGCGCGGCTCCAAGACCCAAGTCAAGCAGCTCTCAGGGATGCGCGGCCCGATGAGCGATCCCTCCGGACGCATCATCGAGATGCCGGTCATCTCCAACTTCCGCGAGGGGCTGAACGTCATGGAGTACTTTATCAGCACGCACGGGGGCCGCAAAGGCACGGCCGATACGGCCCTCAAGACCGCCGATTCGGGCTATCTCACGCGCCGTCTTGTGGACGCCACCGAAGAGCTGATCGTCAAGATGGAAGACTGCGGCACCACCGACGGCGTCGAGATCGATCCGCTCTATTTCAATAAGCCCAGCGAAGTGATGGAGACGATCGCCGAGCGCATCTACGGGCGCGTGGCGGCCCAAGACGTGCGCTTCTTAGGGGAGCTGCTGCTGCCCGCGGGCGAGATCTTCGACCGGGAGCGCGCCGAGAAGTTGGGCAACCTCAGCGCGACGCTCTCCCCGCAAGACCCCAAATTTGTAGAGAAGGCGATTGGGGCCAAGGCCGCCGAAGACGTGCGCGACCCCAAGACGAATTATGTCGTGGTCGCCCAAGATGAGCCGATCACGCGCGCGCTCGCAGAGAAGATCCGCGCGCTGGGGATCGAGCGCGTGCGCCTGCGCCCCAACATCGTCGTGCGCTCTCCGATGCGCTGCGCGGTGCGCCGCGGCGTCTGCCAGAAGTGCTACGGCCTGGATCTGAGCACCCATCGCCTCGTCGAGCTGGGGACGGCCGTGGGCATCATCGCGGCTCAATCGATCGGGGAGCCGGGGACGCAACTGACGATGAAGACGTTCCATACAGGGGGGGTGGCGGGCTTTGACATCACGCAGGGGTTGCCGCGGGCCGAAGAGCTGTTTGAAGCGCGCAAAGCCCTGCGCAGCGCCCAGGCCGATATCGCTCCCATCAGCGGCGTGATCGTTGATCTGAAGCAGTCTCCCGAATCAGGCCGCATGACCGTCGAGCTGCGCGGAGACGAAAAGCATATTCGCATTCCCACGCTCTTGTGCCCCAAAATCAACACGGGAGCCGCCCTGACGGCCGACCAACTGCTTCAGGGGAGGAGCCTGCGCCGCGGCTGCGTGCGGATCATCGAGACCGAGGGCACACGCCGGCTCTATCTGCTGGACTTGGACGAGAACGACCGCGTCTATACCCTCCCCGACGGGGTCGAACCGGCGGTCAAGAACGGCCAGAAGATCTCTCAAAATATGCTGATCGCCGGGCCGTTCCACGAAGAAGCCGCCATAGCCAAAGTAGACGGGATCGTCGAAGAAGTGATCGAGAACGAAGAGCGCGCGATCATTATCAAAGAGAAGGGCACGGAGAACCGGGTGCGCCATCGCTTGCCGTATGGGGCACGCCGTCTGGTCAATCCGGGGGATCGAGTCGTCGCCGGGGAGAAGCTCTCCAGCAAGTCGATCCCCATCGAGCTGCGGGCGGAGACCTCCGGAGTCGCGGTGGTCACCGCGAATCAGATCATCGTCTACCAACCCGAACAGGGCAAGGAGTATCCCCTCACCGAGGACGTGACGGTGCTGCGCACCGATGGCGAGTGGGTGGAGGTAGGCGATCCGCTCTTTGCGCTCACCTTGCCTTCCAATCGCGTCATGCACATCGATCGCGTTCAAGAGATCTCGCCCGAGCTGACCGAGATCACCTTCCACTACGAAGCCTCGGTAGAGCTGTCGAGCCCGCCGGTGGTTCGCCTGGGCGATAAAGTCCAAGAGGGCGATCTCCTCTCCAAGGGCGTCATCTCTCCCCATCGGCTGCTGAGCATCGCGGGGGTGGACAAGACGCGCACCTATCTGCTCGCCGAGATCCATAAAGTCTACAAGAGCCAAGGCGTAGATATCAACGACAAACACTTAGAGCTCGTGATCCGCCAGATGCTCAACAACGTGCGCATTCTCGATCCGGGGGACTCCAAGTTCTTCCCCAACGAGCTGGTGATCTTGGAGGAGTTCCGTCTGGAGAACGAGCGTCTGTTGGAGGAGAACAAGAAGATTCGGGCTGCGCGCGAGGAGGTGTTGGGGTTGACCTTGGGCGCCCCGCTGACCGATAAGAAGGGCACGGTGATCGCCCCCAAGGGCAGCGCGATCACCAGCGAGTTGTTGCGCGCGGCGCTGCGCGCTGGCGTGACGGAGATCACCGTAGAGCGCGGCAAAGAGAAGCTAGCGCAGCGCATCGCGGAGTACAAGCTGCCCAGCGCCGAGCGCGTCCTCTTGCGCATCTCTAAGTCGGCTCTGGAGACGAAGTCGTGGCTCTCGGCCGCCTCGTTCCAGCGGACGACCACGGTGCTCGCCGAAGCAGCGCTCAAGGGCAAAGTCGATTATCTCGAGAGCCTCAAGCCCTGCATCATCGTGAGCAAGCTCATCCCCGCGGGCACGGGATTCGTCAAGCCTACGGAGGCCCCCAAGCCACAGCCAGCAACGGCTTCCTAAATTTATGCCTGCGCGAGCGCTCTCGCTGCCCTGGTGGATCTCCGCTACGGTCTTTCTCTGTTTTTTGCTCTCTGGGGGAACAGCGCTGATCTACCAAGTCGCGTGGGTGCGCCACATGACGCTGATCTTCGGCTCGACGGCCTTTGCCGTCAGCACCGTCTTGACGGCGTTCATGGCGGGCTTGGCGCTGGGGAGCTATCTCTTTGGGCGCTGGATTGACCGTCGAGGGTCACCGCTGTTGCTCTACGGGGCTTTAGAGGCGATCATCGGCGCGTATGCGCTCTTCATCCCCTTAATATTTGCGGCGCTCGTCCCCGTCTATCAATGGGTCTGGGATCACTTCTCGCCCAATTACTATCTGTTCAGTCTGGTGCGGTTTGTTCTGGCGTTTTTGGTCTTGATGATCCCCACGACGTGCATGGGGGGGACGTTGCCCGTCTTGTCTAAGTTCTACGCGCTCGTGCCCCAAGGGCAGCTCAGCCTCAGCGTGAGCACGCTCTACTCAGTGAACACATTTGGAGCGGTCGTGGGGACGGCCTCGTCGGGCTTTGTGCTCATCCCGGCGCTGGGACTGTCCAAAACGGTGCTCACCGCTTCGCTCATTAATTTTCTGCTGGCGGGCTTGATCGCGCTCGTCGTCTTCGCGTCGTCGGGCAAGCTCAAGGAGTTTCTCTTGCGCCCCCAGCGGATTTCGCCGCAGCCCCCAACCGAAGAGGGCCGCTCCAAGCCAGAAGAGAGGCGCATACGCGCGTATGTCTTGCTCTCGTTCGCGCTCACGGGCTTTGCGGCTCTGGTGCTCGAAGTCGCCTGGACGCGCGTGCTCTCGCTCGTGCTCGGCCCGTCGGTCTATGCATTCAGCGTGATGTTGGCGACGTTCTTGGTCGGCTTAGCCGTAGGCGCCTTCGCGTTCTCTCGCTTGATCGAAGCGTTCAAGCTAGACGGGCTGAAGACGCTGGGCTGGCTCCAGGTGCTCATCGGCGCGACGACGTTCTTGACGCTCTTGCTTTTTAATCAATTGCCCTTTCTCTTCGCGACGATCTTTCACCGATGGGGGGCTTCGCAATCCGTAGAAGTGCTCTTTGGCTTAGAGTTCTTGATCTGTTTTCTGGTGATGTATCTGCCGACGCTCTTTATGGGGGGGATCTTCCCCGCGGTCGTCGAAGTCTTCTCCGCGGAGCGCGGCGCCGCGGGCCGCACCATCGGGCGCATCTACGCCGCCAATACCGTCGGCGCAATCTTAGGCTCGTTCTCCGCGGGCTTTCTGCTCATCCCCGCTGTTGGTATCCAGAACACCGTCATTCTCACGATCTTTATCTATCTGGGCTTGAGCTTAGTGACAGCGCTGTTCGCATGGCGGAGTTCTTCCAGATGGTCCTTCGGACGCCTCTCGAGCTACGCTCTGCCCGTCGTCGCTATGCTGGTCGTCGTCTTGTTCACCCCCGATTGGAATAGATTGGTCATGTCCAGCGGGATGTTTCAATACGCACCCCGCTTGAAGCCCCCTCAAGCCCCCGAAGGCTATATCCCCACGCGCGCGGATTTCGACCGCTACGTCAACCGTCTCGAGATTCTCTTCTACAAAGAGGGCTACAGCGGGACGATCACCGTGGCGTGGGAGAAGACGATCCCCCCGCAGAAGCTGGGCGACCAGATGGTAGACAGCATCTTGCTCATCAACAACGGCAAGATCGACGCGTCGTCGTACTCGGATATGCCCACGCAGATCTTCAGTGGGCACGTGGGCTTGATGCTCCATCCCGATCCCAAGGACGTCTTGGTGATCGGCCTAGCGAGCGGGACGACGGCCGGCTCGGCGTTGCAGCACCCCATCGAGCGATTGACGATCGTGGAGATTGAAGAAGCCGTCGTCGAGGCCAGCCGCCAGTTCGACTTCGTCAACAATAAGCCCCTAGATGACCCGCGCTCGACGCTGATCGTCAACGACGGGCGCAATTATCTCTTGGTCACGCCTAAGCAATACGACGTGATCATCTCGGAGCCGTCGAACCCGTGGATGAGCGGGCCGTCGAATCTCTTCACTCAGGAGTTCTTCAAGATCGTGCGCCGCAAGCTCAAAGACGATGGGCTCTTCGTCCAATGGGTCCAGATGTACTCGATGTCCCCCGAGAACATGCGCGCGCTCATCGCCACGGTGCGCTCGGTCTTCCCCTACGTTTACGTGTTCAACACGCTCCTGGGGGCAGACTTGCTCTTGGTCTCATCGGGGCGCCCGGTGGAGCTTGATATAGAGCGTCTAGGCGAGCGCTTGGAGAGGGAAGCAGTGAAAAGAGACCTAGCGCGAATTGGGATTGCGTCGGTTGCTGATTTTCTCGCATATTTTCGCTTAGGCAGCGACGAGGTTGCGGATTTGGTACGCGGCGCACCGCTCAACACCGACGACAACGCGCTGATAGAATTTGCTGCGCCCAAGGACTTGTATCGGCTTACCGGCGCGCTCAATCATCGCATGATCACGCAGGCGACCAAGGGGATCGCGCATTATTTGAGCAATCTCCCCGAAGGCGCGCGCGCCGAGTTCTTTCAGCAGCTGAGCGCGGCCTACGCCAAGCGCGGCCTGCGGGTCGAAGCCGAACTCGCCGCCAAAGCCGCCCACGACTAAGTTGCTCTACTCCCCGCCATCTGCTATACTCGGCACGATTTTTAAATTCTTGTACTCAGGGGGAGTGTATGGCGTTTGTGATCTGTCAGCCGTGCGTAGGGGTGAAGTCGCACGATTGCGTCCAGGTCTGCCCCGTAGACTGCATCCATCCCCGAAAAGACGAACCCGACTTTGCCAACGTCCAGCAGCTCTTTATTGACCCGGCGACGTGCATCAACTGCGGTGCTTGTGCCGCCGTCTGCCCCGTACAGGCGATCTTTCCCGAAGAGGACGTCCCCGAACAGTGGAGACAGTATATCCAGATCAACGCGCAGTACTATAAGAAATAGCTCAGACTTGCGATCCGCCCCACCAAGTGCTATAATTTAGACGCACGTGCGGGGTGGAGCAACAGGAAGCTCGTCGGGCTCATAACCCGGAGGTTGTCGGTTCGAATCCGACCCCCGCAACCAAACCTAGACTGCTTGTCGTGCCGCCTCGGGCGGCACGCTCTTTTTTAGAGGGTTGCCAAGCCCTCCAAGACGTGCTAGACTAACTTGAAGAGCGGCGGGGTAGCTCATCTGGTTAGAGCGGCCGTCTCATAAGCGGCAGGTAGAGGGTTCGAGTCCCTCCCCCGCCACCAGACTTCGTCTGGACTGTTCGGCTTCGCCCGTCTCCGACGGGCGAAGAGAAAGCCCACGCTTACCCCATGAGCACAAGAATCGCTGCGACCAACCGCAAAGCCCGGCACGACTATCGGATCGAAGAGACCCTCGAAGCGGGGATCGTCTTGACCGGCACCGAGGTCAAATCCGTCCGCCGGGGCAGCGTCAGCCTGCAAGACGGCTTCGCCCTCGTGCGCAACGGCGAAGTCTTTTTGGTCAACGTCTATATCGCCCCTTACCAAGAAGGCAATCGCTACAACCCCGATCCATTGCGCAAGCGCAAGCTCTTGCTCAAAAAAACAGAAATCCATCGCTTGCAGTCCAAAGTCAAAGAGAAAGGCTACACGCTCATCCCATTAAAGATCTACTTTAAGAACCGCTGGGCCAAGGTCGAGCTGGCGCTCGCCAAGGGCTTGGCCAAGTACGACAAACGCGAACAGATCAGAAAGCGAGAGTCCGACCGCGAGCTGCGACGCGTCCTGAAAAGATCGTAGTCAATCGCAGCAGCCTCGGATAGCCAGCTCCTCGAGCTTCTGGGCCTCCACGACGGCAATCGCCGCCAGATTCACAATATCTTTGACCTCGTGATAGCGCTGCAGGACGTGGGCCGGCTTGCGCGTCCCGATCAGAATCGGCCCGACGATCTCGGCATTGGCCAGCGACTGCACCAGCTTATAGCTGATGTTCCCCGACTCCAAGTTGGGGAAGATCAAGATATTAGCCGGCTCCTTGAGCCGATTGAACGGATAGCCGCCGTTGAGGATCTCGGGGATGAGCGCGGTATCGGCCTGCATCTCGCCATCTACGATGAGATCGGGGGCCCGCTGCCGCACGATCTCGACGGCTTGGCGCACCCGCTCCGTGCGCGCATGGCGCACCCCTCCAAAGTCCGAGTACGAGAGCATGGCGATCCTCGGCTCGATGTCGAAGTCTTTGGCCAGGCGCGCGGTCAAGATCGCGATCTCGGCCAACTTCTCGGCATCGGTCTCGACGTTCACGGTCGCATCGGCAAAGAGCAGAACTCGATTTTTGAGCGTGACCAAATACGCCCCGGCGATCGTCTTGCAGTCGGGGCACGTCTTGATGATCTGCAAGATAGGGCGCAGCCCTTCGGGGTAGTGAAAGCCCAAGCCCGCGATCATCCCGTCGGCGTCGCCCAGCTCGACCATCACGGCGGCAAAGTAATTGGGCTTGGTGATCAGCTCGTAGGCTTCGTTGAGGGCGACGCCCTTACGACATCGCAGCTCGTATAATCTTTGGGCATAGCGTTCACGCCGCGAGTCCGTACGCGGGTCAATGACTTCGATGCTGTCGAGATGGATCTGGAGCTGCTGCGCACGAGCGCGGATCGTCTGGGCATCGCCCAAGAGAATGGGCTTGGCGATGCGCTCGAAGACCATCTGATACGCGGCGCGGATCATCTTCTCGTGCTCGCCCTCGGCCAGGACGATTCGCTTGGGGTTGGCTCGCGCCTTGTTGAAGACGATGCGCATCATCTCGCGGGACTTGCCCAGGCGCGCCTCCAACTGCTCTTTGTATTTTTCTATATCGATCTTCACGCGCGCGACGCCGGACTCCATTGCGGCTTGGGCGACCGCGGGGGCCTCCCAGAGCAAGACCCGGGGATCCAAGGGCTTGGGGATGAGATAATCGGGGCCAAAGTGCAACGACTCTAATCCATAGGCCTTGGCGACCGAGTCGGGGACGTCTTCTTTGGCCAGCGCCGCGAGCGCCTTGGCCGCCGCGACCTTCATCGCCTCGTTGATCTGGGTGGCGCGCACGTCGAGCGCCCCACGAAAGATAAACGGGAACCCCAAGACGTTGTTGACTTGATTGGGGAAGTCGCTGCGCCCGGTAGCCACGATCGCATCGGGGCGGGCGGCCTTGGCCTCGTGGGGCAAGATCTCTGGCATGGGGTTGGCCATCGCGAAGATAATCGGGCTTCTGGCCATGCTTTTGACCATCGCGGGGGTGACCAGCCCGCCAACGGCCGCCGATAGCCCCACGAAGACGTCGGCATCCACCAGCGCTTCGGCCAGGGTGCGCGCCTTGGTCTTGGCAGCGAAACGCTCTTTATACGGGTTCATCCCCTCGGTGCGCCCTTGGTAGATGACGCCCTTGGTGTCGCACATGATGATATTCTCGCGCTTGGCCCCGAGCGTCACGTAGAACTCGGCCGTTGCAATCGCTGAGGCGCCTGCGCCGTTGAAGACGATCTTGATCTGATCTATCTTTTTGTTGATCAGCTCCAGCGCGTTGAGCAGTGCGGCCCCTGAAATGATCGCCGTGCCATGCTGGTCGTCGTGAAAGACGGGGATGCGCATCTCTTTCTTCAGAGTCTCTTCGATGTAGAAGCACTCCGGAGCTTTGATGTCTTCGAGATTGATCCCCCCAAAAGTCGGCTCCAGGAGCTTGACGGTCTGAATAAAGAGTTCGGGGTCTTCGGTGTTGACTTCGATATCAATGGAGTCAATATCGGCGAAGCGCTTGAACAAGAGGGCCTTGCCCTCCATGACGGGCTTGCCCGCCAGCGCGCCGATATTGCCCAATCCCAAGACGGCCGTGCCGTTGGTGATCACGGCGACGAGGTTGCCCTTGGTCGTGTACTTATAGGCGTCTTCGGGGTTCTTCTGGATCTCCAAGCACGGTTCGGCAACGCCGGGGGTGTAGGCCAGCGACAGATCGCGTTGGGTGAGGCAGGGCTTGGTCGGGGTGATCTCCCATTTGCCGGGAGGACGTCGGCTGTGGTATTCCAATGCGTCTTCTCGTAGTGCCATAGGCCACCTCTCTGG